>CAVKOP010000009.1:536-23669 GCA_963657835.1 Lachnospiraceae bacterium | reverse complement strand
TTTTACGTACATATTCTCTTTGTTCTGCAGTCATTTGATAAGGATCTTGTTCACGAGTTGAGAAGTTGTCCATTTCTCGATCAACCCAGGTCCAAGAAAATTCCGGAGTTAAAATACCACATTTCCGAAATTCACCAATAGCACCTACGATAAGTTCGCCTTCAAAAATATGGACTCCTAACTGTTCACAGACAGCTTTAAATGCTTTGGCGCGACGAATAATAGCTGATTGTCCTTCTGTTTTTTTATATGATTCTGTCCAAATACGTGCTCTTTCATACGAAATGGAAGGCATATCATTAACATATGCATCTTTTGCTTTTTGAATACGTTCAGTCAACATAGTGATTTCCTCCTTGATTAAAAGCAACTATATTTTTTTGTACGTTATAACGCACAACTGTTTTCTACAATATAACATTATCAAAATTTACTGTCAACAATTATTAAATAAAAAATACGTTATATAGCACAAAAAATATAAGCAATCTAATAAGTAGTACGGAAAAGTATATGGCGAATCTTACAGAAAAAAAGGTATTTTTGACATATTGAGATGTATCGCAAAGGCTGAAGGAGTGATGACAATCTGATTTCACGTTTTGTCATCACTCCGTTGTGCTGTTAGCGTAAAAATGTATTATAAATGTATTGTCTGTTATTTCATTTCCATCAAATGAGCCAGGCAAGGTTCGACTTGCACGCCTTCACGGTAATCGGAGCCGGCGGCATAGGTATAGTTAAGGGCGTAGGCTAAGAAGTCAGCCGCTTTTTGTACGGCATTATGCAGTGGTGTGCCGCTGAGAAGGGAGCCGGTAAGGACACTGGTAAACAAATCGCCTGTACCGCAGGTGCTGAAGGGAATGCGGGAAACTAAGCATTCGTCATACGATGCTGTAGCGTCATCGTAGCTGACAATTTTGATAGTGTCATCTGTAGAAGGCACGCTGGTGATGACGATTTTTTTCGGACCTTTGGCACTCAAGCTTTGGCAAAGCTGTCTCGTTACTTTAGTGGACGGCGCGTCTTCAGGATACGGCATATCCAAAAGCAGGCAGGCTTCTGTAAAGTTTGGTGTAATAACCGTTGCGTGGCTGATGAGATGTTTCATTTCTGTTACGATATCAGGCTTAAAGACAGGATATAATTTGCCGTCATCTGCCATAGCCGGGTCAACGACAACTAAGCCGTCTTGTTTGCTGAAGCGTTGGATGGCTTCTTCGACGATGGCAATTTGGCCGGCATCTGCTAAAAAGCCGCTGTAAATGGCATCGTAAGTAAATCCTAATTGTGTCCATTTATCCATAAATTCTTTCATATGCGGCGTAAAGTCAGAGAATGTGAAATCACCGTACGTCAGATTATTGCTGAATAAGGCTGTAGGAAATGGACAGACTTGAAATCCCATAGCTGAAATAACAGGGATGGCGGCTGTCAAAGAGCAGCGGCCAAAGGAACACATATCATGTATAGCAAGAACTCGTTTAGTAGACATAAAGTAAGACCTCCTCAAAAAATCTGTACTTCCATTCTACAAGATATATTGGCAGACGTAAATGGGACAGATATAAGATATTCTGTATCGTTATAAAATATACGCAAAAGAGAATGTCTGTGTATCCGCTGCTGCATAGAATATGGTATAATAGCACTAAACTTTTTGAATAAATCATAGATGGGGGCATATCATGGCGCAGGAAGCAAATGTATTGATGGGATTAAGTGTAAAAGCAATGATTTTTTTTGAAGGAAAACTGTTGCTGCTGCAGAAAAATGATGCTGAAGGACTGCACCATTGGGAGTTTCCCGGCGGCGGTCTGCGGTTTACTGAAAATTTTGAAACAGGGCTGCGTCGTGAAGTCAAAGAAGAAACAGGGCTGGATATTGAAATCGAAGCTCCTGCCGGCATTTGGAGCTATCAAAAGAAGGACGGGCAGTTTTTAAACGGCGTTATTTTTACGGCTCAGGCTAAAAAGGAACAGGTTGTTATTTCTGATGAACATATTGCCTATCATTGGGTAACGCCGGATGAGTTTGCAGCGTACCGTATTCATGGTTCATTGCAGCGGTCTTTACAGCGGATGAAGCAGTTTGCCTATGGAAAAAGCTATGCATTGCTTGAAGATTTTTTGGCGAAACGGTGAGGGCGGACTATGAATCAAGAAAAACAGAAGCAAGCGCCTTTTGTTGAAGCGTTGGAAGCCTATTGCCAGGCCCGGATGGTTCCCTTTCATACGCCGGGACATAAATTAGGGAAAGGTATTTCTGCGTATCAAAAGAAAATTTTTGGCGATGCACTGCGGCGCGATTTGGGCCTCATGTATGCATTGGATGATTTATTTCAGCCGGAAGCGTCACTTAAAGAAGCGATGGATTTGGCAGCGGACCTGTATGGGGCAGGAAAGACATTTTTTTCTGTCAATGGTACGACGGCTTGCGTAGAAGCGATGATACTGGCTGTCTGCCGTGACGGTGATGAAATTATTATTCCCCGGGAAGCACACCGCAGCGTCATAGGCGGCCTGATTTTGAGCGGAGCCGTGCCGGTGTATATGGAAAGCCGCTTTGCTGAAAAGGAACAAGTGTCATTGGGACCGGATTTGTTGTCTTTGCAGCAGGCAATAACGGCGCATCCGCAGGCCAAAGCCGTTGTTTTTACTTATCCAACGTATGACGGCATTGCTGGAAAGTTGGCGGAAATGGCCGCATATGCCCATGCTCATGGATTATTTGTCCTTGTCGATGAAGCACATGGGGCACACCTGCCATTTCATCCTGATTTACCGGACGAAGCATTGTGCTGTGGTGCAGACTGTGTGGCGCAGAGCACGCATAAATTAATTGGTTCCCTGACACAAACTTCCATGCTGCACTGCCGTAAGGGATTTCCGCTGCTGGATCGGGTGAGTGCTGCCATGGCTGTCGTACAGTCAACGAGTCCGCATTACTGGTTTTTAGCATCGCTGGACAGTGCCAGACAACAAGTTGCACTGCATGGAACGGAACTCATGGGCCGCGCTGTGGCGCTGGCGCGGTATTTGCGTCAAGAGTTGAATGCGATTCCGGGCATTTTTTCATTTGGCCGGGAAATCATACAGTATGAGGCTGTTGGCGGCTTTGATGAAACGAAAGTGACGATTGATTTTTCCGGATTGGGACTGGACGGCAGAGCGGCTGAAGCGGCATTGCGGGCACAGGGTATTGAAGTAGAATTGATAGCCGGAAATCACGTATTGGCACTGATTACATTGGGCGATGATGAAGAATCGGTCCGGGCTTTGCTGCAGGCTTGTCAGCATATTGCGGCGGCACATGAAGTCTGCATGGCTGTACCGGTACAAGAACGGCCGCTGCCGACGCCGCAGGTAGCTGCAGCACCGCGAAGCGCATGGACAGCTGCCAGAGAAATTATTCCCTTTGCCGAAGCAGAAGGACGTGTTGCTGCCGAAACGGTGACATTTTATCCGCCGGGAATCCCCGTCATTGGTGTCGGTGAAGTAATTACCAAAGAATGCATGGCGTATATACAAGATAAGCTGGCTGAAGGATATCATCCTAACGGACCGGCTGATGGAACGTTGCAAACGATTTGTGTATTGGAAAGGTGAGGCTATGAAAGGCAAATTAATTATTATAGAAGGCGGCGACGGCAGCGGCAAAGCGACACAGACAAAGCTGCTTGTCGAACGTCTGCAGCAGGACGGAAAAGCTGTCCGGGCTGTCAGTTTCCCTGATTATGACAGCGATTCCAGTGCGTTGGTAAAAATGTATCTGCGCGGTGATTTTGGCAGCGAAGCAGATGCTGTCAATCCCTATGCAGCTTCCGCATTTTATGCTGTAGACCGTTTTGCTTCGTATCAAATGAAATGGAAGCAGTTTTTGGCAGAAGGCGGCATTGTCGTAGCAGACAGATATACGACGAGCAACATGCTGTATCAAATGATAAAAATAAATAACCCCTTGCAGCAGCATGCCTATTTGGACTGGTTGGAAGATTTTGAGTTTGACAAAATGGGACTGCCCAGGCCGGACTGCGTGATACTATTGGATGTACCATTGGCCG
Organism: Lachnospiraceae bacterium; assembly: GCA_963657835.1. Lineage (GTDB taxonomy): Bacteria > Bacillota > Negativicutes > Veillonellales > Megasphaeraceae > Megasphaera. Next base: position 19,606 of record CAVKOP010000009.1, on the reverse strand, counting down.
TAACAGAACGGCTGATGGCGCAGCGTGTTGGCAAAACCGGCGGGCAGACCGGTGATATTCACGAAGGCAATGAAAATTTTTTGCGGCGTTGTCACGAAGCCTATGATGTTTTGGCAGAAAAGTATCATTGGCAGCGGATTTCCTGTGCATTTCATGATGAAATGCGGTCTGTTCAAGCTATTCATGAAGAGGTATATCACCAGGTGATGCAGATACTGCTGTGATATGCATTGCCGTATTAATCTTCTTGACATATCGAATGCATTTATCTTGAGTACCAGTGGAAAATATGGTACTATGATAACGTTGAGAATGAAAAGAAAGAGGTAGTACCGTATCTTTTTACGGTACTTAACTAGCTGATGAAACCATTAGGATTAACGGATTGCCTGCATTTGGGTACCAATGTATATCAGTGTGACACGCTGTTGGCGCGCCGGCGGCTGCTGGTTTTTTATGTACGCTGCTTGCTCAAACACCGGGCATTACAGGAACAGTGCCGATTTTTTTCACAAACTGCGCTTAGACGAAGCATGTTTTTTCACACGCCTCATTTTGTAGATCAGACGCTGCGTCAAGTGTTTTATAAAGGGTCTACGCCGGAAGAACGAAAGAATCGGATTCAAGCGCATATTCAAGTCATGGAAGAACTATTCCGGCCTGATGTATTAAAAACGTTGTATGTAGACTGCCATCGTATATTGCTTTGGCAGGATGAATATGACGGCAAGCCGCTGACATTATATTTAGTGTTTCGAGAAGGACAGCAAAAAGAAGGCTGCTTATCGATTGAGCTGATTTATGACAGCTTGGATTTGGAACATACTGGGTGGGACTATGGCAAGCATGTATATCAGATTATGTTTTCTTTTGGCATCAACGATGCGGGGGAACGGGTCATTCATGTCGGGGCGCTGCAGGGATTAGCCGGCGGCCGGGAGTTTATTAAAGGCTTGACAAAAGCATTTTTTGGCTATCGGACCAAAAATCTCATCGTTTGGTGCCTGCGCTGCATGGCAGCAGCATTAGATGTAACACACATATATGCTGTCAGCAATGAAGGCTATTATGCCATGAATCACTATCGGCGCGACAGAAAACTAAAAGTAGATTTGAATGCATTTTGGCAGGAATGCGGCGGAGCCATCTATCAGCATGACAATCGATTTTATGAGATTCCGATTGCAGAAAAGCGCAAAAAGATGGAAGAATTGAAACCTTCCAAGCGGGCCATGCATCGGCGGCGTTTTGCCAAAATGGATGAAATTCAGGATACGATTGCCGCGCAGCTGAAAAAATTAGAAAAATAGCAATTATATATTACAAATAAAGAAAAGAAAGGCTGCAAATCGACAGTAAAACTAGACTTTACTGCCGATTTTTTTTATAATAAATTAGTTAGAGTGTTTTTTTTTGGTAAAGGAGGCGGCCTATGTATTCCCAGTATTTTCAAGCGATTATTGGGCATCGGGAAATAAAAAAACGCTTGCTGCGGCTGCTGCAAAAAGACCGCATGCCGCATGCCATGATTTTTGCCGGGCCGGCCGGTATCGGCAAGACGATGATGGCATGTGCCGTTGCCTCGGCTATGGCTGGACGGCCCCTCTTTGCCCAGGTACAGATAGATGAAAAAACAGATATGCCTGTCATTGCCGATAAAGACGACGGCTACTATTTGGCTCCTAATGGCGCCATGCTCAAAGTAGATCAGTTTCGGCAGCTGCAGAGTCAGCTGGTTTTACAAGGGAAAGCAGGCTGCAAGCGTATATGCATCATTGACCATGTAGAAACAATGAATGCAGAATTTGCCAACCGTATGCTGAAAATATTGGAAGAACCGCCGACAGGCGTCTATTTTATATTGATTACAGACCAGCCGGCCTTATTGCTGCCGACGATTGTTTCCCGCTGTGCAAAAATTCTCTTTGAGCCTGTAAGCGATGAAGAAATGCTGCAGGGACTGATACAGCTGCAGGGCGGCGAGGCAGACCGGTATACCGAGGCGGTGGCTTGGGGAAACGGCATTGTCAAAACGGTGCTGGCCTATTTGCAGGGAACTGGCGCGCAGGGATTCAAGCGAGCTTTGGATTTTTTGCATATTATGGCGACTCACGCCTGCCCGTATGCCAAATGGCTGTCTGTGTCCGGTGAATATACAGATGAAGAAAGCAAAGAGATACTGCATTCACTGGGCTTGTGTTTTAGAGATATGGCTGTGCTGCGCAGTGGTGCGGAAGCATCGCTCTTACGGCTCGTGCCATATAAACAGGATATGATGAACGTACTGCCCTACTGGACGGATACAGGTATTTTTCATATGATGAACATTTTAGAAGAAGGCATAGAGGCGATTACGCGTCATGTCAACACGCGTCTGGTATGGGATTATGTGTGCATACAATGCATAGCACAAAAAGGAGGCATTTAGTTGATAGTTGTAGGTGTACGGTTTAAACCTGCCGGTAAAATATATTACTTTGACCCTACGGAAATTCCCTTGAATTTGAACGACGGCGTCATTGTAGAAACAGCGCGCGGCATGGAGTACGGCTCTGTCGTTATTGCGCCGCGCAGTGTGGATTCTGCAGAAGTAGTACAGCCTTTGAAGCCGATTATTCGCAAAGCAACGGCCAAAGATGTACGTCAAGTAGAAAAAAATAAAGAACGCGAAAAGAAGGCATTTTCCATCTGTTTGGAAAAAATTGCCAAGCATAAACTACCAATGAAACTCATCGATGTCGATTATACGTTTGACATGGGCAAAATTATTTTCTTTTTTACGGCCGATGGGCGAATTGATTTTCGGGAACTGGTTCGCGATTTGGCCGCCGTATTTCGGACGCGTATTGAATTGCGGCAAATCGGACTGCGTGATGAAGCCAAAATGATTGGCGGTATTGGCTGCTGCGGCCGGCCGCTGTGCTGCGCGACGTTTTTGGGAGATTTTAAGCCCGTGTCGATTCGCATGGCGAAAGGTCAGGGCATGTCCCTCAATCCGACTAAAATTTCCGGTATTTGCGGCCGTCTGATGTGCTGCCTGCGGTATGAAAACTCCTTGTATACATCAGGAGAACTGAAATGCCAAAACTGTCAGCAGAAATGCGAACAGCAAAAGCCGCCCGTCGTAGGCAAGCGTGTGATTACCGATGAAGGCGTCGGCACGGTACTGCGCGTTCATATGAAAGACCACACCGTCAAGGTACAACTGGAATCAGGCCACAATGTCAATGTACCTTGGTCGGATGTCGCGGAAACAGAACATGAAGGTTAAGCTGCGGGAGCACGAACGGCTCGACGATTTGGTCTTGGACGGCATGAAAATCATTCAGCGCGACGACCAATTTTGTTTTTCCCTGGATACGGTGCTGCTGGCTCATTTTGGCAGGGTGCCCCATGGCCCGGCGTTGGATTTGGGGACAGGAACGGCGGCCATTCCCTTGATATTGACGGCGCGCGGTGCCAGACAGGTTACGGGTGTGGAACTGAATCCGGTCATGGCAGACATTGCGCGGCGCAACGTATCACTCAATGCCAAAAACGACTGCATTACTATTTTGGAGCAGGATTACCGCCGCATTAAAACTTGGACGGCCAGCGGCGCCTATGCCGCTGTGTATGCCAATCCCCCGTATCGGGAAAAAAGCCGCGGTGCTTACAGTGCTGTACAGGGGATACGCCGAGCCAGACATGAAGAAACGGCTACCTTGAACGATGTATTGACGGCAGTGCAGTATGCACTCAAGTTCCACGGCCGCTTTCGCATGGTTCATATTACGGAACGACTGACAGATATATTGGAAGCCATGCGTGCCCATGATATTGAGCCCAAGTGCATACAGATGGTTCACAGCCGCCCCGACAAAAAAGCCAAGCTGTTTCTCGTCGAAGGGATTCGCGGCGGCAGTACGGGTATGGAAATCCTGCCGCCTTTGATGGTTCATCGGGCAGACGGCTCGTACAGTGAAGCCGTACTGCAGTTATATGGAAAAATGTAGCATAGCGGTTTTTCAAAAGAAACCGGCAAGGAGCAGATAATGGCAGAAGTATTTCAAAAAGGAACTTTATACTTATGTGCGACGCCTATTGGCAATTTGGAAGATATTACGTATCGAACAGTGCGGTGTCTGCGGGAAGCGGACCTCATTGCGGCAGAAGATACACGTCATACAAAGCAGCTGTTGTCTGCCTATGAGATTGATACGCCGCTTACCAGTTATCATGAACACAACAAAGCGGAAAAAGGCCCTCTGCTGATTCAAAAACTGCAGGAAGGCACGATGCTGGCCCTGGTCAGCGATGCCGGCATGCCGGCGATTTGTGACCCAGGCAGTGATTTGGTACGCTTGGCGATTGAAGCGGGCATTCCCGTTGTGCCGCTGCCGGGCCCCAATGCCGGCCTTACCGGACTGATTGCTTCCGGCATGGATACGACGCGGTTTACGTTCATTGGATTTTTGCCGAAAACGCAGAAACATCGGCTGCCCGTGTTGGAAAGCATTAAGCAATATGAAGGTACGCTCATTTTCTATGAAGCGCCGCACCGCATTCAACATGTACTGACTGAAATCACGGCAGTTCTCGGTGACAGACAAGCCGTCCTTTGCCGGGAACTGACTAAAAAATATGAACAATATATGCGCGGGACATTGAGTCAGCTGCAGCATGAACTGGCGGCTCAGGGTACGCGCGGCGAATTTGTTATTCTCGTTGCAGGAGCAGAGCCTGAAGACCCAGCCGCTGCCGACGGCAACGTTGATTATGCGTCTTTGGTTCAAGAACTTATGGACCAGGGCGTAGATAAAAAAGAGGCTGTCCGCATGGTCGCCAGACGGTGCGGCGTGCCCAAACGCAGTGTGTATCAGGCTGCGCTCACGTTATCATAAACCGGCTCATTTGCCGGTATAGGAGGAAACCACATGTCTGAAAAGAAAAAGTATTACATCACGACCCCGATTTATTATCCAAGTGCCAAACTTCACATTGGGCACACGTATTGCACAACCATTGCCGATTCATTGGCTCGTTTTCATCGTCTGCGCGGCGATGATGTATTTTTCCTGACCGGTTCTGACGAACATGGCCAGAAAATTCAGCGTGCTGCTGAAGCCAAAGGGGTGACACCGATTGAATATGTTGATGAAATCGTAGCCCTTTTCCAGCAGCTTTGGAAAAAATTAAATATTTCCAATGATGATTTTATTCGCACGACACAGCCGCGCCACGAAAAAGTAGTACAGAAATTAATGCAGATTTCCTATGATAACGGCGATATTTACAAAGGTGAATATAAAGGCTGGTACTGTACGCCTTGTGAATCGTTCTGGCCGGAAAACAAGCTGCCGGAAGGAAAGCATATCTGCCCGGACTGCGGCCGTCCGTTGGAATTGGTTAAAGAAGAAGCTTATTTCTTAAAAATGAATAAATACGCGGACCGCTGGCTGAAATTCATTGAAGAAAATCCTGATTTCATTCAGCCGGAATCGCGGCGCAATGAAATGATTGCCTTCGTTAAGAGCGGTTTGGAAGACTTGTGCGTATCCCGTACATCCTTTGACTGGGGCATCAAAGTGCCTTGGGATCCGAAACATGTTGTATACGTATGGTTTGATGCCTTAGCCAACTATTTGACAGCAGCCGGCTATATAGACGATCCGGAAAAATTCAAAAAATTCTGGCCGGCAGATTTGCATCTCGTTGGCAAAGAAATCGTTCGTTTCCATACGATTATCTGGCCGATTATGCTCATGAGCTGCGGTCTGCCTTTGCCGAAGAAGGTTTTTGGACACGGCTGGCTTATTGTGGACGGCACGAAAATGAGTAAATCCCTTGGCAACGTCGTCGACCCGATTCCGCTGATTGACCGCTATGGTGCTGATGCGCTTCGTTATTATCTTCTTAAAGAAGTACGCCTGGGACAAGACGGCAACTTCTCTTTACCGTCTTTTATCAAACGTATCAACTCTGACCTGGCCAACGACTTGGGCAACCTGCTGCAGCGTACGCTAGCCATGGTAGAAAAATATGAAGGCGGCGTGGCAGCCGGCCCGTCAGTAAAAGAAGCGGTAGACGCAGATTTGGCTGACTGTGCAGTCAAGACGGCCAAAGATTTTGAAACGTACATGGATGACATGAAAATTAATGATGCCATCAATGATGTCTGGGCACTGATTCGCCGCAGCAATAAATATATTGACGAAACGACACCTTGGGTTTTGGCCAAAGACGATGCCAAGAAAGAACGGCTGCAGACGGTACTGTACAATTTGCTTGAATCCATGCGTATTATTGCAACCTTGGTCAGCCCGTTTATGCCTGCCAGCGCAGCCGAAATGTGGAAACAGCTCGGCTTGGGTGATTTTGCAGCAGCCAACATTCAGGATGCACAGGTATGGGGCAACTATCCGGCGAATACAAAAGTCTGCAAAGGCAATGCGCTTTTCCCGCGGTACGATTTGGAAGAAGAAATTGCTGAAAACGAAGAAGAAAAGAAAGAAGCGCAGGCTTGCCCGGCTGCTAAAGAACCGACAAAACCGGAAATCACGATTGATGATTTTGCCAAATGCGATCTGCGTGTAGGGAAAGTCATTGCGTGTGAAAAAATTCCAAAAGCCAAAAAGTTGTTGAAATTCCAAATCGATTTGGGAACAGAAACCCGCCAGATTGTCAGTGGTATTTCACAGCACTATGCACCAGATGACTTGATTGGCCACTGCGTCGTTGTCGTTACCAATCTCAAGCCGGTCAAACTCTGCGGCGTAGAATCAAACGGCATGATTTTGGCTGCCCTTGATGGAGCCGACAAGCTTCAAGTCGTCAGTGCAGACGGCATGCCTGCAGGAAGCCGGGTACGCTAATGTTGTTTGATACACACTGCCATGTCAACGATGAAGCCTATGCAGCAGACCGGGAAGCCATGCTGCAGCGAGCTTTTACCACAGGCTTGACCTATATGATGTGTCCCGGTACGGATATTAAAACATCGGCAGAATCCGTTGCTATGACACACCAATACAAACAGATTTATGCCGCCGTCGGCATTCATCCGGAAGAAGCCGCTTCAGCAACGCCGGAAGGGTTTGAACAGATTCGCCAATGGATTCAGACAGAACCCAAGGTTGTCGCCATTGGTGAAGTTGGCTTGGACTATCATTGGCCTGAACCGTCTCATGAAATTCAGCAGGATGTATTTATTAAACAGGTACAGATGGCTGTGGAATTGGACGTGCCGATTGATATTCATGACAGAGAAGCTCACGGTGATACCATGGATATTCTGCGCCAATACGGCAAAGGTATCCGCGGCGTGTTCCACTGCTATTCCGGCAGCTTGGAAATGGCAGAAGAACTCATTAAAATGGGATTTTATATAGGGTTTACCGGTACGATGGTATTTCCTAAATCGACGAAGCTCAAACGGATTGTCAGTGAGCTTCCGATGGACCGAATCCTTATTGAAACGGACTGCCCGTATCTGACGCCGCCGCCGTATCGGGGAAAACGCAATGAACCAGCCTATGTACAGTACGTAGCTGCAGAAATTGCCCGTCTTCGCAATATGGATGTGGCTGACGTACAGCGGATTACGCTGGAAAATGGCAAGCGAATTTTTGGTATTACAGGAGAATAGTCATGGCAAGACCAAAAATTAAATTGACATTAATCAAAAAAATCGGTACAGGTGGCTGTCATCACGGTCATCGTGTAGGAGATACCTTTGACTTTGATACGGATAGAGGGATACTTTGCCCGATGGCGATGCATGCTGCTTTTCCCTATATCGATATTTTGCGGTATGGCGGAACTATACCGGGCCAGCCGGAAGGAACAGCCGTGTTCTGCTGTCCGGATGCGGATGTTATCAATGTTTTTAAGGCAGAAATTGTCTCCAAACCATAAGGTATATACAAGACAGCATGATAAGCATACGACTTGTCATGCTGTCTTCTTTTTGAGCGGATATACAAAGAGAGTACGCACCGAGGTTATGCTGGTGCGTACTCTCTTTTGCTGCGTGCAGGATGGTTGGTATAGATGTTTACAGTATGCCCAATCCTTCCAAGAGAATTTTCAGGCCTAAAAGAATTAATACCAGGCCGCCGATGCGTTCGGCTTTGGTTTTATATTTCAAGCCAAACAGACTGCCTGTTTTGACGCCGATGGCTGAGCAGCAGAAGGTCACACAGCCGATAGAAACGGCAGCCGGAATAATGGCGACGTCCATAAAGGCAAAGGTGACGCCGACAGCAAGGGCATCGATACTCGTAGCGACGGCAAGTGCGAACATCGCCGGAATGGCCATATTCGCGTCGGGACAGTCGCCTTCTTCCGTGGATTCTTTAATCATATTGGCACCAATGAGCGTCAAAAGAATAAAAGCAATCCAGTAGTTGTACGACGTAATGATTTCCGTAAAGAAATTTCCCAAATAATAGCCAAGCGTAGGCATGAGAAACTGAAATCCGCCAAACCAGGCTCCGGCAAGGCACATGTGTTTCCAGCTGATGCGGCCCAGCGAAAGCCCCTTGCAGACAGAAACGGCGAAGGCATCCATGGACAAGCCAATAGCTAATATAAATAATTCCAAAGCATTCATGATAGTGGCTCCTTTTTGCAGATATGGCAGGGATTAGCGATAAAAAAAGAGACTTATCGACAGTCAACAGACTGCCTCTAAGTCTCATCATTTCAAATAGCACCGGGCGAACTGCGCCAGTATGTCGATACTACTATACATATAGGATGTACTGATTACTCCCTTAAAGCATTGCCTTGTATTATAAGGGATAGAAAGAACATTGTCAATGCTAAAAAAATAAAAATAATAGTAGATTTTTCGGTTGAAAATATAGTAAAATGAAAATAATTATAAATAAGAGGTGAGGTATATATGCAGATTACAGATGCTGTTTCTATTCAATCCGTATCGTTGTCGAATCGCTTGGTAATGCCGCCTATGGCGCGGCGTATGTCTGAAAACGGCAATGTTCCCAGTGCTTTGTGCCAGTATTATAGTGAAAGAGCTTTGGGCGGTTATTTGGGACTGATTATTACAGAACATTGCTATATTGATAAATTGGGACGAGCCAATCCCAACCAAGTATCTGTTGGCGAAGATGCGGATGTGTTTGGCCTGCAGCAGTTGGCCCGCAGTATTCATGCAGCTGGCTCTACCAAGGTATTTGTGCAAATCAATCATGCAGGCATTGCGGCAGAAACAGAAGATATCGGCGGCGGTCCGGTAGGCCCCAGCGCGGCCTGGGTTCATCATCCGTGGAGCCGTGAAGCCGTACGTCCTCATGAATTGACAAAAGAAGAAATAGCAGTGTTAACTGCTAAATATGCCAACGCAGCCATTCGCGTCCGCTATGCTGGATTTGACGGCGTAGAAATTCATTCGGCGCACGGCTATTTATTGAATCAGTTTTATTCACCCCTGACGAATAAACGGCATGGCGAATACGGCTGCGATTCGTTGGAAAACCGCATTCGGTTTCATGTCGAGGTCATTCGGGCTGTGCGTCGCGCTGTAGGAAATGATTTCCCCGTAGCACTGCGTTTGGGAGCCTGCGATTATATGGATGGCGGCAGCACGATTGCCGACGGCGTGGCAGCAGCCAAAATTTTTGAAAAAGAAGGCATAGACTTGTTGGATATTTCCGGCGGTATGTGCGGCTATATGCGTGAAGGCCATGAAGAAGCCGGATATTTTGGCGAAGCAGCTAAAGCGATCAAGCAGGCTGTATCTATTCCTGTCATGGTCACCGGCGGCGTGCGGACTATCAAAGAAGCCAATCGGCTGTTGGCAGATGGAACGGCCGATTTAATCGGTGTCGGACGGCCTATTTTACAGGACGCATTATGGGCTAAAAAGGCAATGCAGAAAGCGTAACGTATCGAGTTCAATAGTTATGATGCCGCTGTGATAACCGTATACACTAAAACGTTTGAAGTTTTTTGTTTGAAGTTTGAAGAAAATGAATCGTAATGCTGCTATGTATTTAGAACTTATATAGCAAAAGGCTGCGACAAAATGAATTTAAAAAACCTCATTTTGTTGCAGCCTTTTTGTGATTTTTATGTATATATCACGCGATTTATTTGCTTTCAAAGAATGCTTTGTAAGCTAAATAGCCGCTGTATGCATCGGCTTTAGCTACCAATTCCAGCGGTGCGTGCATGCTGAGCATAGCTACGCCGCAGTCGACGACATCACAGCCCCAGTCAGCCATGATATACGCAATCGTACCGCCGCCGCCTTGGTCTACTTTGCCGAGTTCACCGATTTGCCAAGGCACATTGTTGCTGTTGAAGATTTGGCGGACTTTGGCTAAGAATTCGGCATTGGCATCATTGCTGCCTGATTTGCCGCGGGCACCGGTATATTTGCAAAGGCAGATGCCGTAGCCAAGTTTTGCTGCGTTGTTTTCTTCATACGCACTGGCGAATACGGGATCGAGAGCTGCGCAGACGTCGGCAGACAGGACTTCACTGCTGCGGAGCATGCGGCGAAGATACAATTCTTCTGTTTGTCCCTGCAGTGCCAACAGTTCTGCTGCAAAATCGAGAAAATACGAAGAATGAACGCCGGTGTTGCCAACGGAACCGATTTCTTCTTTATCGGCAAAAAGAGCTACTTGCGTTTTTTCGCCGGGAGCTGCTGCGAGAATAGCAGCCAGATTGCCGTACGAGCAAACGCGGTCATCGTGACCGTGCGACATAATCATGGAACGGTCCAGTCCGACTTCACGGCTTTTTTGTGCTGGAATGATTTCCAGTTCTGCACTGGCAAAATCTTCTTCTTCGATGCCGTATTTTTCTTTCAAAAGGGAAAGAATGGTCGGTTTAGTTTTTTCTTCCGTACTGTTTGTGCCGACAATCGGCATGAGCATTTCCCCTGTAATAGCTTCCGTCAGTTTTTTGGCAGCTTGGTCTTTGCCGAGATGGGGCAGCAGGTCGTTAATATAAAAAACAGGATCTTCCGGATCTTCACCGATAGACACATCAATTTGACGGCCGTCTGCAGTAAAGACGACGCCGATAAGGGACAGCGGCATGCAGACCCACTGATATTTTAAAAGACCGCCATAATAATGAGTCTTGAAGTAAACGATTTTATTTTTTTCAACGACAGGCATGGCTTTCAAGTCCAGACGAGGGCAGTCAATATGCGAACCGACAATTTTCATGCCATCTGTTATAGGCTTGGAGCCGATTACTGCCAAAATGACTGATTTTCCTTTTTGGTCCCAGTAGACTTTATCGCCCGGCTGCAGCGATGTATATTCGTCCAATGCTTTAAAGCCGGCTTCTTTGGCTTGGCAGAGAATTTCTTTATTGGCCAGGCGTTCTGTGCGGGCCGTATCCAAAAAATGTCTGTAATTTACGTTATATGCTTCCATTTGGCCTCGTTCCTCCGGCGAAAAACGAGCCCATGCACTATGTTCCATATCAAATGGTTTCATGAGTATCCTCCCTTTGTGATTGAGATTTCATCTTAAATTATAAGCTTTCTTGGCAAAAAATAAAAGGGGGATATCGGGAACGATTCAAAGGTAAACGAAGCAGACGGCCTAGGAATTTAAAGTGGACTATGATATAATCAAGCATATTTTGAAAGAATTTAGGGTATGTCAAGAGGGGGAATTAACATATGGTATCTTGCAGCACAATTAAAGCATTAGTCAAACAATATACAGATGAGATTTGCAGCATGCGCCGGCATATTCATGAAAATCCGGAATTGTCCAATGAAGAAGTAGAAACAGCGGCATATATGGCGCAGATGCTGCGGCAGTTTGGCATAGAAACAGAAGAACATGTGGCGGGTACGCATGCCGTTATCGGCAGATTAACAGGCGGCAGACCCGGCCCGACGATTGCACTGCGGGCGGATATGGATGCCTTGTCGATTGCAGAGGAAACGGGACTTCCTTTTGCATCTCGTCATCCGGGAGTGATGCATGCCTGCGGTCACGATGGCCATATGGCGATTTTGCTGGGGACTGCGCGTGTTCTCCGTGAAGTAAAGGATGAGTTGGCAGGGACGGTGTTGTTTGTCTGCCAGCCTGCAGAAGAAAAATCGCCTCAAGGCGGCGCAAAAGCGATTGTTCAATCCGGCGTCTTGGACGGCATTGATGCGATTTACGGGCTGCACGTATGGCCTAATCTGCCAACGGGACAAATTGGCGTTAAGGCGGGTCCGATGATGGCGGCGTCAGACCATGTACGCGTCGTGATTCATGGCAAATCAAGTCATGCTGCGATGCCTCATAAAGGGATTGATGCCGTCGTAGCGGCAGGACAGTTTATTACAGCAGCCCAGGATATTATCAGCCGGCAGATTAACCCGCTGTATCCGGCTGTCCTTACGTTTGGCCGCATCAGCGGCGGCACGCGGTATAATATTGTAGCGGACACGGTGGAATTGGAAGGAACCTGCCGGACTTATGACCAAGAAGCGCAGGACATGGTAGCAAACAGCTTGGGCAACATGCTGAAAGGGCTGGATTTGATGTACGGTACGGTGAGCGAACTGCAGTATGAACGAGGCTATGCGGCTGTTGTCAATTCACCGCAGCAGGCAGCGTTTATTGCCGATACGGCAGCAGCATGTTTGGGTAAGCAGGCACTGGCTCCTATTCACGAACCGGCGATGACGGCAGAGGATTTTTCCGGCTATCTGCAGGCATACGACGGCGGGTTTTATTGGCTGGGAACGACTAAGCCGGGACAGGAGATGCATCCCCTGCATAATGCCCATTTTGCCGTTGATGAAGCCAGCCTGCCTATCGGTGTAGAACTCATGGCCATGCTTGCCTGCAAAGCCCTTTCTAAATAAAAAATGGAATCTGTACTGTGGTCATGCTGATTTTGAAAAATTCATAGATGATTTAGAAAAAACTCATAATAAAAAAAGGAGAATCGCCTCTTGGTCACGAATCTTATAAATAACGTGATTATAGGAGGCGATTTATTTATGAAAGAATATACTAGTGAGCAAATTCGTAATGTAGCAGTACTTTCGCACGATGGCGCCGGCAAAACGGCTGTTGTCGAATCGCTGCTCCTTGCCTGCGGCGCTGTAGATGCTGTTGGCGTAGGCAAAGATAACAAGCATATCATGGATTATGAACCGGAAGAAATTAAACGAAATGTAACGATTCAGCTGGGAATCGCGCCGTGCGAATGGGAAGGATATAAACTCAATTTCCTGGATACGCCGGGGTATTCTGAGTTCTGCGGCGAAGTGCGGGCTGCACTTCGGGCCAGTGACGGCATTCTGCTTGTCATTTCTGCTGAATCAGGCGTCGAAATGGATACGGAACGGGCATGGGACTACGGTGTGGAATTGAATCTGCCCCGTATGGTGTATGTCAACAAAATGGATGCAGAACATGCAGATTTCTTCGGCTGCCTGAAAAAAATGCGTGATGTATTTGGCAAATCCATTATGCCTCTGCAGATTCCGATTGGAGAAGGTAAAGATTTCCGCGGCATGATTGATGTCTGCAAAATGATTGCCTGGGAATGGAAAGACGGTAAATGTGAAGAAATCAAAGTTCCGCCTGAATATATGGCCAAAGCCCGTGAAGTTCGTGAAATGTGCATGGAGGCGGCAGCTGAAGGCGATGACGAACTCTTGGAAAAATATCTTAACGGTGATGAACTGACGATTGAAGAACTGCGCAAGGGACTTCGCCAAGGGATGCTGACAGGCCGCGTCTGCCCGGTTATGTGCGGCAGTGCGACGTATCATATTGGCACGGCGGAATTGCTTCGCCGCATTATTACGTATATGCCGGCTGCTTCGCAGAAAGTTATGATGGGAACGGATAAAAAATCAGGAGAACCTGTCGTCGTATATCCGAATAAACCGTTTACCGGTTTTGTTTTCAAAACGCTTATTGACCCCTTTGCCGGCAAACTCAGTTACGTCCGCGTGTTCTCCGGCGAATTGAAGGAAGGGGACAAACTCTATAATGTCAGCCAGGATAAAGAAGAAAAACTGGGCAAGCTGCTGACGTTGGTAGGGAAAGAACAAGTACCTGTCACCAAAGCGGTGGCCGGCGATATAGTCGTATTGCCCAAACTGCAGCACGCACGAACCGGCGACACGTTTGCCGTACCGGATTTTCCCATTGTCTACGATCCGATTCGATTCCCCAATCCGCTGCATACGGTAGCTATGGTGCCGGAAAAGAAAGGCGACGAAGAAAAACTGATGAATGCGCTGCTGCGCATTAGCGAAGAAGATCCGACCTGCCAAGTAGAAAAAAGCGTAGAAGGCAAACAGCTTATCGTTCACTGCATGGGCGATGTCCATCTGGATCACATCATGAATAAAATGGAACGAAAATACGGCATTAAAGCAGTATTGCAGGATGTCTATATTCCATATCGTGAAACCATTAAAGGCAAGGCTACAGCCGAAGGCAAACACAAAAAACAAAGCGGCGGTCATGGCCAATATGGTCATGTTATATTAGATATTGAACCGCTGCAGAATGGCGAAGACTTTGAGTTTGTTGATGCTATTTTTGGCGGTGCTGTACCGCGGCAGTATATCCCGGCTGTTGAAAAAGGCGTTAAAGAAACGTTAGAAAAAGGTTTACTGGCAGGGTATCCTATGATTCATGTAAAAGTTACCTTGAAAGACGGCTCGTATCACTCCGTTGATTCTTCTGAAATGGCATTTAAAGTAGCTGCGGCATTAGCACTGAAAAAGGGCGTGCCGGAAGCCAAACCGGTGCTGTTGGAACCGATTTACAGTGTCGATGTAGTGGTGCCGGAAGAATACATGGGTGATGTTATGGGCGATTTCAGCGGTCGCCGCGGCCGTATTTTGGGTATGGAACATCACCGCAACCGTAAAGGCATTATTGTCGTTAAAGCACAAGTTCCGTTGGCAGAAATGAAGGGCTACGTGACAGTCCTTCGTTCCATGACGCAGGGCAAAGGTACATTTAACATGGCATTCTTTGATTACGAAGAAGTACCTAAGAAACTGCAGGATGAAATTATTGCCAAAACACAGGAAGCGAAAAAAGAATAAATAATCCCTCCTCACAAAAAGGGGCTGTCGCACAACAAAAGCGGCAAGCCCCTTTTTGCATGCCGGGTTTAGCGTATAGTTTGCAGCAGTAACGTAAAAGATGAAACTATCTTCTTAAAATTTTCAACAGCATTTGAAGAAAAGGACAGTGTAATGATGACGAAACACTTCATGCGGTAATTCCTTGCAGTATACCGTATAGGATGCGGAACCGCGTACAAGTGTGTTCGAGTAGCCATTGTCATTTTCTTAGATTGGTCATACAATACATGGTATATGAAAATGTATTGCAAAGGAGAGTCAGGTCATGGAAACGATGAAAAAAGCAGCATGGCAGTTTATAGATGCCCATCAAGAAGAAATGCTGGCCTTGTGGCGGAAGTTGGTTCAGATAGAAAGCGGTTCACAGCATAAAGCGGGCGTAGATGCAGTCGCGCAAAACGTAAAGGCCCAGCTGGACCGTTTGGGAGCGAAGACTCGCATTATAGAAATGCCGCACGCCGGCAATATGGTCGTATCTTCTTGGGGAAAGGCAGGCAGTGCGCCTATTTTGCTGCTTGGCCATATGGATACGGTATTTCCTGACGGTACGATACGGGAAAGACCGTTTACGATTCAAAACGGTAAAACATACGGCCCAGGCGTTTTGGATATGAAAGGCGGCCTTGTCATTGCGCTGTACGCAGTAAAAGCACTGCAGGCTGCCGGCTATCAAACAAGACCGATAAAATTGATTTTGGCCGGTGATGAAGAAGCGGCTCATCAACACTCCTGTGCCGCAGCCCGTATACAAGAAGAAGCAAAGGGTGCTGTGGCGGCATTTAACTGTGAAACCGGTTTTTTGGACAACGGACTGGTCGTGCAGCGCAAAGGCAGCGCCGTGTATACGATGAGCGTACAGGGAGTTGGCGCGCATGCCGGCAATAATCCGAAAGGCGGACGCAGCGCTGTTTTGGAAATAGCCCATAAGGTCATTGATATTCAAAACGCAACAGATTGGAATAAGGGAACGACGTTCAACGTAGGCCTAATTCAGGGAGGCACAGTCGTCAATGCTGTACCAGATACGGCCTCGATTCAGATTGATGTCAGGTATTTACAGCCGGAATATATGGAGGATATTCAACGAACACTGCAGCAAATTGCGGCCAAGCAGTATGTCCCGGATACGAAAACCACACTGCAGAAGGTGGCAGGATTTGCGCCGATGAAACAAACAGAAGCGACAGACAAGCTTTTTGAAACAGTCAAAGAAACGTATAAGGAAATGGGCCTTCCCAAGCCGCATGCCATGATGGTTGGCGGCGGTTCGGATTCAGCGTATACGGTATTAGCAGGCGTGCCTACTATATGTGCTATGGGGGTCAAGGGTGAACATAATCATACACCACGCGAATATGCTGATACGGCGTCGTTGTTTGAAAGAGCTAAAGTATTAGCGGCCTGCATTATCAATCGACAGTAGCGTATCAAAAAATGAGCATAGGCTATGGCAAGAAAAGATGCTGCTGCTTGTTTTATTTCATCTGTCCTGTATGCATTTTTGCTCTAAAACTATCAAAAAAGACGAAAATTTGCTATAATATACATGTATGCGCTCATATATATCTATATAAGGGCGTCGTTTTTTAATTTTTATATGAGGTGAAATTGTGGACGAACAACAAGTAGATAAAATATTACCGGTCTGCCTGGAAAATGAAATGCAGACATCGTATATTGACTATGCGATGAGCGTTATCATTACCCGTGCCTTGCCGGATGTGCGTGATGGGCTGAAACCAGTACATCGCCGTATTTTGTATGCTATGCATGAAGCAGGCATGACACCGAATAAACCGTATAAAAAGTCAGCGCGTATCGTTGGGGAAGTATTAGGTAAATATCATCCTCATGGTGACAGCTCTGTATATGATGCAACAGTCCGCCTGGCTCAGGATTTCTCCACGCGTTATCCTCTTGTCGACGGTCACGGCAACTTTGGTTCCGTCGATGGCGACTCTGCGGCAGCTATGCGTTATACTGAAGTGCGTATGGCCAAAATCACGGGAGAAATGCTGGAAGATATAGACAAAGACACCGTTGATTTTATGCCTAACTATGATGGTTCGCTGCAGGAACCTGTTGTATTGCCATCTAAGATTCCAAACTTATTGGTCAATGGCTCTGCCGGGATTGCTGTCGGCATGGCTACGAATATTCCGCCGCATAATCTTGGCGAAGTAATTGACGGCTGCGTTTTGTTGATTGATAATCCAGAAGCAAGTCTGGATGAAATCATGACAAAAATTAAAGGACCTGATTTCCCGACGGGCGCTAAAATTATGGGCCGTGACGGCATCCTCAAAGCGTACTCTACAGGCCGAGGCAGTATTAAAATGCGTTCCTGCGCAACGATTGAACCGATGAACAAAGGGAAAAACCGTATTGTTGTTACGGAAATTCCGTATCAAGTCAATAAGGCCCGCGTCATTGAATCAATTGCAGAATTGTCGCGGAATCATGAAATTGACGGCATTACGGCGCTTCGCGATGAATCAGACCGCAAAGGCTTGCGCATTGTAGTTGAACTGCGTGCCGATGTCAATCCGGATATTGTGTTGAACAAACTCTACAAACACACGCAGCTGCAGGAAACGTTTGGCGTTATTATGCTGGCTCTCGTAGATGGACATCCTCGTGTTTTGACATTAAAAGAAGTCCTTCATTATTATTTGGACCATCAAAAGAGCGTTATTACACGGCGCAGTAAATTTGAATTGGATAAAGCCTTAGCCCGCGCTCACATTTTGGAAGGCTTGCTGGTTGCGTTAGACCATATTGATGAAGTTATCAAGACCATTCGTGAATCGGCAACAGATGAAGCGGCTAAACAGGCTTTGATGAGCCGCTTTGGCTTGAGCGATAAACAGGCGACGGCTATTTTGGACATGCGCCTGCGCCGTCTGACCGGCTTGGAACGTGAAAAAATTGAACAGGAATATAAAGACCTGGAAGAACGCATTGCCTATTTGCGCGGTGTGTTGGCTGATGAACATAAGGTTATGGAAATCGTAAAAACAGAACTTTTGGATGCGAAAAAGAAATTTGCTGATGAACGCCGGACACAAATTGTTGCAGATGCCTCTGATTTTGCGATTGAAGATATGATTCCTAATGAACGAATGGTTTTGACGCTGACACGGCGCGGCTATGTCAAACGGATTAATGCCAACGTATATCATACGCAGAATAAAGGCGGCCGCGGCATCAAAGGCATGGGAACCAAAGATGAGGATGCGGTTAACCATCTGTTGTATACATCGGCATTAAACACCGTATTGTTCTTTACGAATTTGGGTCGTGTATACCGGCTGAAAGCTTATGAAATTCCGGAAGCAAACAGCCGCAACTCGAAAGGAATTGCGACGATTAATATTCTGCCGCTGGCTAAAGGCGAAAAAGTAAATGCGTTGATTGACCTCGATCAGGTCGATCCGACGATGAATCTTTTCATGGCAACGGAAAAAGGGCTGGTCAAGAAAACAGAACTCAGCGAGTTCAAAAACGTTCGCCGCAACGGGTTGATTGCCATTTCCTTAATGGAGGGCGATCATTTAGCCAAGGTTCGCTTGACAAAAGGGGACCAGCGTATCATTTTGGCAACCAAGTTAGGCATGGCTATTTGCTTTAATGAAAATGATGTACGCCCGATGGGACGAAATACGCGTGGTGTTCGCGGTATTTCCTTAGCCGATGGCGACAGCGTTATCGGAGCCGATGTCTTGGAACCGGACTGCCAGGTGCTTACTGTCAGCGAAGAAGGCTTTGGCAAACGAAACAACATGGATGCGTATAAGATTCAGCTCCGCGGCGGCAAAGGAGTAAAGAACTTTAAAATTACACCGAAAACCGGCGATATTGTTGGCGTAGAAGTTGTACATGAAAACCAGGAATTAATGGTTATTACGACGAATGGTATTGTAATTCGCACAGATATCGAAAGCATTGGCATCAAAAAAGGCAGAAATACCTCTGG
>CAVKOP010000009.1:0-526 GCA_963657835.1 Lachnospiraceae bacterium | reverse complement strand
GGTGTCAAGATTCAAAAACTAGAAGGCGACGATAAAGTAGCTGCTTTGGATACG
This sequence comes from Lachnospiraceae bacterium, assembly GCA_963657835.1. Classification (GTDB taxonomy): domain Bacteria; phylum Bacillota; class Negativicutes; order Veillonellales; family Megasphaeraceae; genus Megasphaera. Next base: position 472 of record CAVKOP010000009.1, on the reverse strand, counting down.
ATAACGATTGAAGGCGAAGAAGAAGCTGCACAAGACAGCTTGTTTAAAAAGTAAAGAATATGAAGAATAAGAAAGAAGAGCAGGCCGAATGGCTTTCTCTTCTTTTTTTATACATTATGCTATATGTCATGTTGCAAACGCATTAATGAAAAGACAACAGGGCGTTCAGCAAACGGATTGTGATGCCTTTTGGTAAAGAAGGTTTGGCGTTAAACGATTGTTTTGCCTTTGTAATATTTTTTACAAATAAATAGCTTGACATTTTACGCGTGTTGCGATATACTAAGCAAGTCGTCAGGAAACAGAGCAATGATGCGGCAAATGAAATGCTGCAATTGTTTTGTGAATGACGGAGCGTTTCAACTAAAAGAAATGCAAAAAAGTTCTTGACAAACTCAAATGAGTCTGTTAAAATAAACAAGTCGTCGCAAGACGGCGATGACCTTTGAAAACTGAACAATGTAAGAATCGA
>CAVKOP010000008.1:0-29122 GCA_963657835.1 Lachnospiraceae bacterium | reverse complement strand
CGAGTGCAAGGATAAAGCCGAAGACGATACCGATGCCGACCATGACAGCAACTACAGAAATTGCTATTTGCGTCATATTCATATCCATGATATTACTTCCAACTCCTTTGCGTTATATCATACCGGAGAAACCAAGGAATGCCAAGGCTAACATACCGGCAACGATAAAGGCAATTGGTGTTCCTTTCAAAGCATGGGGAACATCCGCATAGTCCAATTTTTCACGGCAGCTTGCCATCAAGATCAAAGCTACAGCAAAGCCCAAACCGGAGCCAACGGCAAATACGAGGTTTTCAAGGAAATTATAATTGTTTGTAATACTGATTACCGGTACGGACAGTACGATACAGTTCGTAGCGATAAGCATGAGGTAAATGCCCCACATGTTATATAATGTCGGAGACATTTTTTTGATGACGATTTCCAACAACTGTACGAAACTTGCGATTAAGACAACGAAAGAAATCGTACGGAGGAATGTCAAATCAAGGGGTACTAATACAAAGTTATACAGCAACCATGCAAGTACAGTACTCATTGTGAGGACGGAAGTTACAGCAAAGCCCATACCTACAGAAGCGTTCAGGTTTTTGGATACACCAAAGAAGATACACAGGCCGAGGAACTTGGTCAATACGAAGTTGTTAACGAGTACTGCCCCGACGAACAGCGTAAAGTATTCCATTATCCTTCACTCCCTTTCAGTTGTTTTGCTTTTTCGCGAGATTCATTCCACATTTTAAGACCAGCCATCATGAAGCCGATAAGCATAAATGCTCCTGGCGGCAATGCCATGATAAGTGCCGGCTGGAAGGACGGACCAAAGAGGTCAACGCCGAGCAATGTGCCATTGCCCAATACTTCACGAACGACGGAAATAACAAGCATAGCAATCGTAAAGCCAATGCCCATGCCCATGCCGTCGAGGAAGGATACGACAATACCATTCTTAGATGCAACAGATTCAGCACGAGCCAAGATGATAGCAAATACAACGACCAAGTCGAGATATACGCCGAGGGCTTTGTACAAATCCGGTGCATATGCCTGTAAGAACAGCTGTACACATGTTACGATAGTAGCAATACATGTAATATATACAGGTACACGTACTTTTTTGTTGATTAATTTACGAATAATAGAAACAACTACGTTGTTTGAGGTAATAACGAACCATACAGTCAACCCCATGGTCAAACCATTGACAACACTTGTTGTAACAGCAAGGCCAGGGCACAAGCTCAATGCCAAGACGAAGTATGGGTTTTCTTCAATAATGCCTCTAGTAAATACTTTCCAAAGACTCATTATTATTTACCCCCCATCTGTGCTGCTTTTTCAACAGCTTCTTTAACACCAGCGGTAAAGGCACGAGAAGAAATGGTGGCACCAGTCATAGCCTGAATCTTATCTTTTACGCCATGTTCTTTAGTAACTACCAAGTTGTCTAATTTCTTGCCTTTGAACTGATCTTTAAACGGAGATTTTGCGCCTTTATCACCAAGGCCCGGTGTTTCGTTTGCTTCCAATACGGTGTAGTCCAATACTGTGCCGTCAGTCGATACAGCTGTCAGCAGCTTAATCGGGCCGCCGTATCCTTTCGGAGCCGTCGGGATAATGTAGGCAATTTTTTGACCGCCTTTTTCAGCGATGAATGTATCTTTTTCGCCTTGAACTTCTACGAATTTATCAGCATCTGGAACCAATGTCTTCATAGATTCTTGTTTCATTTGTTCCGCTTTTTCATGGGCTGTCGGGACTGTAATAAATGCTACGGCACCAATAATACAACCGGAAACAAGACAAGTAAGGACAAGGTTCATTGCGACATGGACAATGCCGCCTTCATGTTTTTCTGCCATTTTATTTAGCCCCCTTTGTCTTTACTTCACCAAAGACTTTAGGTTTAACCAAACGGTCAATGAGCGGTGTCAATGCGTTCATGAGCAAGATAGAGTAGCAGACACCTTCCGGATAACCGCCAAGGATACGAATCAATACGGTAATAATGCCGCAACCTAAAGCAAAAATCATCTGACCTTTTAAGGTAATCGGAGCTGTAACCATATCTGTTGCCATGAAGAATGCGCCGATGATTAAGCCGCCGGCCATCATTTCAAACAAAGCAACATTCGGGCCGTAGCCAATGCCCATGAGAACACCAACTGTAGCAATCATGATAACAGGAACCTGCCAATTTACATAGCCCTTATAAATAAGATATAAGCCGCCGAGAATCAAAAGTACCGTAGAGGTTTCACCTAAGGAACCGTTACGTGTACCGATGAAGAGGTTTTGGTAAATGGTACCCCAGTCATTGGTGCCAAAGAGTTGGAACAACGCATCTGTACCGCCGTGTTTGAAGACATTCAGCGGTGTAGCACCGGCAACGCCATCAACAACAGTACCGTTGAGCTGTGTCCAAGTAGTCATAGCAACAGGCCAGGAAACCATCAAGCCGGCACGGCCAACGTGAGCCGGGTTAAAGAGGTTGGCACCCAAGCCGCCCATAGCTTGTTTACAGACGACAATAGCCAAGAAGGAACCAACGATGCTCATCCACCACGGAAGGGTCGGCGGGCAGCACATAGCCATCAAAAGGCCAGTGATGACGGCAGAACCATCTTTGATGGTAATCTTTTTATGCATCATTTTTTCCCATAAAAATTCGAAAACAACTGCAGAAACAATTGCTACGACGATATTGGCAAGCGCATTCATACCGAAGTAATATACGCCAAATGCTGCAGCAGGCACGAGAGCTGCGACAACACTCCACATAATTTTAGGAATTGTTTCATTGCAGCGAACATGCGGTGAAGATGATACAGTAAGTTTTAATTCCTGCATGTCTTTAGCATCCTTTCCTATAGTTTGTCCTTTAGCTTCTGGACTCATGATATCCCTTCTTCCATTAGTTCTTACGCTTTTTTAGCAGCGGCTTTTTCTTGAGCAGCTCTCTGAATAGCCTTAACCTGCGCTTTTGCGTTACGGATATACTGGACAATATTGCGTTTTGCCGGGCAGGTGTATACGCAGCTGCCGCATTCAACGCAGTTCATAACACCGTATTCCATGCATTTATCCCATGCCTGGCAGGACGAGAAGATACTGAGCTGGCTCGGGATGAGGCCCATCGGACATGCTTCTACGCAACGACCGCAGCGAATGCAAGGTTCTTCTACGCCAACTTGGCATTTTTCCGGAGATAATGCCAAAATACCGGAAGCACCTTTTGTAATAGGAACATCGAGCTGATATTGTGCCAGACCCATCATCGGGCCGCCGCCGATTACGCGATCCGGCTGTGTTGTAAAGCCGCCGCAGTAATCAATAGCTTCCTGGAAGGTCGTACCAATACGAAGCCGTAAGTTTTTCGGTTCTTTGATGCAGTCGCCTGTAACCGTAGTAAGACGTTCAATGAACGGAATACCATGGCAGACAGCATCAGTAATAGCGATAACCGTACCTACGTTGCTGACAACGCAGCCTACGTCCATTGGAAGTCCGCCCGGTTCTACCTGACGGCCTGTGCAGGCTTCAATCATCATTTTTTCAGCGCCCTGCGGATATTTCGTCTTGCAGGCAACAACCGTTACTTCCGGAATATCTTTGAAAGCTTCCGTCAAATTCTTAATGGCTTCCGGTTTGTTATCTTCAATACCGATGCAGCCTTTTTTAACGCCTAATGCTTTCATGCAAATCTGAACACCTGTAACGAGTTTTTCTGTCGTTTCTTTTTCAACCATGGAACGATAATCGCATGTCAAATACGGTTCACATTCAGCGCCATTGACGATAAATGTGTCAACAGGTTTGTTTGGAGCCAATTTTACATGAGCAGGGAATGTAGCACCGCCGCAGCCAACTACGCCGGCTTTTTTAATCAGTTCAATGATTTCTTTGGCATCGAGCTGTTTCCAGTCATGTTCTTCTGGAATTCCTTCTGCCCATTCATCTTTGCCATCAGCCTGGATGACAACAGCCATGCATTTGACCATCATGTTGTGCGGCATAGGAGCCACTTTGATGACCTTACCGGAAGTAGATGCATGAATATCAGCATGCAAAAATGCATCGCTGGTCCCAATCAGCTGGCCTTTTTTTACCAAATCGCCTACCTTGACGGTCGGAGTACAAGGAGCACCAAAATGCTGACTCATCGGGATGACTACTTGTGCCGGTACTGCCGGGGTTTCTATCGCTTTATCTTTAGCATAGATTTTACCATCGTCAGGATGGACCCCACCTCTTTTAAAGGTATTCAACATCAAAAATCACCTCATTAATATATAATGAAAAATAATAAAAACATGAAGCAACTAATTGAAAGATACGATACTAAAAGCGCACCTGTCTACCATATTATCAGCCCACAGCCGTCTTTAATAAAAGACTAAATATTGCAGACGCGTACACTTTTGATTCCGACTACACACCATCGTTTCTCCAAGGAGTATGCTCCTTTCATGCTCTTTGCACACGCAAAAAAAGCATGCGATGCAGCCGGCCCATCCGCTTTATTCGGTATAATGCCAAAATTCACATGAGCCGACTGCATGATAAAACTTGCGAAAGAAAGATTGTTTTCGTTGCCGAAGCTTACTTTCAATCGCCTATATTATATCATCAAGTATGATAATATTCAATGTGAAAATTATAGCAATAACGGCTATATATCTGATTTTTTAGTAGGTCTTATGCATATTGCACACGACTAAAAAAAATGAAAAAATTCAATAAATATTCAAAACAGCGTATTTACGTGCTTTACAAAAATTCTACCAAAGAGGTGTTTTTTACTAGGTTCATCGTTTTATGTATAAAAAAAATATTTATATCATTTTCACATACATCATATCTCTGATTTTTTGTGGAAATCCGCAGAAACTCTGTACTATTTATCACATGCTTTCTTTGCATTTTACACATAATAAAAACCAGAGACTCTCTTCGCAACGAATCTCTGGCTTATTTTTAATTTATTTTTATGTCATTATTTATTGTTTTTTAAATCTAACGCAGTTTTAATTAATCCTTTAAAGAGCGGATGGGCTTTTGTCGGACGAGATTTAAATTCCGGATGGAATTGGCAGCCGACAAACCATGGATGATCTTTCAATTCAACGATTTCTACCAAACGGTCATCTGGTGAAGTACCGGAAAGAACCAAGCCTGCATTTACCATTTCCGTACGATATTTGTTGTTGAATTCCCAACGATGACGATGACGTTCATAAATGAGGTTCGTGCCATATACTTCATGCGCTTTGGTGCCTTCTACCAGTTTGCACGGGTACAGTCCCAGCCGCATCGTACCGCCTTTATCAGATACATCTACCTGATCCGGCATCAAATCAATAACCGGGAATTTGGCATCTTCATTAAATTCAGAAGAAGTAGCTCCTTCCAAACCAACGACGTGACGGGCAAATTCCATAACGGCACACTGCATCCCCAGGCATAAGCCAAGGTACGGTACCTTGTGTTCACGGGCATACTGAACGGCACGGATTTTGCCTTCGACACCGCGATTGCCAAAACCGCCCGGAACAACGATGCCGTCAATGCCTTTAAATACGTCGTCCATGGATACGTTGGGATCTTCCAATGTTTCTGAATCAATCCAATGAATATGGACTTTTGTTTTATATGCAATGCCAGCATGATTCAATGCTTCTGCTACACTGAGATACGCATCATGGAGTGCAACATATTTGCCGACAAGGGCAATGTCCAAATCGTTTTCTGTATGGTAAATATCATCTACCATCTTTTTCCAAGCTTCCATATCGCATGGTTTATCCGGCAAATCTAATTTATCCAAGACGATTTTATCCATGCCTTCTTCCGAGAGGAGAAGTGGTACTTCATAAATGCTGTTTAACGTTTTGTTTTCAATAACAGCTTCTTTGTCAATATCACAGAACAAAGCCAATTTTTCCTTCATTTCATCCGAAAGAGGACGTTCTGTACGGCAAACGATGATATCCGGCTGAATGCCAATGCTGCGCAGTTCTTTGACACTGTGCTGCGTCGGTTTCGTTTTCAATTCGCCGGCAGCGCCAATATACGGTACGAGCGTAACATGGATATACAAAACATCATTGCGGCCTACTTCTTTTTTTATCTGGCGAATGGCTTCCAAGAACGGCAGGCTTTCAATATCGCCAACCGTACCGCCGATTTCCGTAATAACAACATCGGCATTATCATCATCGCCTACACGATATACGCGGTTTTTGATTTCGTTGGTAATGTGAGGAATAACCTGTACGGTGTGTCCCAGATAATCACCGCGGCGTTCTTTCTGCAAGACGGACCAGTAAATTTTACCAGTAGTAACATTGGAGTTTTTCCCTAAGTTAATATCAATAAAACGTTCGTAATGACCTAAATCCAAATCTGTTTCTGTACCGTCGTCGGTAACAAAGACTTCACCGTGCTGATACGGACTCATCGTACCAGGGTCTACGTTGATGTATGGGTCAAATTTTTGAATCGTAACTTTAAACCCGCGATTTTTCAGCAAACGGCCTAATGCTGCTGCTGTAATACCTTTACCTAATGAAGACACAACCCCGCCTGTAACAAATATGTATTTAGCCATAATTCCTCCCTGCTGAGCCTCTGCTCATATCATCCAATTATATTGATTCTATAGTAAGCTTATTGTTATTATATTACATTTTTTCAGGAGCAGAAACCCCTAAAATTGCCAAACTGTTGGCAATCGTAATGCGAACAGCCGTAACCAATGCCAAGCGAGCTTTTTCCAGTTCTTTATCTTCCTGGATAATACGGCAGTGATTATAAAATGTATGGAAAAGTCCTGCCAATTCATATACATAGTGCGCAATGCGGTGCGGAGCCCGTTCACGGGCAGCCCGCTGAACTTCTTCCGGAAAAGCTGCCATTTTCTTAATCAATTCCAATTCTTGTTCATCTTTCAACGTATCCCAGTGCACATCAGACCAGTCCATGTCAAGATTGACGCCGGCTTCTTTGGCCTGGCGGTAAATGCTGTAAATACGAGCATGGGCATATTGAATATAATATACCGGATTTTCATTGCTGTGTGATTTAGCCAAATCCAAATCAAAATCCAGCTGCGTATCTAAAGACCGCATAATAAAGAAATACCGAGCCGCATCCGTTCCTACTTCTTCAATCAGTTCATTCAGCGTAATAGCCTGACCTGTCCGTTTGGACATTTTGACAGGCTTGCCGTCACGGAACAGGCTGACCATCTGCAGCAGTAATACTTCTAATTGGCTGGGGTCGTATCCCAGTGCGGCAATCGCAGCTTTAACACGCGCAACATATCCATGATGGTCGGCGCCCCAAATATTGATTAACGATTTAAACCCACGGTCGTATTTATTTTTATGATAGGCAATATCGGCAGCCAAATAGGTTGGTACACCATTGTCGCGGATAACTACACGGTCTTTATCGTCGCCATAGTCTGTCGATTTCAGCCACAATGCGCCGTCTTTCTCATAAATTTTGCCGCGTTCCTGCAGTACCTTGCAGGCAGCCTGTACGGCATCCGGATGGAGCGTCCGTTCACTGAACCAATTATCATAATGTACATTGAAATGGGCCAAATCCCGTTTCAATGCCTTTAATTTTTCTGCATACGCACGGTCTTTAAAAATTTCCAGCCGTTCTGTTTCCGGCATGTTGAGATATTTATCCCCGTCCTGGTCAATAATAGCCTGCGCAGTTTCAATAATATCATGTCCATGATAGCCATTTTCCGGAATTTCTGATGGTTTGCCAAGCAGCTCCAAATACCGGGCATTGACGGAAATCGCCAAATTATTCATCTGATTGCCAGCATCATTGATATAATATTCAGCCTGTACATTATATCCGGCTGCACGAAGCAAGTTGACAAGCGCACTGCCGTATGCAGCCCCCCGTCCATGTCCGACGTGAAGCGGACCTGTCGGATTGGCGCTGACATATTCGACCTGCACGGTATCATCCTGACGGCATGGTACGTTGCCATAATCAGCACCTGCTGCCAAAATGTTCTTTAATGTATCATAAATAACACCATGCTTCAAGAAAAAATTAATGAATCCGGCACCGGCGATTTCTGCACGATCCAGCCAAGAATACTGCATTTGGTCCACAATCGCCTGGGCAATCAATTTCGGCGCTTTATGGGCTACACGAGCGGACTGCATCGCAATATTACTTGCAAAATCACCAAATTCTTTTTGAGGTGGTACTTCCAGATTAATCTGCGGATAGCTGCCTTCCGGAAGAGACCCTGCTTTCACAGCTTTTTCCAAAGCCTCAGCAATGCCCTGTTTCAATAATTCTTTCATTTCCATTACCGTGATCCTCCTGCACTGTTATCGTCAATTGTGTATAATTGGAACCAATATCTTCCAGATTCACATCATAGCCAAGCTGAATTCTACCGATGCCGTCTTCAAGCTGTACACTGCATTCATAGGTCTTGATCGTAACGATAAATTCTCCCATAGCTGTTGTATATTTTGAGCGAGAAACTTTTCCCTTGCGATATTCCTGCCGCTGATGTACTTTTCCCAACCGCAGCAGCATGACCGCGCCGTCCGGCAATATTTTGATGACGGTCGTCACGCCTTTCATATCGGTCAATTCACTTTCTTCGTACACAATATACTGCGTCTGTTCTTTGATATAAAATTTTCCTTCAGAAACAAGTTCCACTTTTAGTTCTTGTCCCTCTTCGTTCCGTTGGACACTTTCTACTTTTACTAAGACAGGTTTCAATGGCTTCCAACCTTTCCTATCAATAATCCAATATTGCTATTATATAACAAGTGCCAAGAAAAAGAAATAGTTTATTTGGCGATTTACAGCTTATCCCCGCCATTTTTCATTTCAATCAAAGAGGACCAATATTTTTTAGGCAGGAAAGAACGGCGCACTGTTTCATTTCGCCGTTCTTCAATCGCAATGGTTTGATAATACTGCTGCCATAATGCGGCAAACCCTGCTTCCTCGTCTGACGTATCTATGTGATACCTTGTTTGGGGAATTTCTACAATTGTCAGCTTCCGGCTGTCATAATATACGCCCAGATGCCGTTTGGTATCATGAATCACCCAACGCTCGCTGGTTAATCGTTTGGCAAAATGAGGGGCCATGACGGGAACGACGCAACACGTCGGTGCAATCGGACAATACAGCATGCCGTCCGATAATTCACGAAACCGCACCAGCCCCAGCAATTTATGCCGTTCATTGCCGCTTTTTCTGGCCCACTGCCGAATTTCCCAAATGGCCGGTTCATGCAGATGATACAAAAAATCATGCTGCAGCCGAAAGGCCTGCCGCAAATACTGCAGCATCTTCATTTCCCGCTGCGGCTGTTCTGCCAAAAATGCATAGTACAAAAAATGAGCCGTTTTAGCACCGCATTTTTCCTGCAGGCTGTCCAAAATACGGCGAGCCTTTCCTTCTTCTGTATACACAAACCGTTCGCCGCCAAACAAAGACGGCTCCGATACAGTATGTATATCTTCTATTTGCTGTATGCCGTCATGCCAACCATCAAACACGGCGGATAAAAAGCCAAAAAAGGTAGCATCGTATGTATAAATCATGACTGTCCCCCTGTATCAAACAAGTTGGGCATTTCATATAAGCGTTGCTGTTCTCTCAGCACCAGCCGGCTGCGAATGGCTTCCGGCCGTAAAGATTCTCCATAAAATTTTCCCTTGCAGGTAATAAAATATTTGGCGCGCTTCATCACAATTCCCAACCGCCGCAGACTGTCATAGGACAAAAAGGCCTGCCTGCGGGCTGCACAAATACGTTTAGCAGACGTAACGCCAATCCCAGGAACACGCAGTAGCATATGATACGATGCCCTGTTGACTTCAACGGGAAATACTTCCGGGTGGCGCAAAGCCCAGCACGCCTTAGGATCTAGCTGCAAATCAAAATTAGGCGAAGCATCCGTCAAGATTTCATCTGCTGAAAATTGATAAAACCGCAGCAGCCAGTCCGCTTGATATAAACGGTGTTCCCGCAATAACGGCGGCTTGGCAAGCGTCGGCAAATTTTTTCCGGTCATCACTGGCACATAGGCAGAATAATACACTCGCTTTAGATTTACCTTTTGATATAAGGCTTCACTGAGATGCAGTATCGTCCGGTCGCTGTCCGGTGTAGCTCCAATAATCAGCTGTGTCGTCTGGCCTGCCGGCACAAATGACGGGGCTTTTTTGCTTTTCCTGCGATTTTCTCGCCGTTCTGCAATGCCGCTGCGAATTTCACGCATGGGCATGAGAATCGTTTCTTTTGTTTTCTGCGGCGCCAGTATTTTTAGGCTGCGAGAAGACGGCAGTTCAATATTGACGCTCATTCGGTCCACATATCTGCCCAATTCCTGAACGAGCCTGTTGTCTGTACCGGGAATGCCTTTCATGTGAATATATCCGTTAAATTTTTTCTCTTCTCGTAAAATTTTCGCCGTTTTAATCAACAGCTCTGTCGTTTCATCGGGACTGCGGTATACACCAGAGCTTAAAAACAATCCTTCAATATAGTTTCTTCGATAAAAAGCAATCGTCAAATCAGCAATCTCTTCCGGAGACAGTATCGCTCTGGGTGTTTCATGATTGCAGCGATTCACACAATAGGTACAATCATAAATACAATAATTAGTCATCAAAATTTTTAACAAGGACACGCAGCGGCCGTCGGCCGACCACGTATGGCAAATGCCGCTGTAGGCCCCATTGCCAATACCGCCCGTTTCATTGGCCCGCCTGCTGCCGCTTGACGAGCAGGATACATCATACTTAGCAGCATCGCTCAAAATAGATAATTTCTTCGTTATGACGTCCCAATCCATGGCAATCACCTCCGTTTTTCTTCTTATCATACCATACTGCCTGTTATATTTCAAACATACGTTCTTTATTGTACAAAAAAAATCCGAACAACCTATTCAGCTGCTCGGAAATAAAAATCTAACGTTTGGGAACGTTATAAACCTTTTCATGCGGTTATCTGTTACAGCACATGCATTATAAATGCAGTCCTTCTTTAAGTTTTGCAAATATTTTTTCTTCTTCTTCCGTCATGGTACGGCCTAAATCAATATGCAGTTCTTCTCCATTGCTTTTCGCTTTGTTTTGTGTATGCGGATCGCCGCTTTTGGCACTGTCATCACGAATAATCATCTATATGACCTCCTTTTACCGTATATTAAATATTATACCATACTTTTATCGGCATTTCCTTACAAAAAAAGGCTGCCGCACGAAGCGGCAAGCCTTTTTGTTTGCAGTTTATAGTTTGCAATACATTAGAGTAATGTTTTGGGATCTGGATATGCTTTGACGTCATCGGCAATTTTTTTAGCGATTTCGTCAATAATAGCTTCCTGGTCATCCTGCAGGGAAGATTTAAAATCCAAAGACGGTTCAAGAAGTTCACAATTTTTAAATTGATTCTGAACGTAATCTACCATTGTCTTATACGCTGCAGATGCCCAGCTGTGATTGCCGATAACAGCGACTTTGCGGTTCTGATAAATCAGCGTCTTCAAATCGTGCAGGAAGTTTTCCATCGGCAGGAACAGGTTTAAGTTGTACGTAGGTGCTGCTAATACGAGATGGCTGTATTCCCAAGCTTTAGCCGTAACATATGAAGAATGGGTTTTGGATACATCATAAAGACGAACGTCTTTAATGCCTTGTTCGCTCAATTTATGTGCCAGTACGCAGGCAGCACGCTGTGTGTTGCCGTAAATAGAAGCAAACGCAATGACAACGCCTTTCTTTTCCGGTACATATTTTGCCCAATGGAGATATTTGTCAATAATGTAGCCAATCGTTTCCGGTGTACGGAATACCAGGCCATGGAGCGGACAAATATAATCAATAGGAAGGCCAGACGCTTTTTTCAATACATTGACAACCTGCGGGCCGAATTTGCCAACAATGTTGACATAATACCGGCGTGCAGAATCCAAATAATTTTCTTCATAATCAACCTGGTCTGCATACACATTGCCAGTAGTGCCAAACATGCCAAATGCGTCAGCACTAAATAATACTTTATCCGTTAAGTCATACGACATGATGACTTCCGGCCAGTGAACCATCGGAGCTTTCACAAACTGAAGAGTATGTTTGCCCAATGCAAGCTGATCTCCTTCTTTTACATTGACATACCGTTCTGGCATCGGCGTACGGAAAAATTGTTCAAACAGCTTAAATGTCTGCGGCTGCGCAATGATTTTTGCTTCCGGATGTTTTTCAAGAAGCGCTACAGCAGAACTTGCATGGTCCGGTTCCATATGCTGGAGGATAAAGTAATCCAGTTTACGGCCATGAAGCAGATGTTCTACATCTTCAAGAAATTCGTCACGGCAGCTTTTATCCATGGCATCGATAACACATGTTTTTTCGTCATCAATAAAGTAGGAATTGTATGTAACGCCTTCGGGAATCGGAAAAATACGTTCAAATAATTCCGTGCCGAAATCATTGCATCCCATCCAATAAATGCCATTTTTAATTTCTTCTACACAATACATGAATCATGGACCTCCTTATTCAAAAAACAACCATCGTTTTTATATTTACTTACTTACCATATCATATCATGTTTTGCTGCAATTTAAAATAGATAGCAATGAAAAATCTTTATTGTTTTGTAGCTTTTCCATTATCTTTGCCGCTAGATTGTATCTTGGACGTGCTGGCTTTCGTATCGCTGCCAGCCGTATTGCCCGCTGCTGTGTCACTTGTCATGCGGGAAGACGACGAATCCCGTGTCGTTTCTGCTGCGCTTGAATCACTCCGTCGTGTTTCTTCTGCCGAACTGCGGCTTACTGTTTCCGCAGCGCTGGGGCCGCTGCCAATAGAATCAGCTTCATCAACAAGGCGATCGACGAGCTGCTGCAGGACATCTTTATCCGCTTCCGACAAGTCTTTGCCGCTGGCCAGCAGTTCTTGGGCTTGGGCAGCCAACGATCTAGCTTGCGACCTTGCTTCTCCTTTGCTGATGCTGCCGGACTGGTAATCCCGGTTCAATTCTCGCAGGGAGCTGGAAATTTCCATCGTTTTGCTGCGAATACGGGAAGCTGCAATTTCTCCGCTTCGCTGTTTAGCCGCATCGGCATCATGCATTTTTTTATCTTCTTCCCGGCTTTCCAACAGTTCTTCCTGCTGCTGTTCTGAAACTTTAGCCAGCGAATCAGCCGTCACATGAGTCCCTACATAATATTCATATCCCATATAGCCCAGGATAATGATAGGAATGCAAAGCAGCAGCATTTCTACTTTGCGCATATGAGCAGCCCGTTTCCAACTAATCACATTGCGGCGCCGGCGTTCCATGATGAGGACAATAACAACAATAGCTATAATGAGGAACAATGCTATATAAATGAATAATTTATGCCAAACTGTCGCCTGCAGTTTAATCTGTGACGGGTTGTCATTATTTAAACTCCACATGTACGTACTGCCCGGCGTATCCGATTTTGTGCTGTTGCTGGTAACTTGGGTGCCGGAAGGAAACGAAACGATATATTCCAAATCCGCGCCGTTTTCCTCCATGGGCATGCCCAACCGCAGCGATTGAATACTATCGCCGGTATAACTGTAATCAATATAATAGGTTGAACAAATTAACCCATCATGTGTCTTATGGACAATACGGTCTACGGAACTCTTATTAGCTCCGTCTTTCGTAATCGTTTTCATGGCGCGAAATCCTTCGCCGTTGCTGTTGCTGTAATCCATGATCGTATAATTTCGCTTTTGAAAATCATCTGCATCTGCACGGAGTTTTTTCTGCCCCTGCGCCGTTTCAGATACTTTTAAGACATCCTGGGTTTCACTGCCATCATCATGAATAATAGTTTGAGCCCGAAAGCCGGAAAGCAGCAGCAAGGCCGCCATCAAGATACCTGTCAAGCCTACTTTTAGATATGATTTCATGATAGCCTCTCTTTCTTAGTATACGGGGTTATTCTTCTTTAGGCGGCACCATGCCGGGTTCTACAATGCGAGGTTTGTCAAATGATTTTCCCGTACTGCTTTTTTTTGTCGTGCCATTTTGTTGTTCCCTCGTCGCTTCAATGGCCGCGCCGTTACTGCAGGATTCCAACGGAACGCCGTTGATGAAAATGCCTTCAATAACGCCATCTCCTTTTTTAATCCGTATGCTGGCAATCACGCTGTCATTATTCGTAATATCATAAATGCCATCTGTATGTTCCGGTGCAATGCGATACCGATCAAAGCCGACTTTAAACTGAACCATGCCATCATGAAACGCTACTACTTTTGCTTTCATATAATCACTGCCCCGGCCCGGTTTATCAGCAGAGGCTCCTTCAATTTTCATGACGCCGTCGGTACTGCGGGAAATTTGTACATAAATCAGCTGGCCTTCTTCCGGAGCGGCTTCATCCAGCCATTTCGTAGTATCTTCCGGAAAAACAATCCGCACATAATCCGTCCCAAAAGCAGATACTTCCAACCTTGGCAGGCACTGCCACTGATACGGTATGCCGTCAACGCTGATGTTATGCCAACGCCAGCCAATATAGCCAAATACTCCCAGCTGAATAACGACGACAAATAAAAGAATCATCCATTTATTTCTGCCGTCAGGAGAAAAATTAAATTTTACTGCTTTCATTTGCGCATTTCTCCTTCCTTAGCCCATGGTGAACGGCTAAAATGACGTTCCCGTTTTGCCGGCGTCTGCGAACTAGACTGCCAGGGAGACGCCATCGGTTTGACTTCTTTTTTTACTTGGGGTATATCCCTAGGATGTACTCGAGGCTGCGGTGCCGTCGGCAGCGCCATCTCATCGGGATCGTGAAATACCGGCGCCACAAACAACGACTGCGGCTTTTCTTTGGGAATAACCGTATCGCTTTCATTCTGCGGCGGTGTATATGAAGCCTTATCCGGTTCCGGCATATGAATATGCTTCATCCATTCTGCCAACGTGTCTGCGTCTTCTGCCGCATCTTTCGTTTCCAGCGGCGATTCATCCTGCGGCATATTTCGCGCCGTTTCTTCTTGATGACGCTTGCGCATATCTCCCCGCACCGTAGCCGAGGCATGTTTTAAATGACTGCGTCGTTCAGAACGCAGGGCAGCCGCCTTGCGGCTTGAAGAAGTGCGGCGCAGCTGCACAATCACTAAAACTAAAACAATAATGGCTACAACAGGTACTAACGGTGAAAAACTCGTTCCAATCAGAAAAGACAGTACCAAACTTGCTAATATGAGAATACCAAATTTAGTATGATTCATGCGGTGACTGTTAAACCCCTGCAGCGTTTCATAAAATCCCAAAAACAACATATATAACGACGATACAATCAACGGTACAGAAGAATACAGGCCATTGCGTACCAATATGGTTTCACAAGCCAAAACGACGGGAATCCCCGTATAGACCGCAGGCCCCCAAAGACGTTTTTTCACGCCTTTGATCATCAAAGCTGCGATTGCCAAAAACAACAGCACCGTTATGGATGTTGTGGTCCAATGAAATCCCTGTATGTCTGCTACGCCATGCCAAGAAAAAGGCATGCAGGAAATCAAAAGAGAAGCAGCGGCCACAAAACGTCCAAACCAGCGGAACGGAACCCCCCAAGCTTTGCGAATATCAATCGAATATCCGGTAAGCATAATAGCCACCGCCAAGGCAGCCATCATGAGAAACGGAATATAATCCGTATCCTGGGCAGCAAGGCCAAAAGCCGCAAAAACAGTTACGGTCATCATCCAGGAAAAAATAGACAGGCGAATTTCGTCATGACTCTGGCCGAGTACAAGATAAAAGGGCAGCGGCAATATAATCATCAGCCACAAAAAAGCCATGCCGCCAACAGCATTCAACGGTCCTCCTACAGCAGCCCAAACCAACACAGAAAGGCAGTAAAATGCCAAGCTGCCTACAGACCGCAGCAAGTATACTGACGGCAGTATAAGCACGGCACTAGCCGCAATATAATCTGCTGTATCCCAGCCAATATAAAATGTCTGTTCTGCCATAGCCATGACGACAAAAACAATCATGCTATGGACAACAGCTACTGCTTCCCCCAGCAGTGTCCCCTGCCGTTCCTGAAACATAGCCATACCTACGCCAAGCTGTGAAAGTATGAGCAGCAACACTGCAATAACCGTCCGTATCACCGTGGAAATTTCATACCAAATATGGGCGGCTCCCCAAATCAGGGCTATGCCCACAATAGAAAAACCAATAACTGCTAATATGCTGTACAACGATATTCCTATATTTTGATCATTAGATGTCCTGTATGCCTGACATATATGCTTTTCAGCTTCTGCAGAAATCCAACCTTTGGATACCCATTCTTTCGTTTCGCGTTCCAGCCATTTCTTACTATTTTTTATCATCGTCTACTGCCTCCCAGGCAAGATTATATATCGCAATTTATACGTACCATCAGTATATCACAAAATACGCATTTCCCATACACAAAAAAAGGACTTTGCCCATTTTTTCAGGGCAAAGTCCCTATAATCTTTAATTCAGATTTATTTTACGATTAATACCGGGCATTCTGAATGCGTAACTACGTAGCTGCTGACAGAACCCATAAATAATCCTTTTAATGGGCCTAAGCCGCGGCTGCCCATAACGATGAGATCCGCATTGTATTTTTTAGCAACAGACAAGACAGCCGGACCAGGAGAACCGACTTCAAATACGCTTTTTACTTCGATGTTCTGTGGAATCGCTTTGGCAAAATCATCTAATACGCCTTTGCCTTCTTCTTCCATATCCAAGGCCACTTGTTCTGTCACATACCCACTGGCATTCGGAATTTGGTCAAAATTGGAAATAACAGAAACGATGTTGGCTACATATACCAATGTAATCGTAGCACCCAACGAAGAAGCAATAACGACGGCATGTTCCAACGCCCGTTTAGAATTGACGGAGCCATCGGTTGGTACAATAATATTATCATATTTTTTCATATGAATCCCTCCTAACTTCACGTTACCTTTATAGTATTATATTCTCTGTTCAATGTCTATTTCCTTCTTTCTTATCATAATTTTTTTCTTTGTGCTGCATTTCTTTATATACTATAAGTTTTTATAAAGGTATGCTATACAAAAACACAAGATTTTTTTAGAAACCAGTATAATATTAAAGGTACCTATGTTATAATGTTTGTAATTATCCGTAAAGGATACTGTGCAATTAAAAGAAAGGCGGTATATTATGAAACACGTTCTTCGGCCATTGTCTTGCACATTGGCTCTCTTCCTGCTTATGGCACCGGCTGTGTTTGCCAATGAAAGCGGCGCACATGCTGCCGTAGGCACCACACTGCCGACATGGAGTATTATTCCTTTCGTCGGCATGCTGTTGTCCATTGCCATTATTCCCCTGATTAAACCACATTGGTGGGAAAAAAATATGCTTGGCGCAGCCATCGGCTGGTCTATTCTTTTTCTCGTTCCCTTTTCAGCTGCGTATGGCGTAAACGAAGCACTTTTCCGATTACTGGAATCGGTATTATTGGATTATGTTCCATTTATTGTGCTTTTGTTTTCCCTTTTTGTCGTCGCCGGTGGTATTGCCGTCAAAGGCACCTTGGCCGGTACGCCTAAAATCAACGCGCTGCTTCTTTTTATCGGCACGTTTCTTGCCAGCTGGATTGGTACGACCGGAGCTGCTATGCTTATGATTCGCCCGGTCATCAAAGCCAATGCCTGGCGGCAGCGCAAAGTACATGTCATTGTCTTCTTTATTTTCCTCGTTGCCAACATTGGCGGCTGTTTGACACCGCTTGGCGATCCGCCGCTATTTATGGGATTCCAGCGCGGCGTCCCCTTTACATGGACGTTCCACCTGCTTCCTATCTTAATTTTAAACTTGATTATTTTATTTGCTGTCTTCTTCGCTATCGACCATCATCTCTATAAAAAAGAGCTGGCTGCCGGCCGCTCACCCCAAGATGTGCAGGATGGTGAAAAAGAACCGATTCATGTAGAAGGCATCCACAACATTCTTTTCATTGCCCTCATCGTTTTAGGCGTTGTCGCCAACGGCGTTTTACCAAAAGAATTTGCGTTTTTCGCTGACGGTGCCGGCATTCCCGTATATGATGAAATCGTCTTCCCGTATGCTACTCTTGTAGAAATTGTTTTGCTGTTGATTGCAGCTTACTTATCATTGAAAACGACAAAGCAGTCTATCCGTGCTATCAATGAATTTTCCTATGCACCGATTGCGGAAGTCGCCAAACTCTTTATCGGTATTTTTATCACCATGATTCCGGCTTTAATCATTTTAAAAACACACGGCGCGGAATTAGGGCTTTCTCAGCCTTGGGAAATGTTTTGGGCAACCGGTGCATTATCATCCTTCTTGGACAACACCCCGACCTATCTCGTATTCCTGCAAACAGCCGGCGCACTGGGAGCTACACAAGGTATTGCAACTTCTGTCGGCACAGTATCACAGATTATGCTGGAAGCCATTTCAGCCGGTGCTGTATTCATGGGTGCTAATACATATATTGGTAATGCACCTAACTTCATGGTTAAATCCATTGCTGAAGAAAACAACATCAAAATGCCCAGCTTCTTCGGCTACATGGGATGGTCCTGTTCCATTCTTATTCCTACCTTTATCATTGATATGATTATCTATTTTTGGTAATTACAACTAAAAGAGAGGCCATCGTACATACTAGTGCGATGGCCTCTTTTTTGTCTGCCGTTTTAACTTTCTGCTACACATGTCGTTTACGTATGTTATCATCAACAAACACAGTAAGGTTCAGCCCGTCTGCAAAACCTGCAAACCTATACAGGCACAGGGAATCCTCAGTATTTTGGACGCAAAAAAAGCACTGTTCCTCAGAACAGTGCTTTCTGTGGTGATCCATCCGAGATTCGAACTCGGGACACCCTGATTAAAAGTCAGGTGCTCTACCAGCTGAGCTAATGAATCATGGCTGGCAGGGGTAGCTGGATTCGAACCAGCGCATAGCGGAGTCAAAGTCCGGTGCCTTACCACTTGGCTATACCCCTATGGGGCGAGTATAGGGATTCGAACCCTAGCATAACGGAGCCACAATCCGCCGTGTTAACCACTTCACCATACCCGCCATAGGTATCTACGCTGCGCCGCATCGTTTCTCAATGCGCCGTCAACGTAGATTATTCTATCATCCAACAATGATTATGTCAAGAGATTTTTTAAAACTTTTTACTTTATTTGCTGCTGTGTATTATCTATCTTTTTCTCCATATAAAACATCTTTTACAAAATTGGGCAATACAAAGGCGCTGCGCTGAATTCCTTCATTATAATATTTAGTCGGGAATGTCCGCTTACGATTCGGTTCCCATTTCAATGGATCGTATTTTTTAGAGCCCATGGTAAAGCAATGCATGCCTGTCGGATATAAAGGAATAAATGCAGTGTACAGCCGTGTAATAGGGAATATATCCGATACACAATCCCAGATTTCCTTGACAAGCTTGCGGTGCATAAACGGCGATTCCGTTTGCTGTACAAATAATCCGTCTTCTTTTAACGCTTTATACGTATCTTTATAGAATTCATACGTAAAAAGGCCTTCCCCGGGGCCTACCGGATCTGAGCAATCGACAATAATAACATCATAGAAATTTTCAGCTTCACGCATAAAAGCAATGCCGTCGCCTACTTTTACTGTCAATTTAGGATTGTTTTCCAACATCGCTTTGGAAATTTCCGGAAAATATTTTTTGGACAATTCAATGACTTTGCCGTCAATATCGACCATCGTCACATGTTCTACTTCCGGATGACGAACAGCTTCTCTGGCAGCGCCGCCGTCACCGCCGCCGATAATCAACACATTTTTCGGATGGGGATGCAAAAATAAAGGAATATGGACAATGCTTTCATGATACATAAATTCGTCTTTGATAGAAGTTTGAAATACACCGTCCAGCACGAGCATGCGGCCAAATTCTTTAGAATCCGCTACAATGATATC
The DNA here is from genome assembly GCA_963657835.1 of Lachnospiraceae bacterium. Classification (GTDB taxonomy): domain Bacteria; phylum Bacillota; class Negativicutes; order Veillonellales; family Megasphaeraceae; genus Megasphaera. Next base: position 9,090 of record CAVKOP010000008.1, on the reverse strand, counting down.
CTGAAAATCTGATTTGCCTTTATATAACACATTGGATACTTCTGCCGTCAAATCTAAATACGGCGACTGATGTTCTGTCACAAATTCTTTCATGGGTGCCTCCTGTAATGTCGTTTGATGCATTTATTGTACCATAAATACAGGCGTAAAAGAAGTAATTGTCTAAGCAAGACGAGGCCGAAGCCGGCAAACTTTTTTACATAAAATAAAATTTTCTACCTTACAGTTTTGACTCGATATGGTACAATATAAAGTAGACTATGTATGAGCTGTTCTCAAAATACAATGACAACAGCTGTCTATTATATAAGAATCAAAGAGAAAGATCGGCTTCTGCCGATAGGGTGAAACATATGAAAAAAGTATTACATATAGGCATTGATATTGGCTCGACAACTGTCAAAATCGCAGTCTTAAATGATGCCAAACAATGTATGCATGCCTGCTATGTCCGCCACTATACCGACATTCGTCAAAAAGTATGGGATCTCTTACAAAACGCCTACGAAATTTTTGGCGATCAACAGATTACCATCGCCATTACCGGTTCCGGCGGCATCGCATTGGCAGACTATCTCGGCATCGCATTTATACAGGAAGTCATTGCAGGTACCAAAGCCGTCCGCACGTACTATCCGCAATCAGACGTCATCATCGAACTAGGCGGTGAAGACGCTAAAATCACGTACCTAACCGGCGGCAACGAACACCGCATGAACGGCAACTGTGCCGGAGGTACCGGGGCATTTATTGACCAAATGGCAACGCTGCTTCATACGGACGCCGGCGGTTTAAATGAATTGGCCAAAAAATCGGATACGCTCTATCCTATCGCCGCACGCTGCGGTGTTTTTGCTAAAACAGACATTCAGGCACTGCTCAACGAAGGGGCCAGCAAAGAAAATGTCGCGGCTTCCGTATTCCAGTCCATCGTATTTCAAACCATTACCGGGCTGGCCTGCGGCCGTCCTATTAAAGGCACGGTCTGCTTCCTCGGCGGTCCGCTGACCTATTTGTCCCAGCTCCGCCATCAGTTTGCCAAAACGCTGCATCTCGCAAAGGAACAAGTCATTGCCCCGGAAAACGCCCAGGTATATGTAGCTATCGGCGCAGCTCTCGGCAGCTTTGATGAAAAACCGGTTTCCTTTATGAATCTGATGGGACAGCTTCGCAACGTCGATGAATCATCGCTGGCACAATCAGATCGTATTGAACCTTTATTTAATACTGCAGCAGAACTAAAGGAATTTCAGGAACGCCACAGCCAGCATACGGTTCCTTATGCAGACTTGGCAACGTACAGCGGCCCTTGCTATCTCGGTATGGATGCCGGATCGACAACGATTAAATCCGTGTTGCTTAGTGAAGATAATAAAATACTATATACACATTACCAAAACAATGAAGGCAGTCCTTTACTAGCTGCCAAAAAAATTGTAGAAGAAATATATAATCAGCTGCCAGCCGACGCGTTTATCGCCAAAGCCGGCATTACCGGTTACGGCGAAGGACTTATCAAAGAAGCCATGCATTTGGATATTGGGGAAGTCGAAACTATTGCCCATTACCAGGCAGCCGCCCATTTTTGTCCGGATGTCGATTTTATTCTCGATATTGGCGGCCAAGACATGAAATGCAGCCGGTTAAAAGACGGGCATATTGAAGATATTTTGCTGAACGAAGCCTGCTCTTCCGGCTGCGGCTCCTTCTTGGACACATTTGCCAAATCGTTAAACTTATCCATTGAAGAATTTTCCAAGGCCGCGTTACTTGCTAAGAGCCCGATTGATCTGGGTTCCCGCTGCACGGTCTTTATGAATTCCAAAGTAAAACAGGCCCAAAAAGAAGGGGCCACGATGGCAGATATTTCGGCCGGCCTTTCCTATTCGGTCATCAAAAATGCCTTATATAAAGTAATCAAAGTAAAAGACCCGGCCAAACTGGGGAAACACATCGTCGTGCAGGGCGGAACCTTTTACAATGACGCCGTGTTAAGAGCCTTTGAAAAACTATTGGGCCGCCAAGTAATTCGTCCGGCAATTGCCGGTTTGATGGGCGCTTTTGGAATGGGCCTTATCTGCCGTACAGCCTATCATGCAGATCAAGTCAAATCCACGCTGTTAACGAAAGAAGACCTATCAAAGCTGCATGTAACGACATCGATTCGTCATTGCGGGAAATGCACCAATAATTGTCTTCTTACCGTAAATACGTTTAATGACGGCCGTTCGTTTATCACGGGCAACCGCTGCGAACGAGGAGCTGCCGGCTCGGTAACGCAGCATCACAAAGTACTTCCCAATATGTACAAAGTGAAATATAATCTCTTGTTCAACCGATATAAACCGCTTGCAAATGGTCCGCGCGGCACGGTCGGTATTCCCCGCGTACTGAATATGTACGAAGACTATCCATTCTGGTTTACGTTCTTTACCAAGCTCGGCTATACGGTTGTATTATCTGACCCGTCTTCCAAAGAGCTGTTTGAAAAAGCCATGGATACGATTCCTTCCGATTCGGCCTGCTACCCGGCCAAGCTCGTACATGGTCATATTGAAAACCTGTTGGAAAAAGGCGTAGACCGTATTTTTTACCCCTGCATTCAAAACGGCCCGGATGAAGGCAGCCGGGACAACACGTTTAACTGCCCGATGGTTATGAGTTATCCCGAAGTCATTCGCCACAACATGGTAGAACGTCTTTCGGATACCAACACGGTATATCTCTGCCCATTTTTACCGCTTCACGATAAAAAGCGGATCATCCCCAGACTGCAGGAAGAACTTCGCGTTTGGAATCTCGGCAAAAAAGAAATCAAAGAAGCCGCGCTGGCAGCCTGGAATGAAGAAGAATCCTATAAACAAAAATACCGTAATTTGACAAAACAGACCTTGGACATGCTCGCCAAAAACGGCGACCGGGCCATTGTACTATGCGGCCGTCCATATCACGTAGATCCGGAAATCAATCACGGGATTCCCGAACTTATCAACAGCTTAGGACTGGCTGTCTTAACAGAGGACGGCGTCGCTCCGTTAGGCCATTTACCCAAGGAGCTGCGCGTCGTAGACCAATGGTCTTATCATTCCCGCCTGTATCGGGCAGCACAATATATCGTCACACAGCCTAATTTGGAATTGGTCGAACTCAATTCGTTTGGCTGCGGCTTGGATGCCATCGTCGCGGACCAAGTACAGGAAATCCTGGCACAAGGCCACAAAATCCATACCTTATTGAAAATTGACGAAGGATCTAACCTCGGCGCTATCCGCATTCGTCTCCGTTCCCTCCTTTTCGTCATGAATCATCGAAAAAAAGAAGATACGGCAACGATTCCGTATTCGTATCACAAAGCGGTATTTACCAAAGAAGACAAAAAAACAAATGTCATTTTAGCGCCTTCTATGACGCCGATTCATTTTCCCATGTTCCAAGCTGCATTTGCCCATGAAGGATATCACATGGAAATATTGCCGCATCAGGGCCAAACGGCTATTGACACGGGACTGGCATATATTCATAACGATGCCTGCTACCCGGCTATCATGTCGTTGGGTCAGATTATTACAGCTCTCAAATCCGGCAAATACGATTTGAAACATACTTCGGTTATCATCTCGCAGACCGGCGGCTGCTGCCGTGCTACCAACTATATCGGCATGATCCGCAAGGCGCTGGCAGATGCCGGCATGGCAGACGTTTCTATTATTTCCCTGAACACGAAAGGGTTGAATGAGCAACCAGGCTTTAAGCCCCATCTCGGCTTCTGGCATCGTCTTGTCATGGCCATGATTTACGGCGACGCACTGCAGCAAGTATTGTATCGTACTCGCCCGTATGAAAAAGTCAAAGGCACGGCTGAAAAGCTGTTCAAAAAATGGCAGGATAAATGCACGCATGATTTAATGAAAGCTGACATCAGCACCTTCAAAAAGAACATTCGCAGCATGATTTCCGAATTTGACAATATCGATATGAGTGAAGAAAAGAAGCCGCGCATTGGTTTAGTCGGTGAAATTTACGTTAAATTCCATCCTATTGCCAATAACCATATTGTCCGCATGATTGAAGAAGAAGGCGGCGAAATCATTGTTTCCGGACTGGCTGATTTCTTCTTGTACGGGCTGCTGGACAATCAATTCCGCCATAAATATTTATCCGGAAGTTGGCTGTCTTCTTTTGCCAGCAAGTCCATGGTCAAACTGCTTAATTGGTATCGGAAGCCTTATTGCGAAGCCGTTGCCAAGAGCCGTCATTTTGACCCTATCTCCTCCATTTATGATATTGCCGACGAGGCCAAACACTATTTGTCTTTGGGGCATGAAGCTGGTGAAGGCTGGTTCTTGACCGGTGATATGATTGACTTAATCAAACGAGGAGCTAAAAACATCGTCTGCCTGCAGCCATGGGCCTGCCTGCCCAATCATGTAACAGGCAAGGGCATGATTAAGACATTAAAAGCGGCCTTCCCGGAAGTCAATATTGTCGCCATTGACTATGACCCCAGCGCCAGCTCCGTCAACCAAACAAACCGGTTGAAGCTGATGCTGACAACAACCTTTGAAGGCATTCGCGAAACCGTCGATACGACGACAAAACCGGCCATGCCGTTCTTAAAAGGCGTTCATATCAACAGTACACTGCATTTAGATAAATAAGACGACAAAATCCCGCATCCACCTACATTACATGGTTTGGATGCGGGATTTTTTTATTTTAAAACAACGGAACCTGGTTCCAGTATACGTTCTAGTTCCTGCCGCAGCGCATCTTCTGTCGTAACCCAATACTTCTGCGCTGTCAAAATCGTTTTTCTGCTTCCCATCAAATGGAAGTACACGCGAACATCACCTGGATATTTTTCCAATATAGCGGCAATACGGTCGCTCAAATTCGTTCGTTCCAAATGAGCCGGTATTTTGATAAAAAGCTTGGTCCCGCTTCCGGGATACCAAAGCGCTCCCATATTTCGTACAGCAGATGCCCCAATAACCGGCTGCGTGTCATCAGCATTTCCCAAAAGGACTACCTTGTCCGCAATAAGTTGTATTCCTTCATCGCTGATGTCAGCCCGTCCCTGAACAGCAACTGCCATATCCATTGTGCAGGCATTCATGCATTGGCTGAATACTTTTGGAAAAACGACAACTGGCACCGTTCCGGCATAATCTTCTATCGTCAAAATGACCATCTGTTCATTTCGCTTGGTCGTAACCTGCCGGCGCCCTGTCACTAAACCGCCGATTTGTACTCTTTTACCGTCATACTTACGGTTTTCTTCGCCAAAAAACGTAGTAATCGGCGTCATGCCTTTCATTTGCTCTTTGTATTTATCTAACGGATGGCCGCTAAAGTAAAAGCCGGCAAATTCTTTTTCCATAGCCAACCGTACATCCAGCGGGTATTCGTCTATATCCGGATACTGCAGCGCCATGACCGGTGCATCATCGCCGCTGTCAAACAATCCCATTTGTCCGGACGCATCATCTTTTTGTTTCAACGAACCGACACTCATGGCCTGTTCGACAACAGCCATCAGCTGAGAGCGTTTTTTGCCGAATGAATCCATCGCCCCGCCTTTGATAAGATTTTCAATGCTCTTTCGGTTTACAATATGATAATCAACACGGCTGCAAAAATCTTCCAAAGACAAAAACGGCCCGTCTTTTTCTCTGCTTGCCACTATTTTCTGTATAGCCAGCTCACTAATGCTTTTTATCGCCGACAACCCGACGCGCACACTGCCGTTTTCGACAGAAAATACCATCTGGCTGGTATTGACATCCGGCGCCAAAATCTGAACGCCGTGACGGCGGCATTCTGAAATATAATAACTGACTTTGCTGATATCATTGAGCATGCTCGTCATCGTTGCAGCCATCAGTTCCGGCCGGTAATGCGCCTTTAAATAAGCAGTCTGCCAGGCAACAAAAGCGTACGCCGCAGAATGGGATTTATTAAAGCCATAGCCTGCAAAATATACCATCAAGTCAAATACTTTATTGGCAATATCATCGGGAATATTATTTTTTTTCGTTCCTGCCAAAAAATTAGCCCGCTGCGCTTTCAGGATAGATTCTTTTTTCTTCCCCATGGCACGGCGCAGCAAATCTGCCTGTCCCAGCGAAAAGCCGCCCATGACAGAAGCAATTTGCATAACTTGTTCCTGATATAAAATAACGCCATACGTATCTTTTAAAATCGGTTCCAACAACGGATGCAGATACGTGACTTTCTTTTCGCCATGGCTTCCTTTAATAAAATCATCTACCATGCCGCTTCCCAACGGTCCCGGCCGATACAACGCAACCAAAGGAATCATATCTTCAAAATGTTTAGGGGCCAATTCTTTTACCAGATTGGTAATCCCTTCCGATTCCATCTGAAATACACCGGCAGTATCTCCTTCTGTCAAAAGCCGGCAGGTTTCCGGGTCATCCAGCGGAATATGATTGATATCCAAATGAATCCCATGGTTTTTTTCTATAAGTTTGACTGTATCCCCAATAACCGTCAATGTACGCAGCCCCAAAAAGTCCATTTTGAGCAGGCCCAGTTCTTCTACCAAATCTTTATCATACTGGGTTGTCAAATATCCTTCTTTGGAATACTGCATCGGTACATAGTCATCGACAGGCGCTGCCGAAATGACAACGCCGGCAGCATGCGTCGAAGAATGACGCACCATACCTTCCAAGGCTTTGCTCATTTCGACCATATGATGCACTGTAGCATTCGTTTCATATTCATCATGAAACTCCTTGCTGATTTTTAACGCTTTGTCAATGGTCAGGCCCAATTCCGTCGGCACCAATTTCATAATCCGCTTAACTTCACTCAGCGGAATATCCAATACCCGGCTGACGTCACGCATGACAGCCCGTGCTGCCAAGGTACCAAAGGTGATAATCAAAGCTACATGGTCTTTGCCATATTTTCTCGTCACATAGTCAATAACACGGCTGCGGTTTTCATAACAAAAATCCATGTCAATATCCGGCATCGTCACGCGTTCCGGATTCAAAAAACGTTCAAACAGCAAATTATATTTTAAGGGGTCTAATCCGGTGATGCCTAACAAATAGGCCACAACAGAGCCGGCTGCCGAGCCGCGGCCGGGACCGACAGGAATATCATGGTCGCGGGCAAACTTGACATAATCCCATACGATTAAAAAATACGAAGGGAATCCCATTTTATTGATGACGCTTAATTCATAGTCCAGCCGCTTACGTACTTCCTGCGTCACCGGGTTATACCGGACAGGCAGGGCTTCTTCACACAACTTTCGCAGATACGATTCGTCCGTTTCTCCTTCCGGTACGGCAAATTTCGGCAAATGCCGTTCATTAAAAGAAATTTCTACATTGCATTTATCGGCAATTTCCAGCGTCGTATCAATCGCTTCCGGCATATCCGGAAACAGCGCCGCCATTTCATCGCCGCTTTTCATATAAAACTCATCATTGATAAAGCGAAAATGAGACGGGTCGTCCAGTGTACTGCCTGTAGAAATGCATAATTTGACTTCCTGCGCCGCCGCATCGGACTTTTTGATATAATGATAGTCATTGGTCGCCGCCAGCTTTAATCCATATTCTTTCGACCATTTCTTAAAGGTTTCACGTACAATCTTTTCTTCTGTCATGCCGTGATTTTGTACTTCCAAATAGAAATCATCCTTGCCAAAAATGCGCACCAGCCGTTCCAGTGTTCTCCTGGCGCCTTCTTCATTATGGTTTAAAATGTCCTGCTGAATATGGCCTTCGATGCAGGCACTCATCGCAATAATTCCGGTATGATATTGTTCTAATAAATCATAATCCACACGAGGTTTATGATAATTGTTTTCTCCGTCAACAAATCCTTTAGAAACTATCTTGACTAGGTTATGGTATCCCTCATTATTTTTAGCCAGCAAAATCAAATGGCACAGTCGTTCCTTCGTCTTTTTTTCAAACCGACTGCCTCTAGTCATGTATACTTCACATCCCAAAATCGGTTTGATTCCCTGGGCCTTGGCTTCTTTATACAAATGGATAACGCCGTACATATTGCCATGATCGGTAATCGCTACTGCAGGCATATTCATGGCTTTCGCCTGCTGCACCATATCCGGAATACGGCACAAGCCGTCAAAAAGGCTGTACTGTGTATGAACATGTAAATGGACAAATGGACGCATACCATCGCTCCTTTACTCTAAATGGTTTTCTTTTTATTATAGCACAAGATAGAAAAAACGACTTCTTTTCTCAAAGAAATCGCTTTGCATCTCTATTATTCTTTATTCAAATAGGTTGTCATATTGTACCAAACAACACCGCCATGTGTTGATGCCGACTGGCCTTCACAAACATAGCCAAATTGTTCATAAAAAGGAATCAGCCGTTTTTTGCACGTCAGCGTAATCAATGCCTTGTGCCGTTTTTGGGCAAGGGCTATGTAGGCCTGCATCAATTGCGCCGCAATCCCTTGATGCTGTTCTTTGGGGACGACGTCCAGCCCAAACACCATCATGTTGGCTGCACCATCATCATGAAGCGCAGTAGATTCATATAAATCATCCGTCAATATGCGCTGCGCTGTGACACAGCCATTAATAAAACCAACCGGACGCCCTTCCTTTTCAGCAATCAAAAAAGAATGCCGGAACGCTGCCAAACGTTCTTTCAAGCTTTCCCGCGTTGCTGCTTCGGCAGCTGGAAAACAAGCATTTTCAATGGCTGCCACGACATCTAAATCAGCGGTACAGGCCGGACGAATCGTAACATTCACAATAAGATTCCTTCTTTCATATACGGTATATAATAAAAGAACTCTCATTCATGATGAATAAGAGTTCTTTTTGTCATGGTCGGAACGGCGAGATTTGAACTCGCGACCTCTTCCACCCCAAGGAAGCGCGCTACCAAGCTGCGCCACGTCCCGTTGACCTATACATGATACCAAAAACACGTATACATGTCAAGAGGCTGTATAGAACGATAGTGTCAAGTTGTTGTGGGTATTTTATTTAACTGGAACTTGTTGGTAATAAAATCAGTTTGTTATTTATGAAATATGATGGTATCCTCCGTTCTTGATGTC
>CAVKOP010000007.1:19211-29553 GCA_963657835.1 Lachnospiraceae bacterium | reverse complement strand
GTAATAATCAAATGCCAATCGATAAAATACAGTACCAAAAGCCCAAAGACAATGGCAACGGCCAAAGCGGCTTTATGGAGTACATCCGGGCTGGCTCCTTTAAAATCAGGATTGTGAATTTTGCTGACCAGGTGATAGCCCAAGGCAATGACAAGGATACCGATAAGCCATGCCGGCAGCAGCGCATGCGTACCTGCAATTTCACTGGCAATGACATAGGTAGCAATCAAGCAGCCGCCGTTTGGAATCGGCATGCCTTGAAAATAGCCGTGAATTACCGTCGTGTTTAAGTTAAAGCGGGCCAAGCGAACACCGCCGAGAGCTGCGTAAACAACAGCCGGAACAGCACCAATCCAACCTAAATCCTGCAAAACATATGTATAAATCAAAAAGGCTGAAGCCGCACCAAAAGATACGACATCCGACAAGGAATCTAATTCCTTGCCAAATTCGCCGGCTACTCCCAGGGCGCGGGCTGTACGGCCGTCACAAGCATCGCAGGCCATTGCCAGCAAAATGCAGATGCCGGCCCAGGCAAACATGCCATGAAGTGTCATAATCATGCTCAATACGCCAAAACCCAAGTTGCCTGCCGTAAATAAGCAGGGTATTACATTTTTCATTTGACAATCCTCCCAATGATAGTTTCGCCGCCCCGTACATACTGCCCCTTTTCGACAGTAATTTCTACGTCGTCATGGACATATACTTCTGCACAGGAACCGAATTTGATCATGCCATAGAGCTGCCCATGGGAGAGCGTGTCTCCCAGCGTGACCCATGATACAATGCGCCGCGCCAAAATACCGGCAATGACAGTAACCAGAATATGAGTTTTATCATTTTCAATCCCGATAGAATACCGTTCATTTTCATACCCTACGCCATCTTTATACGCCGGGCGAAAGCGGCCGCAGGTATACTGCTGAAAATTAATCGTACCTGCCAGCGGTGCCCGATTGACATGCACGTCAAATACAGATAAAAAGATAACTATTTTTCTGCATCTGCCGTTCATGTAGGTATCTTCATCTACGTCTTCAATAGCCATGACTTTACCGTCAGCCGGCGAGACCAGCGCGGTATCATCCTGCGGGATAGTGCGACGAGGATTTCTAAAAAAGTAGGCAAAATACAATGCCAGCAGTGCTGGAATAACTGCCGCATAGGCATTGACAAAATAGCCCAGCGCAGCGGCAATCAGTGCCGGCACGGCAATGAATATATAGCCATCTTCGATTATAAAGGGTTTATTCAAGACCTCACCTCAAATCTACTTGACACCTTTTCCCCATTTGACGGCTGCGACAAACCGAGGCAGAGCCAGCATCCGTTTAAAGCGGGTCGGTTCTTTTAACAAACGATACAGCCATTCCAGCCGATGTTCCTGCATCCATTTGGGTGCCCGGCAGGCTTTGCCGGACAGTACGTCCAGTGTACCGCCTACACCCATGCAGACACACGGCCCCAATTCATAGAGATGGTCATGTATCCATTTTTCCTGTTTTGGCACGCCCAAGGCCACCAATAAAATCTGCGTACCGCCGGAGCGGATTTCTTCAATAATCTTACCTTCCTCTTCCGGTGTAAAAAAGCCTGAATGCGTACCTGTCATATTCAGCTTTCCTACCTGCTGCTGGATATTTTCGGCAGCTTTTTGAGCTACACCTTCTGCGCCGCCAAAGAAATAAACAGCCGTTTGGCGTGCCGCCGCTTCACGAAGCAGACTGCACGCCAAATCAACACCTGTTACACGCTGTTTAAATCGTTTTCCCTGCTGTTCTGCAGCCCACAGCACGCCGGCACCGTCCGGTACGACTAAATCGGCATGCTGCAGAATGCCTGCCAGCTCTTTATCAGATTGGGAACGCATTACCATTTCAGCATTTGCTGTCGCAATGGATGCCGCCCGGCCTTCATCAATACATTTGAAGGCGACTGCAACGGCTTCTTCCATCGTGACATTCCAAATAGGGATGGATAAGATATCTATTGTACTAGTCACCATTATCCTCCGCTTATGATTAGTTTACGCTATAGTTCGGAGCTTCCTTCGTGATGTTGACATCATGCGGATGGCTTTCACGAAGACCTGCCGTCGTAATTTGAATGAACCGCGTATTTTCAATCATTTCTTTAATATTGTGGCAGCCGCAGTAGCCCATGGATGCACGCAAACCGCCGACCATCTGGAAAATTGTATCCGCAGCCGGTCCTTTATACGGTACACGGCCTTCAATACCTTCTGGAACCAGTTTCTTGGCATCTTCCTGGAAGTAGCGGTCTTTACTGCCTTGTTCCATAGCAGCCAAAGAACCCATGCCGCGGTATTCTTTGTAGCTTCTGCCCTGATAAATAACTGTCTGTCCCGGGCTTTCTTCTGTACCTGCCAGCAAGTTGCCCATCATGACGACGTTGCCGCCTGCTGCAATGGCTTTGGCCATATCGCCGGAATATTTGATACCGCCGTCAGCAATAATAGGAATACCATACCGCTGTGCTACTTTGGCGCATTCGTATACGGCTGTAATCTGCGGTACGCCAATACCGGCAATGATACGGGTCGTGCAGATAGAACCAGGCCCAATGCCGACTTTGACAGCATCTACGCCGCATTCAATCAAGGCTTCTGTTGCTTCGCCCGTTGCGACGTTGCCGGCAATAACCGGCAGATGCGGATATGCTTTTTTGATTTCTTTTAAGGTGTTCAATACACCCTGGGAATGACCATGTGCTGTATCAATAACGACTACATCGACTTTGGCAGCTACGAGGGCATCCAAACGGTCTGTCATGTTGTGTGTAACGCCGACAGCAGCGGCTACAAGCAAGCGGCCGTTGGAATCTTTGGCAGAGTTTGGATATTTAGTAGCTTTTTCAATATCCTTAATCGTAATAAGGCCTTTCAAGTTGCCTTCGTTATCTACGAGGGGCAGCTTTTCAATACGATGTTGGCGCAAAATGGCTTTTGCGTCTGCTAATGAGGTGCCTACAGGCGCCGTAACCAAGTTTTCTTTCGTCATGATGTCGCCGATACGACGGCTCATATCTTCTTCAAAACGCATATCACGGTTGGTAATAATGCCCACGAGTTTTCCATCCACGACAATAGGTACACCGGAAATACGGTATTTGCCCATCAATTCGTTGGCATCTGCCAGCAGATTGTCCGGATGCAGGAAAATCGGATCGATAATAATACCATGTTCAGAGCGCTTTACCTTGTCTACTTCACGGGCTTGTGCCGCAATAGACATATTCTTATGAATAACGCCAATGCCGCCTTCACGGGCAATTGCAATGGCCATCGGAGCTTCCGTAACGGTATCCATGCCGGAGCTCATAATAGGAATATTCAGTTTGATATCTTTCGTCAGATTGGTTGATACATCTACGTCTACAGGCAAAACGTCAGATTTTGCCGGTACCAGCAATACGTCATCAAATGTTAAACCTCTCATACCAAATTTATCAGATCTCATATTTGCACCTCTGTTTATAAAATATAAGAAATAGGGAAAGAGCCCTAAATAGCTTACCAACTATTATAACGGATATATCGCAATCTGTACATATTTTCATTCGCACTTTTCTAAGATTTTCTGTCAGTTATTCCATAACCCTTGAAAATTTCCTCCAAACCGCTGCCGCAGTACGTCCAAGATTAGTTTTTCGTCTATATTTTCTTTCAAATACGCAGCTGCTCTATCTCTGGCCGCAACCAACAAGTCGATATCCTGCACAATGTCTGCCGCTTTCAAATCCGGCAGGCCATGCTGGGCACAGCCAAACAATCTGCCGGCGCCGCGGAGAAGCAAATCTTTTTCAGCCAGCGTAAAGCCGTCATGAATTTGTTCCATCCAGCGAAGACGCTGCCGCGTTTCTTCACTGCCGCCTTTAGCCAGCAAAATGCAGTAGGCCTGCTGACTGCCCCGGCCTACACGTCCCCGCAGCTGATGCAGCTGGGCCAGGCCGAATCGTTCGGCGCCGTCAATGAGCATGAGCGTCGCGTTGGGAACGTTGACGCCGACTTCAATAACGCTGGTCGCTACGAGGAGATCTATCTCGCCGTTTTGAAAGGCTTCCATCACCGCTTCTTTTTCTTTGCCTGCCATCTTGCCGTGTACGAGGCCGCAGCGCCGTTTTTTGAAGACAGTAAGCCGCAGCTCATCATATAAAGCCGTCGCAGCCTGCAAATCCATCGTTTCCGATTCTTCTACCAAGGGGCAGACAACATAACACTGCTGGCCAGCTTTCATCAGTTTTTCCATAAAAACGTAAATCCGCTGCCGCATCGCTTCGCCTACAGCATAGGTTTTTACGATTTTCCGTCCCGGCGGCATTTCCCGAATAGACGACACGTCCAAATCGCCGTACACTGAAAGGGCCAGCGTCCGCGGGATAGGCGTCGCCGTCATAAACAGGGTGTGCGGAGCCTTTCCTTTATGCTGCAGAGCAGCGCGCTGTTTGACGCCAAAGCGGTGTTGTTCGTCCGTAATGACCAGACCCAGTTCCTGAAATGCCACATCCTCTTGAATCAGGGCATGCGTCCCGATGAGGATTTGAATGGTGCCGTCTTTCAATTCATCCAGCAGTATGCCTCGTTCTTTGGCACTGGTCCGGCCAGTCAGCAGGGCAATGCGAACAGGCATATCGTGAAATAAACGGCCAAATTCTTCATAATGCTGCACGGCCAAAATTTCTGTCGGCGCCATCAAGGCTCCCTGGTAGCCGTTTTCGACAATTTTGGCCAGCGCCATGGCAGCCACGACAGTTTTCCCTGAGCCGACATCCCCTTGTATCAGCCGCTGCATGGGCACTTCGCTTTCCATGTCATTTTGTATATCCAAAAATGCCTGTACCTGGCCGTTAGTCAGCGTAAAGGGGAGCTGCGAAACGAACTGCTTCAGCAGCTTTCCATTGGGGCCGCATTTGATGCCCTGCCGTTTTCCTTCTTTGCGGCGGCGCAGCAGTAATCCCAGCTGCATGTCAAACAATTCTTCAAAAGCCAGTTGTTTTCTTGCCTGCTGCTGCTGCGCTCTCGACGGCGGAAAATGCATCCAGATATAGGCCTGCCCGGGCTGCAGCTGCGAATGGCAGGCTTTTCGTCCGCCGTCCCAGCCCGGCAGCAGCGAGGGATTAGCAACTGCAGCCTGCAGGGCAGCCTGCACGGTTTTGCGCACATCTTGCTGCCGCAGCCCGTCTGTCAGGCCATAGACAGGAACCAGCCCTTGTCCTTCAGCGATGCCTTCTTCCGTTTCAGGCCCATTCATCTGCCGTCGACCATAAGCCCATTCCATTTTGCCAAATGCCGTAATTGTCATGCCTTGATGAAACAGTTTTTTCTTAAAGGGCTGATTAAACCACGTCATTTCTACAGCACCGCTGGCATCAGCCAATATCACTTTCAGCAGCGTCAAGCCGCGGCGCGGCCGCATTTCCTGCACACTGCGCACGGTACCGCAAACTAAAACCGGTACAGGCGACGGCAGCGTAACTTCGGCAATCTGCTGAATATGGCTGCGGTCTTCATATTCTTTGGGAAAATACTGCAGCACATCAGTAATCGTATGAATCCCCAAACGGGCAAACAACGTTTCTTTGCGCACGCCAATTCCCTTTAGTTGACGAATTGAACAATCCATAAAAAAACTCCTTGTATTTTTCTCTTTTTTATTGTATCATATTTTGTAGACTTTTTTATAAATATAACTTGATTTACCCTATCTTTTATGATAAGATTTGTATGTTGTACTGTAGATGGTGCAGGGAGGTGTAACCAATGGCAAACTATTGCGAAATTTGCGGTAAGGGAACAATGAGCGGCATGAATGTCAGCCATTCCCACTTAAAAACGAAAAAAACCTGGAAACCGAATATCCAGAGAGTACGCGCTATCGTAGACGGCGAAGTAAAACGTGTTAACGTATGCACTCGCTGCCTTCGTTCCGGCAAAGTACAGCGTGATGTTTAATCCTATATAAAAAAAGATGATTCTTTATCGAATCATCTTTTTTTATTTGTCTTTATGTATATACTGTATTGCCTAAGAGCCGTTCAGCCATTTGAACGGCTCTTTTTTCAATCCCTTCACACTGCAAAATGCTCTGCGGGTCATTCGCTGTTTCCAGCATAGCAAACTGTCCGGGCAGGCTAAAATTTTTATTGCAGTTCATGGCATCAATCACCTGTTCAGCCACAATATCACCGCCGCTGTAGCCGGAAACGACGAGGGCATATACATACTTCTGCGCAAAGGAATCAAACTCCAGTCGGAACAATGCTGTCAGGCGGTTAAAAAATGCTGTCAAGTTGGCACTGACTGCATCGTTATAATTGGGACAAATAAGCATAACCGCATCGGCTGCCCGAATAGCAGGATATACTTTTTCCACAATGACGCCGCCGTAAAAGCATTCCCCTTGTTCGCCAAAATGGCGGCAGGCCTCATAGCTGCAGCCGCGGCAGTCGATGACCGCTCCGTTGCGCAGGGATATTTCTTCTACATCAATCGCACCGTGCAAGTGCCGGCGAACCATTTCCCACAACAGCAGCGTGTTGGAGGTCTTGCGGCTGCTCGCATGCAGTACCAAAATACGCCGTATTGGCTTGACGGCTGCCGTCTGCATCGCCTCGGCAAAGGCACACACTTTTTGTACCAGCCGGGCTGCGCTGGCTGTATACGCCTGCCAATTCGTCACGCCCTGCACGGCTGCCTGCGTATTGAAATTGTACAGTGAACCCGTCGCTTCTACCAGCGGCTTGCCGGGAAAGGCACAGCCTGCCTGATTTGCTAAAAAAATCAATTCCCGCCCGATTTTTTTCGTAAACCATTCGCCAGGCCCGTCGATGAGTACGGCGCCGCACCACCCCTGCAAGCACAACGGATGAGCCACCAGCCAGGAAAACAGCCGCACATAGGAGCAGCTCCATCCTCCCGGCGGCAGTGCGACGGCAAACAGGATGGGCTGACACGGCAGATTGGCCGGACGAGGCCGACAAGATGAAATAAATTCGGTTTCATTCTCATATAGAGTATACGCCTGTCCCTGCAGCGCCTGCGCAAGAACCTGTTGTATGCGTGCAGCAGGTGAATCGTCCCAGCCAATCTTTACTACATGAAGCATATGCCCCTCTCCTTTCTTCTTACGGCAAACGGCACAAATGGAGATACGACTGCTTCAGCCGTTCATACAGCGGCGCGCAGACGGCGACATCTTCGTACAGCACGCCCTGCTCATTGATTCTGTTTTTGATGCCGAAAAATGCTCCTTTTTCTGCATCGCCAAAATACAGTGACCCATAGTGCCACTGATGCCGCAGCGTCAGTAAAATAGATAGGGCCGCAGAAGACAGTGCCGGCGCAATATACGGCTTGTATCCCAACTCGCGCACGGCCATATTGGCATGGATTACCTTTTCCGTCAAAGCTTGAGATATATCATCATGATATGCGATAATGCTGTCTGCCAATACCAAATCGCTGCCGTGCGGGCCAAAGGCTCTCCCTTCCGATAAGTACAGAGAAAATTCCGGATTTCGTTCAGCATAATACGCCGCACGGGCATTCATCACACCCAGTCCATAGCCTTGGATTTGCGACGGTGCCAAGCCGGATGCCTGCCAAAAGGCTTTGCACAACGGCTCTACGGGATCTGATACGATACACACCAATCCCTTGAATGCCGCTGCTTGCGCCAAGGCAGCAAAATGCTGCACCAGACCGCGGTTGGCTTCCAGCTGCGCCATACGCACATCACCGGCAGCTCCCAGCGGGGGAACTCCTTTGCTGGCACAAAAAATAAATACATCGCAGTCAAACAGCTGCGCTTCTTCTACGATTTCCACAGCAGGCAGTATCGGCATGTCACTGCCTACAAATCCGGCAAACGGGTACCGTACTTGATTGATTTCCATTTCCAGACGCTGCGTATTTTTGACATTCAAATCACAAATTCCAATCTGGCTGATGACATCGGCGCCCAGTAACCGCAGGCCGATAAGCATCGTCGTTCCTACATCTCCCAAGGCCAGGATATGCACCCGGTACGTATTTTTGCCCAGTGGATTATATGCCGTCAATGACAACGGCACTGCTACACCGGCTGCCTCCGGCAAATCATGAATAAAATATTGAATCATACCGTCGTTCCTCTTTCTGCTGGCCAATATGCACTGTCTCCCCACCGCAGCCGTACCAGCCGTTCTATATCATTTTCAATAAAGCGAGTGGGATCCATATTTTCATCAAATTTAACGCCGACATCAATATCCGGAATACGGGGATAGGTAATCACTTCGCCCAGCCGCTTCAATGTCAAACGCTTTTCATACGTTTCCTGATATACTTCCTGCAGCGTCTGCATAATGTGTGCCGCATTTTGCAGACATGTCAAAGAATACCAATAGCTAGCCTGGGCATCACCGCGGCAAATAAAATGCGGATTGACATACGGCAGTACCAAATTGATGGCCGGGTTGCTGTCATAGCCGCTGTAGTTGTGCGCGTTATCGATGCTGTCACCGCCAATAAAAGGATAGCAGTCCCTTTCATTCAGCCATACTTCCAATGTCGGCAGAAAATACGCACTTTCAGCCTGAATATGCTTTTCAGCCATCATATCCATTGCCCGCCCTGTCATTACGCCTGCCAGTACTTTTTTAATGACAACGCCGTTTTCCTGCAAATACGGCGTCAGCATGCGCATGCGATGTCCTTTGTGCAGCAAATCATCAATAAGAATAACCGGCCTGTTGAATGATTTTATCGTTTTCACTTGATTTTCAACAGGAGAATAATGGTGGGATTCGGCAATCGTAAAGCTCTTAACCAGGCGGTCAAAGTATTTGTCGATATGCAGACTTTTCGTTACCGTATTCGGCACCAGTACATCGCTCAGGGCTTTGCCGAACGGGACGGACATATAGGGGCCGCGCCGCTTCTTTTTGTCTTCTACAATAGAAACGCCATTGATTTCGGCTACTTTGTGAATGATTTTATGATGGACAGCACTCATAGCAAAAGACAACAGTAATTTTCCCGGATAAATCCGATTGAGCACTGCCAGCAAGTTCTGATGCGCCTGGTTTATTGCCTGCCGCACACGGGGATTTTTATTAAACGGATTTTTAATCGTCGTTTCTACATCTCGGAAAATAACGACAGGGGACTTCATATCGACAGCATACAGCGGATAGACCTCATCAGGCGCAATATTGACAAATCCCTGCTGGGTAAGTGCCGCAATGACATCTTCATCATATCCTGCTTCTTCATCTGCCGGATGATATACGGCATACGTGAAATCGCGCGCAATCAATTCAGTCAGCAGCTCTGTAATCATAATCTGGCTGACATTAGCAATGCTCGATGAATCATTGGCATATAAAAAACCAATGCAGGCAATACTGCCGCCAGCGGCCCGGCGGATATGGGCGGCTGCTTCCGTACTGCCGAATTCCTTAAGCAGATCCCGTGTGCCGACACGATGAACTGCGCCGTACGCAATCATGGTTTTCTGCGGTCCGGCGTCATCAATATAAAGCGTCCACACCTGTTCTTTTTCTACGTATCGGTCCAAAACATCCGTATTATATCCTTTTTTCCACAATTCGCCGCAAATAGGCCACAGACTTTCAGCGCCCCGCGGCTTAAATGCGCCAATACCGATTTCACGCGCTTCCAACACATGTTTATATGCCGGCTCGCGGAGGTACATATTGTTGTCATAAATAAACTGCTGGGCTGCCGCATCAATGAGATTGGAAATATCACGGTTCAAATCAATATTTTCACGGATTTTTGTCGAGCTGATGTCTTCATAAAACTTATCAAGCGTCAGTTGAATCACGTTTCCTGTTATGTTGTATCCTTTCGCTTCCTGGGCCTGTCCTTCACTTCGCCGCGTTTCTCTAGCAAAGGCAATATGATTTACCGTATGGATAGAATCTGCCGTCGGCTCTGCTTTATATGCCGAGGCATTTTGAATGACATCCGTTCCTACAGCAATATATAATTCTTTCCCGGAAAAAATTTCCTTCAGGCGATGAATATCCTGCGGATTGGCAATATTGACTGGTATATCATCGGGAAACGGATATATGTTTTCTTCATCAGCGACAGACATATTCATAATTTTACGCCGCATCAGCCGAGGCTGCGTATGTTTGGACCAAGAAAATTCATCCAAAGCCAAGTAGACATCAAATCCCAAATCCCGAATTTTACAGGCAACGGCTTTATGTCCCAAGCTGAAGGGATCAAATGTCCCCGGATAAAAACAGGCTTTGCGATGAGCCGCAAAAGCAAACTCTCCCTTGGCAAACTGATGCTGCCCAATAT
>CAVKOP010000007.1:0-19201 GCA_963657835.1 Lachnospiraceae bacterium | reverse complement strand
TGCCTAATATAGCGGTACATGTGATTGAGTACGGCGGCATTACTGTAAAAATCCAGTGTTTCTTCTGAA
The DNA here is from genome assembly GCA_963657835.1 of Lachnospiraceae bacterium. Classification (GTDB taxonomy): domain Bacteria; phylum Bacillota; class Negativicutes; order Veillonellales; family Megasphaeraceae; genus Megasphaera. The sequence continues at coordinate 19,132 of CAVKOP010000007.1, read as the reverse complement.
TTTTCATCCAAAAGAACCAGCAGTTTTTTATAACAGTGCGCAAAGAGAACATCTTTCTGCGGCAGTGCCATTTGTACGCTGCCGAAAATAAACCGGCCCATATCGCGAAATGCATCGCGGCTCAATTCTTTATTATAATGTGCAAAGGCTTTTATCATAATGTACAAAAGCCGCAGCTGCCGTTTCTGATGGCTGGCCTCATCTTCCGGAAAAGCGGCGGCAAAGGCAGAAAAATGTTCTAAAATAACGCCTACCGTATGAACCATCGATGATGCCAGCGTGATATTAGCTGACACAATCTGTGACGCAATCGTGCTGATACACTCATCAAACTCCTGCGGCGGCAGTTTGAGAATCATGCGCCCCAAAAATTCCGGCATGTATTTGGCAATCTGGGGATCGCCGATTTCCAAACCGTTAAACAATTCTACCGCTAGTTCATTGCGCTGTGAATACGTCATGGCATCGGCAATGCGCAGCAAACTTTCCCCAGCTGCCTGACGGACAAAAATAGTTTCACTGACCTTCAGCAAATTCGTTAAATGCATGCCTAAATGCATGACATCGCCCTTACTGCACCGCTCATCGATACAACGCAGCATGAGTTCTATATTCGCTACTTTGACAACCCAATGCGTGCCCATTTTTAAATCAATTAAAAACAGGCTGCCCTCTTTTTCTTCAAAACGGCGGCGTTCTGCCGGCAAATTCATGACCTGCAGCAGTTCTTGATACCAGCGTTCGCCAGTGTATGACGGCAAAACATGCCGTGCCGTAAGCAGGGCGGCAATACGCAGATTGTACGAGTCCGCTTGGATAGCTTTTAGGATAAACTGTTGGGCCGCTTCCCTGAAAGTACCGCAAACTGCCTCGTTATCCATATCAGCCAAGGCTTTCAGCAATATAATATATTGTTCATCTGTATAGGTGCTGGTACCATAGTAGTTTTGCAGACTGGCCAGATATGCCGCTTTGTCCGCAGCCGAACAGTGAGTCAGCACAGCATTGACAAAGGTGCTGAAACAATAGCCAATCCACTGCTTATGCTGTTCTGTAAAGCGAATGTCCGGATACAGAATCATCTCCGTATACTGCGCAAACAGCGACGCATTCGTCACGTTTTTGCAGGGCAGCGATACGCCCTGCGGCAGTTCTTTAGTGTATTGATCATTAAAATCAGCAACCATACGCCCCATAAAGGACGCTGCCTGCAGGCGGATATCTCCTTCTTTATGAGACAATAATTCATACAAAAATTTTAATATCATTACTTTTTGATGTTCTGTCATATACGTAGAATATTCTTCAAAAATTCCCATATATGTGCGAACATTTTTCCACAGCCGCTCGCTGCGCGCAGCTTCGATTAATTTGCCAAAATCACTTTCGTCCCGAAACAAGCTCATGAGCCGGATATTGTGGTCAATCGCTGCGTATTTTAACTGATCTACTACCGCTTTGCCGTCCAGCAGTACCTTTTCTTTTACCACCCGGCGTCTTGGTTCTGCCGGGCGGTTTGAAAAATCTGCAGGCAGTTCCACGCATATACCCCGTTCTTTCATAAACTGCTCAAAGTCTGCCAGTTTGGCATATACTTTTTGATACCGCTGTTTCTTGGCAGCATCTACATGGTCCAATTTGCTCAAAATAACGTCAAAGGCTTCGGCCAATGTATAAAAATGAATCACTTCTTCGCCATGCTTGCTGCGAGTGCTTTTTACTCGAAAATCGGCGTATATCAGCAGCAGCGATTCCACAGACAGGTTTTCCAATTCCAAATCCCAGACAGAATGATTTGCTGCAATATGACCGATGCCGGATACTCCCACGCGTTGACACCATATGCCCGTATAATAATAATGTAAATAAGGAACTCGTTTTTCTTCATTTTTTTTGCAGCCGTATTTTCCCAGGTCATGACAGGCCGCGGCTCCGGAAATTAACGCTGTATCTACGGGAACACCGGCTTTAGCCAGCTGCCGTGCCGCGTACACGGCAGTATAGTGAACGCCGGCAATATGGCCCAATGTATTAAACGGAGAAATGTCCGCGCCAATACGCATAAATTCATAGATATATTCATTGGCAAAAATACGCTTCATAATCAGGTATTCCTGCGTATATCCCTGCCTGATTACTTCTTCATAGGATAAAAAATCAAAATTTTTAGTCGGATTGAACGCATTGTTTCTCGCTTCATATTCATACAGTCCGCGCAAAATCTGCATGAAAAGCAAGCGGCCCAGCCGATACGATTCTGCATCGCCATGCCTAACAGGCGTCCCGTCCCAACAGGTCCACTGCGCACCTGTACTTGGAAAAAGCCGTTCCAATACGCTGCAGTAGCAGTATGCCAGCCAGCCGCCTTCCGGTACCTGCTGCCACACGGAAGCTGTCTGCAGTACTTGAAGAACAGCAGGAGAATAAAACCAGCCGTCTTCACTACGGCACGTCCATAACGCGTTTACTTTTTGGGACAGCTGCATTGTCTGCATCAATTGCTGCATATCCTGTCTGTCCAGTCCGGCAGTCTGCAAAAACTCCGGTTCCTGCAGTGCCTGCTGTATAGCCTCGTAGAGGGCAGTCGTTTCATGTGTCATCGCTTTATTCTCCTGTAAAATCCAAGGATTCTGCATGTATATAGCAAAAAAAGACGCCAAATGGCGTCTTTTCCCTATGCCATTTTATTCGTGATACAGCTCTTTATTACGTTTGACAATTTCCATAACAAGATTGGCTGTTTCTTCAATTGCTTTTGAAGATACATCAATAATCGGACAGTGCAGCCGGCGCATTACGCCCCGCGCATAGGTCAATTCTTCATTGATGCGTTCAATATTGGCGTAGCTGGCATTTGAATCCAGGCCCATGCTGCGCAGCCGTTCCGAACGAATAAAATTTAATTTAAATGGGTCAATAATCAAGCCGACAATTTTTCGTGCCGGTACTTCAAACAATTCCGGCGGCAGTGCGACTTCCGGCACCAGCGGCAGATTAGCCGCTTTGACTCGTTTATGAGCCAAATACATGGACAACGGTGTTTTGGAAGTACGGGATACGCCGACAATGACAATGTCTGCCTTCAAAAATCCCATCGGATTTTTGCCGTCATCAAACTTAACAGCAAACTCAATCGCTTCTACCCGTTTGAAATATTCTTCATCGAGCTGATGAATCATCCCCGGTTTGGTCGTCGGTTCTGTCTGCGTCAGCGTTCCTACACCGGCCAGCATGGGGCCGATAATATCAATCGCCGTAATATGGGCGGCACTCGTCAGCGTTTTTAGTTTGTTGCGCAGTACCGGAGAAATAATCGTATAACAAATCATGGCCTGATTTTCTACGGCTTTCTGCACCAAATCCTCGACTTGCTGTTCGGTCCGTATGTAAGGCATGCGCATAATATCAAATTCCTGCTTGTCGTACTGACTTGCTGCTGCTCTGGCAACTCGTTCGGCTGTATCACCCAATGAGTCCGAGCAGGCATAAATAATTGGTTTGCTCACGTTACGTTCTCCTCCCTAAGCCGCATTCTACAAATAAACGGGTAATGTTCGTTTTGGATATTCTTCCTACAATCTGCAGTTCTTTGCGTTCTTCATCGTCTGTATCCATGACGCGGACGACAGGCAGACAATCTACTTCATATTCAATCATCCGCTGCGCTGCTACTAATGCCTTTTCATGAGGCTGTACATAAATCAGCTTACTGACAGGCGTCATGACCATACGTACAGGCAGCGCCCGCAAATCATTATTTCCCATTGCGGTTTTCAGCAAATCTTTTCTGGATACGACACCGGCCAGTATATTGTCTGTGCCGACAAATACCGTGCCGACATCTTCTGTAAACATGGCAATAATAGCATCATAGGCACTGGTATGTTCCCCCACAATAACAGGCTGTGAGAGACATGTTTCAATATTAATATCCATAATAGCTTGAGATAACAAATCTTTTTCTTGGTCGCCCACAAAAAAGTATCCCAGTTTAGGACGTGCATCAATCAATCCCAGCATCGTCAAAATCGCCAGGTCAGACCGCAGCGCTGCCCGTGTGACATGGAGCTGATTGGCTATTTTCTGCCCAGTAATCGGGCTGCTTTCTTTCACAATACGCAAAATCGTTTCTTGCCGTTCCGATAGCATATCGCGGTTTCACCTCCCAGGGTACAATAATATGACTATTTTTACTAGTATCATATCACATTTACGCATTTATGTATACTATTTAAACCAATATACTAAAAAGGCGGGCCAAAAGAAATGGGATTTTCCTTTGGACACCGCCTTTTACGCTATCTGTATATCAAATTACCATGTATAATCTTCTGTTTCTGCACGGCCTTTTCCGGTCAGGGAATCCATTAGGATACGCTGTTCGATTTGTGCAACATGTTTGCGCGTTGCAACAACGGCATCCGGGTTGACAGAAATGGAATCAATCCCGCTCTTAACGAGGAATTCTGCAAAATCAGGATATACGCTGGGAGCCTGACCGCAAATCGATACGGTCTTGCCGTCTTTATGCGCTACGGCAATCAAGTGGCGAATGGCTCTCTTGACAGCCAAGTTGCGTTCATCAAAGAGAGGCGCAACGGTTTCGTTGTCACGGTCGCAGCCCATAATAAGCATCGTCAAATCATTGGAGCCAATCGAATATCCGTCAACAAATTTGTTGAACTGATCGGCCATAATGATATTCGACGGAATTTCTGCCATGAGCCATACTTTGAAGTCCGGGCCGCGATGCAGGCCTTCTCCTGCCATAATATTGACAATCCGTTCCATTTCATCGACACGACGGCAGAACGGAACCATAATGTTCAAATTCTTAAAGCCGTATTCTTCTCGTACTTTGCGGACAGCCTGCAGTTCCAGCTTGAAGGCTTCAATGTATTTGGGATCGTAATACCGGGAAGCACCGCGCCAGCCTAAAAGGGCACTGCTTTCCTGCGGTTCATAGGCATCGCCGCCTTTCAAGTTGCGGTATTCACTGGATTTGAAATCGCTGAGGCGGAGCGTTACCGGGCGCGGAGCTAATGCCTGGCAAACCTTGCGCATGCCGTCAGCCAGCTGATTGACTACGCGGTCTGCCTGACCGATTTCAATCAGATACAGCGGATGTTCATGAATAAAGGTCGTCCAAATAAATTCTTCACGCATCAGTCCAATGCCGTCGCAGGGAAGTTTGCCATATTTTTCAGCCAAATCCGGGTTGCCCAGATTCATGTAAATCTTAGTACCTGTAATCGGTGCCGGTTCTGCGGCTACTACGGTTGTCGTTCCTGCCGGAGCGGCTGCTTCTTTCGGTTTAACAATGTCGGAAACTACGCCGGCGTATACAATACCGTTCGTTGCATCAACGGTAATTTCCATGCCGTCTTCAATCGTCGTCGTGGCTTCTACGCTGCGGCTCTTCGTACCAACAATGCACGGAATCCCCAATTCACGGCTGACAATAGAAGCATGGCAGGTCATGCCGCCTGCATCGGTTACAATGGCTTTTGCTTTCTTCATCGCCGGTACCCAGTCCGGAGCAGTCATCGTCGTAACGAGAATTTCACCGTCTTTGAATTCAGCAATCTGAGCCGGATCTAAAATAACATGGGCCTTGCCGGCAGCACTGCCCGGGCTGGCAGGTAAACCTTTGACAACGACGCTGCGTTCTGTCGTAACGGCTGCGTTTTCTTCCTGTTTTTCTTTATTTTTCTTAGACCAAACCGTTTCCGGACGAGCCTGCAGCAGCCATACTTTGTTATCCCGTTCGTCAACGCCCCATTCCATGTCCATATAGCAGCCATAGTGGGCTTCAATTGCTTTGGCATACGTTGCCAATTCTTTTACTTGTTCATCGGAAATAACCTGTTTTTTCTGTTCGTCTTCAGGAACGAGCTGTTCTTCGCAGTCACCGCCTGGTTTGCGTACTAATTTGATTGGTTTCGTATTAATCATCTTGGAAAGAATAGTCAAGTCATCTTTCTTGACTTTGAAATTATCCGGCGTAACCGTGCCTTGTACGACATATTCACCAAGGCCCCAGGCCCCTTCAATCGTAATGGTCGAATCATCACCTGTTACCAAGTCTACAGTAAACATAACGCCGGCCGCTTTGGAAAATACCATCATCTGAACGGCTGCGCTCAATGCAACGGATAAATGATCGAAGCCTTTTTTCGTGCGGTAGTATGTCGCACGGTCCGTAAAGGTCGAGGCATAGCATTCTTTTACTTTCTGAATGACCATATCAGCGCCCTGTACGTTTAAATACGTATCTTGCTGGCCGGCAAAGCTGGCGTCCGGCAGGTCTTCTGCAGTTGCACTAGAACGTACGGCAACAAACGGATTGGCTTCTCCTACTTTTTTACCTAATTCATCGTAGCTTTTCCGAATGACATCTGCCAAATCATCCGGCATATCTGCTGCGCAGATAGCTGCGCGAATATCTGCCGTAACACTGCGGAGCTGAATCGGATCTTCTACATCGGTCAGTCCCTGCAGCAATTCTTTTATTTTTTTATCGAGTCCGGTAGCGTGCATGAAATAGCGATACCCTTCTGCAGTCGTTGCAAACCCGTATGGTACAGGCACGCTGGTCTGTGATGTCAATTCTCCCAAAGAAGACGATTTGCCGCCAACTAAGGCTACGTCACCCCGACGCAGTTCATCGAACCATAATACAAAAGCTTTCTCTCTATCCATTGCCATATCCCTTTACCTCCTGCGATAATGTGTATACTATTTAAAGTGTTTTCATCATTATAGTACTCTATTAGCCTAGCCTTGTCAAGATAATTCTTTTATTTATTGTATATTATTTTAACAATATCATATACTACTTTATATATTATATTTTATATCCTATTAATATACATGAGACATAGCCGTCTTGGATTTGCCGTGTTTTCATGATACAAAAGTATCTATACATATATAGGCTTATAAACATGAATATGCTATAATAAGGAATTAGTAAAGTTTATTTATCTATGTCAAACCATTATGGAAACGAGTTTGGCATCGTCCGCGCCCACTAGTTTGGCACCCCTTGTCACGCCCGCTTTATATTAGGAGGATATATGTACACACCCAGACGCAGAGCAAAACACGCTAAAAAATCAGGGCCGTTTCGCCGCATCCGTCTCTTGATTGCCTTCTGTTTTGTCATTGCTGCCGGTCTTGCCTTTGGTTATATTTTTGCAGCATACCAAAGTCTGCCGGCTGTCAACAACAACATGAGGCCAGCTGTATCATCACAGGTTTTTGATATTCACGGACGGCTGATTACTACCCTTCATTCTGATCAAAACAGACTGCCGATTGATATCAACAAAGTCCCGCCCAATTTACAAAACGCCTTTATTGCTGCTGAAGACAACCGATTTTATGACCATATCGGCATCGACCCCATCGGCATCGTTCGTGCTGTGATTACCAACTTCACCAACCGCGGCATTGCCCAAGGGGGCAGTACAATTACACAGCAGCTTGCCAAAAATGCGTTTCTTTCGCAGGAACAAACACTGAAACGTAAAATTCAGGAAGCCATGCTTGCCTTGGAAATCGAACGCAAGTACAGCAAAAAAGAAATTCTGGAAATGTATATGAACCAGATTTACTTCGGCCAAGGTGCCTACGGTATTCAAACGGCCGCTAAAACGTATTTTGATAAAGACGTCAGTGAATTAACGCTTAAACAATGCGCTATGCTGGCCGGTCTTCCCAAAAGTCCAAATTATTACTCACCGTTCAATAATTTGAATGAAGCTAAAAACCGCACGAACACCGTAATCGACCAAATGGTCAAGTATGGCTATATTTCGCAGGCCGACGGCGAAGCCGCCAAAGCGGATGATTTGGAATTAACCAAGAAAAAACAGACATCCGAAAACGCGGAAACAGCTTCCTTTATCGATTATGTATCCCAACAGGTTGCTGCTAAATACGGCGATGACGCACTTTACAAAGAAGGCCTGAAAATTTATACGACGATGGATGCTGAAAAACAGCATGCTGCTGTACGGGCACTGCGTCATTTACCGGATAATTACCGAGATAAAAACGGTCTGCTGCAGCCGCAGGCAGCGATTGTTTCCATTGACCCCAAAACAGGTCATATTTTGGCTATGGTCGGCGGCCGCGGCCAAGACAGCTTCAATCGTGCCAGCATGGCCGTTCGTCAGCCTGGTTCTGCCTTCAAGCCGTTCGTTTATATGACAGCGCTGCAGCATGACATGACTCCGGCTACCACGATTGAAGACAAGCCCGTTACATACGGCGGCTGGAGTCCGCAAAATGCCGGCAAGAGCTTCGGCGGCACGATGACGCTGAGCGATGCCTTAGCCAATTCGGTCAACACCGTCGCCGTCCAGCTGGCTGATAAAGTCGGTACAAGCCGCATCATTGCCAATGCCAAAAAGATGGGCATTACTACGCTGGACAAAAAAGATGACAATTTGGCCATGGCGTTAGGCGGCTTGACACGCGGCGTTACTCCGCTTGAAATGGCCAGTGCCTACGGGACATTTGCCAACAAAGGGGTTCATGTCAAACCGACGGCCATTATAAAAATCCTTGACCGAAACGGCAATGTGATTGAAGATGAAACATCACGCAGCCACAATGAAACAAAAACGCAGGTCATGACAGAAAAAGAAGCCTACGAAATGACCTACATGCTGGAAGGAGTTATCACACACGGCACCGGCACGGCAGCAGCTATCAGCCGCCCGGCAGCCGGCAAAACAGGGACAACGGACAACAACGTAGATGCCTGGTTTGTAGGCTATACGCCGGATATTGTAACGGCCGTTTGGATTGGCGATGACACAGGCGCACACAGCCTGGGCGAAGTATACGGCGGCACGATTCCGGCAGAAATTTGGCGTGATTATATGTCTTCTGCTACAGAAGATGCCAAATCATCTGAATTCTCCGTTCCTGCCGGTATGGAACGCATTACAGAACAGCCCAAGGAAGAAAAGAAATCCGATGCAGCAAATGATACGGCTAAGAAAAAATCTGCTGCACAAAATAAATCCAATCAAGACAAGCAAAAAGCAGCTGACGCAAAGAAAACACCGTCACAGGCAGCCCGCAACAATAAAGAACAATAACGGATAAAGGTACACGACTCCTCTATGCCACATAAAAAAGCTGGCATAGAGGAGTCTTTCTTTATAAAAAGCAAAAACGCTGCTGCCGCCGGCAAGAAAATCATATGCGTTCCCATGCATTCATATTATTTTCGTACTGTCCCGTTCCCATACTGCCGGCATGCTTCGTATTTTCCCGGCCTGCTGCAGTTAGATACAGCTGCAGATTGTATTGACAGTACGGTGCCCTCTCGTCTAAACTTTGTATGATAGTATTGTGGGCGATACTATCATCTCCCTGTGCTGCAAGTACACGTTGGCTGGCTAATATACCTACTGCGGCAACAGGGAGTTTTTTCTTTCAACTGACGATAGCTTTTATTTTTTTATAATTGCTGCGCAAAAAAGCACGGCAGCAGTGTCGTGCTGCCGTGCTTAACGCAAATCCAATAATATATATGATATTTAATGCTGGGCCGGAGCTGTAACCGTTTTTTCTTTTTCCATTTCCATGCCTTCCACCTTAATCGTATTGTGGGACAAGGCGCTGATTCCCAAGAACATGCCGCCGCAGACAATCCATTCTGCATAAATAACGTGCGGCAGAATGCGGACAGCCGGCACAAACATCCATGCGACCAAGACGACAATAGACGCGATAATCGTATAAAACGCAGCTTCTTTGGCACAGTATTTGGGTGCATACATAGTCATCAGCACGATGACGCCAAACGCAGCCATCAGGGACAGACCTGCCATCAACGTGGCAATAATACCGCTGATAGTCAGCGCACCGCATAACGTCAGCAGCCCCAGCAAAACAACAGAGATTCGCGTAACGCGCATGTATTTGGCATCGGACATATCCGGTTCGATAAACCGTTTATGAATATCGTGAGAATACAGCGTTGCTGCCGACAAGAGCAAATTGCAGGCCGTGCTGACATCAGCCGCCCAAAGCGAAGCCAGCGTAACACCGGCAATCCACGGATTCAGTGACATAATCAACTTTGGCAGTGCTGTTGTTGCTGAAATATTCGGATACATTTCAGCCGCAATGACACCAAGGAACGCAGCAATAAACCCAACCGGAAGCATTACTAAGCCGCCAATAATAAAGCCTTTCCGTGCCGTCTGTACATCTTTGGCCCCTAAAGAAATCTGAATAATAGCTTGTAACGAAAGATTAACTGTAATCAAAACAACAATCCAAGTAATAATAGTCATCGGTCCTACGCCGCTGATAAAATCAAGCGAGTGAATCGTCGGTGCCTGAATAGCTACCACATCTATTCCTCCGGCTGCTGCCAAAATAAGAAATGCGGCTACGGTAATGCCCATATACTGCAGCGTAACATTTAATACATTCGACTGGCTGGCAGACCACATGCCGCCAATAACGGTAATCCCGATGAAAACAACAGCGCTTACCAGCATACCTGTAAGCGGCGTAAAAATAGCAGGCATCAAAGCCGACAAGATAGCGCCGCCGGCAACAAACTGCAGGCTCATAACGACCAGCTGCACCAGTACCTGGCAGAAAATACCGGCAATGGCGCCTTTTTTATCATAGTACCGTTCCAGCATTTCCGGAATCGTCGTAATATTCAGGCGGCGATATTTTTTAGCTACCGTAAGCCCCATGACGATGGCACCGATACCCCAAGCAGCAGTATACCAGCCGGCAGACAAGCCTACTTTATACGCTTGTTCTGCTACACCAATGGTAGAAGCACCGCCGACGGCTAGACCAACAATCGATACCATAATCAAAGGCGTCGTCAATTTGCGGCCTGCCAGCACATAGTTTTCTGATGAACCGGCTGCTCTGCGTTTTACATACCAGCTAATGCCAAAAAGCACGCCAATATATACGAGAATAATAAAAACTTGAATCCATGTTGTCTCCATGAGAAAAACCCCTTTCCCTCTTTGCAATAAAATAATTAATCCTACTCCCATAAAAAAATCGCCCCTCCATAGAGGGACGATGAACTCGCGGTACCACCCTGCTTATCCAATTCATAGTATAAAAAAAGGGTGATACCCAAGGGACGGAAAGTTCCGCGGTACCACCCTAATAATCTCGAATCAGATCAACTCATAGCATACATAACGGCTGCCACACCGGCTCGACCTACTTCTTTGTTCAGTCTTGCAGTTCAGGAAAGAACTTCACACTGCATCACTTACCGGTTTACACCAGCCACCGGCTCTCTGCGAAGATATCTACAGTCCTACTTTTTTCCATCGACACTTTTTTCTGTGGGAATAATAGTGTTGTTGATGTTTATTATACTAAACTTACATTAAATGTCAATAGAAAACCCCCATTTTCTATGTATCCAGCACTTTTGACCGCAGCAAAATAACCACTTCGGTATCCTTGGCTGACGTATACTGGCTGCGAAACAGCCTACCCAGCAGCGGCAGGTCGCCCAAAAGAGGCACTTTACGAAAACTTTCCACTTCTTCCCGGCTAATCAGTCCGCCAATAACCAAGGTCTTGTCCGGCTCCATCCGCACCACGGTCTGGGCCTGTCTGGTGGAAATCCGGTACGCTTTTAATTCATTGACAAAAATAGGCGTACTTACTTCTGCTTCAATCGAGGCCGTTACGCTGCCGTCCTGATGAATGCGGGGTATGTATGTCAGTTTTATACCGGCATCTTTGTATTCCGTCGTCGTCGCCTTTTCTCCATTCGACATATATTCTGTCTGCACAGGGATTTTATCACCAATAAAAATGCGGGCTTCCCTGCCGTTGCTGGCTACCATATGCGGCTTGGCAAGAATCCTAGCTTTTCCTTTGGCTTCCAAAGCCTGAATCTGCGCGTTGAAGGAAAAAAGCTGCTCATGTCCGGCACCACCCTGCACGCTGGACCAACTCCACTCTACACCCATATTTTTCATAGCATTTTTATCAATAGAGGCAATTTCCACTTCTACATCTACCTGCTGCGGAAGCCGGTCAATCTGCTGCAGCAGCGCCTGTACAGCTGCCGCTTCCTGCCAGGTCGCTCCGACGACCAGGGAATTCGTGTCGGCATGACAGCGAACATCCGCTTCAGGAACCACTGCCCGCACCGCTTCCTGTACATCTTTCGGCGAGGCATACTGCAGTTTCCATGTATGAAACGTCCTGGCTCCTTCTCTTTTTCTCCCTGCCGTAATCGTCTGTACACTCCGGCTTTTATCATAAAACAGATTTTGGCTGGCAGCAATCGCCTCTATCGCTTCGCCGGCAGTAACATCCGTAAGATGCATGGTCATCATCCCCTGCACCGTATCATCTAAAACCAAATTCAAGTTTTCACTGCGAGCCAGGCCTTCCAGGACAGACCGTATCGGTGCATCCTGCACATGGACAGAAAGTGCTGCCGCTTCATACACCGGCATACTCCATAACGCCAAGCTCAACATAATCATTGCACGTCGATAGTTCATAGTCATCTCCTCATTACATCGGAATTTCTATAATTACATCTTCTTTCTGCAGTCCCACGGCACGAGTATTGATGTATACAACGCGATAGCCATTCAGCACATCGCCTATGCCATACACGTTTGTCTTGTTGTCATGCTGCAGAAAAACTAATTTTTGACCGCCATTTTCTACTATGCCGCATACTTTGGGCAGTGAGGCCTGCTTGGTTTCTCCTTTCTGTGCGGTTTTGGGAGACTGAACGGCTGCGGACGGTGCCGCTTCTGCCATAGTTTTCTTCGGCAAACTATGGGCAAACAAATCAGGAAGCGGTTTGGACTGCCGAGCAGCAGCCGTGCTGTAAACCAAGGTTCCTGTTTCTTTTTGTTCCTGTACGTCGTCGTTTGCGGCAGAAAAAACGGGAGAGGAAGAACGGCTTTCGTTCTTCTTCTCCCGTATGAGTTCCTGGCCTGCGGAACGGTCATCCCAACAGAACCAAATACCTGCCAAACAAAGCAGGATTGCTCCATACGGGAGCCAAGTTCTTCTGTGATGAACTAAACCGTTCCTTACGCGACCTATCAGGATTGATATGTCATTTTTTATCATCGTATCCCTTTGCATGATGACGATGCCAATTCCACGCATCAGCTATAATCGTTTCTACCTTGCTATGCTGAGGCTGCCATCCCGTCACTTGACGGATTTTTTCAGACCCGGCAATCAAAACAGCCGGATCACCGGCACGGCGCGGTGCTTCTTCTACAGGGAAATCACGGCCGGTTACTTTCTTTGCCGTTTCAATCATTTCCCGTACGCTGAAACCGTGCTGCGAACCCAAATTAAAATACTGGGAGTGACCGCCTTGAGCCAGATACGCTAACACACGGCAATGGGCATCTGCCAAATCTGTAACGTGAATATAATCGCGAATGCATGTACCATCCGGTGTCGGATAATCTGTTCCAAAGATTTTGATGCTTTTACGCTGTCCTAAAGCAGTCTGCAAAATCAGCGGAATCAAATGGGTTTCCGGTGTATGATCTTCGCCAATGATGCCGTCCGGCGAAGCGCCTGCCGCATTGAAATACCGCAGCGCGACGTAACGCAGGCCATATGCCCGGCTAAACTGAGCCAGCATATTTTCAATCATCAATTTCGTCTGACCGTATACATTAGTCGGACAATAGGGCATATCCTCTGTAATCGGCGTCTTTTCCGGTTCGCCGTATACAGCAGCTGTAGAAGAAAAAACAAAATATTTCACATCGGCCTGCCGTACAGCTTCCAACAAGCTATATGAGCCAACCACATTGTTGTCATAATATATCGTTGGATTTTCCATCGATTCACCGACTTGGCTGTGAGCGGCAAAATGCATAACTGCTTCAATATGATTATCCTCCAGTATGTGCCGCACGGCGTCAATATGATGAATATCTTCAATAATCAAAGGAACCTGCTTTGGCACGGCCGCACGGTGCCCGCGTGATAAATTATCCAATACGGTCACATGATGCCCCTGAGCCAACAGCGCACGCACTGTATGGCTGCCGATATAGCCGGCGCCGCCAGTTACTAATACATTCATAGTGTTATCCTTCCTGCAACGTTTGTAATCTTGCTCCCAAAAACTTTTTATAAATTTCTACGCCTGGCTGATTAAATGCATCTACATTAGCAAATTCACCTTCATAGGCAATAGACAAGCACAACATAAACATCAATTCCCCTAAATGATACGGCGTCAGTTCCGGTAAAATATAATTAGCACTCGGCCGTCTGTCGCCAGCCAGCGCCTCTGCATTGGCACTGCGGGCAGCTTCCAAAATACTGCTGAGAGGCAGACCGCTGAAGGCAGCTAATTTAGGATACTGATCATAGATATGAGGAACTGTCAAATCATCATCCCATTTGGCAATAGAAACAAATTGTACAACTTTATCCTTCGGCCCTTCCTGATGTTCCTGCGTTTGGGCATGCATATCCGTCGTGCCGACAGCCACTATCGGCGTGCGGCCATAGTTGACGACCTTGCCCTGTTTATCGACTCGCTTGCCCAGCGACTCAGCCAAAAGCTGAATATACCATTCCGATAATGACTTCAAATTATCGGCATACGGCATCAGTACTTCCAAATCATGTCCATGTTTGGCTCCGGCCAAATATTTCAAGACACTGTTGAGCAAGGCCGGGTTCTGCCAAATATCCGGATTCTGGCACACTTTGTCCATATCCCGCGCGCCGGCTAAAAATTGGCGAATATCAAATCCCGTCAAAGCGCCTACAATCAAGCCGACTTCCGAGAAGACACTGAACCGGCCGCCAACGCCATCGGGCACAAAGAAAATCGGCCAGCCCGCATTTCGTGCCATATGATGAAGCAGCGTTTCTTTTTCCGCTTCTTCATGTGGATCGGTGACAGCCACCGTTTCCAAAGTGATGCCTGCCTCCTTCATGGCTTCCCGCAGGACCATGTAATTCGACATGGGTTCAATCGTCGAACCCGACTTAGAAATAACTACCCCCATCACAGTGTAGGACGACTTTTCCCTGCTGTCATGTTTTAAAAATTGAATCAGTTCGCCCAATGTATGAGAATCTACATTATTGCCGGCAAAAAATGCTTTGGGATAGCCATTACGTTCTTTCGTGCTTTTTAAATTCCAAAACGCGCCGCATTGTACATCAAACAGTACCTTGCCGCCTAAATACGACCCGCCAATACCGAAAAATACCACAGCATCTACTCTATTTCGTACCGTCCGTGCCAATTCTTCCAACGCCATAATGCGTTCCGGATTGTTTATATTACCCTCTGTCACATACGGAAGCTGGGGAAACAGTACTTCTTCCGGCATACCGTCCTTGGACAAATGTCCTGCCATAATGCCGGTTTTCCGCATTTTCATGAGTGTTTCATGTGCCTTGGTATATATGGGTTCCAACTCTTTTACGTCTTCTGCCGTCACATTGTCCGGACCGTACAAGTTGGTTACATCAAACACAAATCCTGACTTCAATGCAATCTTTGTCATCTTATTCACTGCCTTTCGATAAAATCTTTCATGTATACTATTATATCATATACACTATTTCTCGTCATTATACTCAAACAGCAGTTTGACAAAGAATTTACAACACAGCTCTATTTTTGCAGCAAATCCTGCAGATAGGAACGGAAATCGTCGCCCAAATCAGGACGCCGCAAGGCATATTCGACAACGGCTTTTAAATATCCCAATTTATTGCCTGTATCGTAGCGCTTTCCTTTAAAATTATATGCATATACGGCTTCTCTGTCAGCCATCAGCTTTAGCGCATCGGTCAGCTGAATTTCATTGCCCTTGCCGGGCTGTACTCGTTCCAACACTTCAAACACATCGGGAGTCAAAATATACCGGCCCAAAGCAGCAAAGCGGCTTGGAGCTTCTTCTACGGATGGCTTTTCAATCATATCGACGACACGCAGCAAATCCGGATTGTCTGTCGCCTGTCCTTTCACGATGCCGTATGCCGACACTTTATCTTTAGGTACTTCCTGACAGCCCAATACCGTAGCACCGACCGTATCATACACATGAATCATCTGTTTTAACGCAGGTTCTGTTTCATTATATACAATATCATCTCCCAACAGGACCGCAAATGGTTCGTCATCAATAAACGAACGAGCGCAAAGAACGGCATCCCCCAAGCCGCGCATGTGTTTTTGACGAATATAATGAATGTTGATTTCTGAAATACTCCGCACCATATTCAGCAAATCCGTTTTTCCCTGACGCTGCAGCTGCAGTTCCAAATCCGTATTGGTATCAAAATGATCTTCAATAGCTCGTTTGGCATGACCACTGATAATCAATATTTCTTCAATACCGCTTTGCAGTGCTTCTTCCACAATATATTGAATAGCTGGTTTATCTACAATCGGCATCATTTCTTTGGGCGTAGCTTTGGTTGCCGGCAAAAAACGAGTCCCAAATCCAGCCGCCGGAATTACAGCCTTGCGAATCTTTTTCATAGTATCTAACTCCTCAAAAAATAAAATTGAATGTATATTTCATAAATACTATTTATTATATCATAAAACCGCTTCTTCAACCATAAGTACCCACGGTTTACAGTGAGGATGGCACAAAAAAAATCAACATAAGTGCGTTATCCTAAGATAAGAAAACAGGGAAAAGGGGACAACACTTATGTTGATTATGTAAGGTAATTTTACCATGATTCACTACTTTTTAGAAGAGCGTATTCTCAATACATATGAATTACGTTATACGTTGCACTTAGAGCATAGTCTAATGTTTTTTTCAACCAAATTCCTTTCAGCCCGTGTATTGGCAAAAATTCTATGACTTAATTCGTGCTAATAGTTTCTGTTCTGCTGCACTGCAGGCTGTCCCAATCAACTGCTGATAAAAAGCCGCCACATCTGCATCGTTCAAAATATATGAAACCTGCTTATTATGCAGCCCAATCTGCACCAAACGCGTTCGTTCCTCAGGCGTCCACTCAGCAAACTGTGCCAATTCTTTGATGCTGGTATGCGTACTTGCAAAACTGTCACTGCTTTCCAAATGCATAATGCATTTGGCTTTGTGACGCTGTATTTCACTTTGGGATTTTTCTGCCTGCTGTGCTTCTTCCATACAAGTAAAACTTACCTGTTTCAGCACATCATGGGTACCTGTATAATCAATAATCGACTTGATAAGCTTGTCCAGTGCAGACCCGGCTCTATAATCTGCCGGGACAAAATAGTTGATGCGTTTATCATGCATCATTTTGTACACTTTCGTCTTATCCATAGATTGGGCATCAAACACGCCAATAGAATGGCCCCCGCGGGAATTGACCAGCTTCATGCATGGGATATCCGTATCACTATCGCCAATATAGGCTATATTCTGAAACGGTACGCGAATCTCATCCGGTGAAAAATATTCATTGACGCCAGGGTCATTGTATTCTAATACGCCTTTGGAAATCCGAAACAAAAACTGCGTCTTGTTTGTATAATTAATAACTTGAGCAGGCCATACAGCTACACCGCGGTCATTATAATAAAAAGAATTCGCATAAATCTTTTCAAATTCATGAACTACCCGTGTCCCTTCAATCATCTCTTTTAATCCGGAAGAAATGATATAATGCTCCACGATAACCCCTTTTTGCCTTCCATAATCACGAATGCGCTGAAACCACGTATCGACACCGTCAAAAAGCCGTACACCAGCACCATACTGCTGCAGTTTTTGCCGCGTAACAATAATCCTGCCTTCTGCTTCATGAACCATTTTATACATATATGCCAAGTTCTGATCCATGTCATTTTTTCTAGCCAGCTCGTTGGACTCTTTCCAAAATGAATCGACTTCATACTGCAGCGATTGAATATATCCTTGAGCCTGCATGTCATCGGGCGACAACGTTTTATCAAAATCATAGCAGATAGCCAATACAGGCTGCTTTTCCCGGCCGCGCCTTGCAAATTCCTTTGATTCCATATTCTATCCCCCTAACATCTTTTTTCTATTCAAACTGCCTTCTATCGGTATATGGTATGCTTATTATACTAAACCTGCTGCAAACTCTCAATTCACTCGCTGCCTCGCTTTTATCTATTCCTTTATAGAATTATCAAATTTCATTATTCATTCTTTACGGCTATTGAAATATGTATCCAACAAGCGTATGATGATACCGAATTAAAAATATTGTTTCTTTTTTACAAAGGGGATATACAACATGAATACGCCTATTTCTTTCGATGCACTAATAAATACTATGATTCCATTGCCTTTCGACGGTTCTGCCAACGGCGAGGGCATTTATTGCCGCGGCCAAGAATTAACTGCCTCGTTTGACAAGAACGCTGCCCAAAAATTAACCCGTCAAAAAGAAAAAGAACTGCAGCTGCCTGGCGTTTTTTGTCAGTACTGTGTAGATTAAAGCTATACTGCTGCATAACATCTTTTTTGCTAAGTAATGGTACATGTGTTGAAAATATACTGCCATCTTACAGGCTCAATCTACTGCAAACCATATCGTGCCGCCATATACATTCGTATATCTTTTATGTCGTTATTAAAAAATAATTATTATCCATTGATTTTTACAAAAAAGTCCCGTATACTATATGTATAGAGTAAAAAAACACTACGCATTGCATACGAATTACATCACAGGGAGGGTAATTATTATGGAATTAAAAGGAAGCAAAACGGAAAAAAACTTACAGGCTGCTTTTGCCGGAGAATCACAGGCCCGCAATAAATATACATACTATGCCAGTGTGGCTAAAAAAGCCGGTTATGAACAGATTAAAGCTTTTTTTGAAGAAACGGCCAACAACGAAAAAGAACATGCCAAAATTTGGTTTAAACTGCTCAACGGCGGCATGCCCAATGACATCGAAGCGTTGAAAGATGCCGCTGCCGGTGAACATTATGAATGGACGGAAATGTATCCCGCTTTTGCGAAAGAAGCCCGCGAAGAAGGCTTTACACAAATTGCCGCACTTTTTGAAAAAGTAGCTGAAATCGAAAAACATCATGAAGAACGGTATTTGGCCCTGCTCGCTAATATCGAAAACGGCACGGTTTTCAAA
>CAVKOP010000006.1:0-32731 GCA_963657835.1 Lachnospiraceae bacterium | reverse complement strand
CCTTGTATTGTATCATAGTTAGTGTCCAAACACTATATGGGCACAGTATAGCATAGGAAGATTAAAACAAAATTAAAAAACGGCCGAGAAAAATTAAAGTTAGATTAAAATTTGTGGCTTTGTGCTGAGGAACGTATCTGCAGCCGACTGACGCGAACCAACCCAAAAAAAGAGGGCCCCGCTTCATGCGGCAGCCCTCTCATTTATATGGAATTGTTACAATATGGTATATAAATATGTTTTAAATTTACAACTTAAAACAACTATAACATATTACTATGTATTAAATGACCCGTTTAGCGCCGACATAATGAGACGACCAGTACCGGCTGTTGAGGTCGGCTACACTGACGCCGTCATTAGAGGCGTTGATAAATTGATCGTTGCCGATATAAATACCTACATGGGATACACCGGGCATATATGTCGAGAAAAAGACCAAATCGCCGGGCTGCAGGTTAGACATGGATACATCAGAGCCTACGTCGTACTGTTCATCTGCCATACGCGGCAGGTCAATGCCGACAGCCGAATAGACGTAGCGCGTAAAGCCAGAGCAGTCAAATCCTGACGGCGTCGTACCGCCAAATACATAAGGAACGCCTTTATATTGATTGGCAATCCCCAATAGCTGCTGTGCCAATGCAGAATTGGCCGTACCCGTACGGCTGCCATATCCGCCGTTGCCAAAGCGGCGTACCGGGCCAGTCGGCAATACCTGTCCTGTCAGTTCATAAAATGTCGCACGGCCTACGACGCCATCGATTTCCAGGCCGTGATTTTCCTGGAATTTGCGGATAGCTTGTTCTGTGCCTACACCAAAGACACCGTCTACATCGACATTATATCCCTGGTTGGCCAACGCCTGCTGAATAACCCGAATTTCATTATTGGCTGTTACAATAGGAAATACCATATTGCTGACCATGCGTTCTGTAATCGCATGTTTTTCTTCAAAGTGACTGCTGATATTTTCCGGCATGGCAGTTCCCATCAATGCTTCATATGTCTGTTCACCGACAATTCCGTCGGCTTCCAAGCCATGGCTCTGCTGAAACGCTCTGACAGCTTCCTGCGTACCGGTTCCATAATCACCATCTACCAAAATATCGCTGCCATTTTGTACCAAAGCTTGTTGAATTTCTGTAATTTGACTTCCTCTGTCACCGGGATGAAAGGTCGCCCCAACGACGGATACCGATGCCATCATCATCAAGCCTACCATGACAGCTATCTTTCTCCTACCGCTCATCAAATACTCCTTCCTCGTTGTTAGATTCAAGTATGTACTTCACAACTCCTATTAACACCTGTTACTATACATCATTACACGAAATGAGCTATCCGCAAAAGAGTTCTCATATCATTCTTTTAGGATAGCCCGTACCTAGCTGTATACATTTTTCAATACCAATTATAACACGTCACTGTATACACGTCAAAAAACGCAGTTCCCGAATTTGGAAACTGCGTTTTGCATATTGTGAATATTTTTTATGGATTAGAATTTTCCTGCTTTAGCTGCACCTTCTACAGCAACAGCTACAGCTACGGATGCGCCAACCATTGGGTTGTTGCCCATGCCGAGGAAGCCCATCATTTCTACGTGTGCCGGTACGGAAGAAGAACCTGCAAACTGTGCGTCAGAATGCATGCGGCCCATGGTATCGGTCATGCCGTAAGAAGCCGGGCCTGCTGCCATGTTGTCCGGATGAAGTGTACGGCCTGTGCCGCCGCCGGATGCCACGGAGAAGTATTTTTTGCCCATTTCCACACATTCTTTTTTGTATGTGCCGGCAACTGGGTGCTGGAAGCGCGTCGGGTTGGTAGAGTTGCCTGTAATGGAAACATCTACACCTTCATGATGCATGATGGCTACGCCTTCACGAACATCGTCAGCGCCGAAGCAGCGGACAGCCGCACGTTCCGTTTTGGAGTACGGAATTTCACGAACGATATGAAGTTCGCCTGTTTTATAGTCAAACTGTGTCTGTACATATGTAAAGCCGTTAATGCGGGAAATAATCTGAGCCGCATCTTTGCCAAGACCGTTGAGGATAACGCGAAGCGGTACTTTACGTGCTTTATTGGCGTTGCGGACAATACCGATAGCGCCTTCTGCGGCAGCAAAGGATTCGTGGCCTGCCAAGAAGCAGAAGCAGCTCGTTTCATCCTGAAGCAGCATAGCTGCCAAGTTGCCGTGGCCGCGGCCGACTTTGCGGTCTTCAGCAACGGAGCCGGGGATGCAGAATGCCTGCAGTCCTTCACCGATTGCTTTAGCAGCTTCTACAGCTGTACGCGCGTTTTTCTTGATCGCAATGGCTGCGCCTACTGTATATGCCCAGCCTGCATTTTCAAAGGCGATAGGTTGTACGTCTTTTACGATTTTATACGGATCCAAGCCGGCTGCGGCGCAAATATCGCGGCATTCTTCTACACTGCCGATGCCGTATTCTTTCAACACGCCAAGGATTTTATCTATTCTTCTGTCGTAGCTTTCAAATAATTCCATGGTTTTCTCCTCCTATTGCTGTCTTGGGTCAATATATGAATCAGCTTCATCAAAACGGCCGTAATGACCTTTTGCGTCTTCCATTGCTTTGGCCGGTTCTACGCCTTTTTTAATGGCTTCCATCATTTTGCCAAGGTGAATGAATTCATAGCCGATAACCTGTTTTTCTTCATCCAGCGCCATGCGTGTGACATAGCCTTCTGTCATTTCCAGATACCGAGTGCCTTTGGCTTTAGTGCCAAACATAGTACCTGTCTGGCTGCGAAGGCCTTTGCCGAGGTCGTCCAAGCTGGCGCCAATCGGTAAGCCGCCTTCGGAGAAAGCCGTCTGTGTACGGCCGTATACGATTTGGAGGAATAACTGGCGCATAGCTACATTAATCGCATCGCAGACCAAATCTGTATTGAGCGCTTCAAGCAGCGTTTTGCCGGGCAGGATTTCAGATGCCATGGCAGCGGAATGCGTCATGCCAGAGCAGCCAATCGTTTCTACCAATGCTTCTTCAATGATGCCGTCCTTTACATTCAGCGTCAGTTTGCAGGCACCCTGCTGCGGTGCGCACCAGCCAATACCGTGTGTCAAACCGCTTACATCTTTAATTTCTTTGACCTGTACCCAATTGCCTTCTTCCGGAATCGGTGCCGGTCCATGATATGCACCCTTAGCAACAGGACACATATTCTTAACTTCTGTTGAATATAACATGATGTTTCACCCTTTCAGAAAAATATATAAATTTCTCAGCGCAGCACGTTGTTCCGTCAGCCTTTTAATTGGTTATATACCTGCCTGAACAACGCACTATAAATGCTGCCTTTGCGCCACAAAAAAGTAAATGCATGCGTCACCGAAAAATTATGAATAGAAATTTCCCGCAAAATGCCCGCTGCCACTTCGTTTCGTACTGACTTTTCATACAAAAAGGCAATACCGCAGTTTCGGCAGGCTAATCCTTTGACAGCCTGCGGGCTGCCAACTTCATGGCGATAGGAAAAATCTTCTACAGAAAGTCCGTGCTCTGCCAAGCTGCGTTCCAGCAACTCTCTTGCGCCGGCGCTTTTTTCCCGCACAATAATGCGCTGCTGCTGCAGCTCTGTCAGCGACATCACTGACGGCGCATCGTACGCGGCACCGCATACGGCAATCAAAGGCTCGTTGGAAAACAGCAGCGTCTCATACAGTCCCTGTTCAAAAAAGCCTTCTACAATAGCAAAATCAATGCTGCCTTCATCCACTGCTTTCAGCAGCTCGTCCGTATCAGCGATTTTCATGCGTATATTGATAGCTTTGTTCACATGCAGATATTCTGCCAGCTTGTCAATAATTTCGAATTCGCCAATCGTATGGGTCGCGCCAAAAGTAAGCGACGTGTTGCTTTGCTGCAAATCATGCAGCCGCTGTTTGAGCATGACATTGTCATGACTAATCGTAGTAGCCGCGTTCAGCAAAATTTGTCCCGCCTGGGTCAATTCCAGTCGTTTTCCGGTATACGTAAACAGTTTAGTCTGAAACTCTTTTTCCAGGTAGCGAATATGCTGCGATACTGCCGGCTGCGTAATCTGCAGTTCCGCAGCGGCTTTTGTGTAGTTCATGTGTCGGCAAACGCATAGAAATGTATGGATACGAAAATCTAACATATGAACCAATCCTTTCCCCAATGCGCACGATGGTCATCAAGAACTTTATTCAACAGTCTTTAGGATTTACGTTTTCCATAAAAACATTTTATGATATTTCCATCAATTCTGCAAGGCTTACCCCTCGCAAAGAGCCGCTTAATCGGGACCAATGCGTTCCCACACGGTTATTTTTGATACCACTTTGCTATGTTATTCTTGTTTATTTAGTCATTATCATCTTTTCGTATTCCCATAAAGAATATACGAATACCATTTTTTATCCTTTTGTATATCATTCATCTGCCTGCTTTTTATGATATAATATACCTACCTTCACTAAACTAAAGAGAAACGTCTTTCGGAAAGGAGCCTATACATATGAAAAAGATTATTTCTCTGCTGGCATTGCTTTGTCTCACTCTGTTTGCATCCACCTCCGCATTTGCCATGGACTCAGACACTTTGCTCAACAATCCATTCCGCTATCGTGTCCTCAGCACACAGCCTGGCGGCATCGTCTATGTCGATATGGATTCCATTCAGGGACTGCAGACCATGGATTTTCCCAGCAGTCTCGAAACAATTTCCTGTACGCTGTATGTCGAAAAATACAGCAATACCTTAGATGCCATGGCCATTCAGCGCAACAAGACAATTCATCAAATCAATGAATACACGGCTGATTTCCATGCCGATAAAGTAAAAGGGGCCTATACGGTATCGACCAAGCTGACCAACGTTTACACGGCCCAAGGAAAACCGTATGAAGTCAAAGTAGATACATTCCAGTTTACCCGCATCAAAGACACATTCATCAACTTGTATCGCCTGAGCGGCCTGCCCAAAGGCTAATGCAGAGCTATAGAGACTTGCAGCAATCTGTAAAAAAAGTTGCAGGTCTCTTTTTTTTTGTAGTATGATAAGTTTATATAACGAAAGAAGGAATCAAGTATGGATACAGCCAAATACCTCAAAATGATAAAAAACAACCCCTATGTCATCGAGCGTATAGAAAACCCTACGGAAGAAATGAACCTGCTGGCCGTGCAGACTAATGGATTGGCACTGCAGTACATCCCGCACCCTTCTAAAACCGTGCAGGAAGCTGCCATCGCCAACACGCCGCGGGCCATTCAGTTTTTGGAAAATCCTGAAGAAACACTGCTGCTACAGGCCGTACAGCATGGCTGGAACAATCTGGCCTATATTAAACACCCTTCGGAAGCCTTGATTCAAGCAGCACTGCAGCAGTCCGGCTGGGCAATCAAATACATAGACCATCCTTCGGAAGCGCTGCAGCTCCAAGCCGTCCAAAAAAACTATGATGCCGTACAGTACATCAAAGAACCGAGCCCGGCCGTACAAAGAGCCGCTGTAGAAGCCAACTACGAAGCCCTGCGGTATATCCCAAATCCGGATTATGAAGCAGTCTGCCTGGCTATCAAGCAGACAGAAAAAGCGGTCCGCCTCGTAGCAACGGTAACGAAAGAACAGTTTCTGCATTTCATCCAGCTTAATATTTTAGTATTAAAATACGTCCCCAAAGGCATCGCGATTCCCAAAGATGAATTGGTAGCCGTCCTTAAAAACGTTCTTTCACAAGATGACGTCAATGAAGCGTATGTCCGCAACTTTATCAACTGCCCGATGGATGCCTTGTCGCCGCTGGAAAAAGTACTGCTCGTCGATGCCTATGGCAGCAAAAAAGCAAAACGAATTACCGTAGATGAAAAATTAACCATTCAATAAGGAGCCTTATCATGAACTTTATCGATACATTACACAGCGCAGAACTCGTTTTGAAAGCAGGCTCTGTGCCGCTTCTTGTCGGGGAAACCGGCATCGGCAAAACATCTCTGGCCAAAGATATTGCCGAAAAAAATCACTGGAGCCTTATCGGTATCGACGGCAACCTCCTCAAAGAAGGGGAAATCGGAGGCCTGCCAACCATCGAAACCTATCATCGTACAGATGTATCCGGCAACCCTGTCGAAGAAAAAACGACAATTTATGCCGTACATCACAAGCTGCGTGCCATCGACGCCGAAATCGCCAAAGGGCATACGGTTCTCCTCTTTATCGACGAAATCAACCGCTGCGAACATGCTGTACAGCAGGAACTCATGAACCTCATCCTCAACCGGGAAATCAACGGCTACGTCTTGCCCCAAAACGTGCATATTCTGGCAGCCATGAACCCTGCCGACTCATACGACTACGAAGCCGTCGAAATGGATGCCGCCCAAGAAAACCGTTTTGTCTGGCTGTATATGGAAGCAGACTATCTGCAGTGGCTGGACTGGGCCAGTGAAGCCGGCATTGCACCCAAAGTCATGGAATTTATTTCTACCTTCCCAGACTACTTGGACAAACACAATGAAGATGACATCAACGCCACGCCGCGAAGCTACGAACGCATTTCCGATATTTACAAGCTTTACAAACAACATCCCGTTTCCAAAACGGTCTTTTTCAACGTCATCCGCGGCAATGTCGGCAAACTGATTGCAGAAGAGTTCGTCAATTTCGTGGCTTCAGATACACAGCCGCTCATCGCCTATACCGACGTTTTTACAGCTGCGCCGCTGGCTGACAGCCTGACACAGCGAGTAGCTTCTGAAAGTCATACACGGCTTTATCTGGCAGCCAAAAACATCCTAAAGCAGTTGGACATGGCCTTTCAAAAAGAAGAACTGCCTGACGAACAAGCCGCCATTACCCGCTTCATGGAATTTCTCGCCCTGTATCCGGTCGATTTGCGCATCGGCATCATGAAAGACATGAAAGCCAACAATGCCCATGTCTACGCCAAGGCACTCGACAATGACCACTTTATCGACGCATACTTTCAGGCCTTTCGGCACATCGGGTGATGCCTATGGACACGAATTTTACGGTACAGGCCAATCTGCTGTACCAGCAGGCTTCCATCCTTGCCGATGAACTGCGAAAAAAACAAAACAACCAGCAAAAAGCCGTCATTCCTGCCAATTTTCGAGCCGCTTTCTTTGCCTTTGTCGATACACTCAACCTCAGCCTCATGGAAGACAAAGACAACTTTTTTGGCTACTTTCTTTTTCAAATGGGCAAAGAAATTCGTTTTGATTTAGCGGATGCAACAGGCGTCAATTTCAAAAAAACACAGTACATCCTGTATTTCAACCCGCTTATTTTCCTACCGCTTTCCAAAGAACAGATGGAAAGTTCCATCAAACACCAAATTCTCCATGTCGTGTCCATGCATTTAGTGCGCGCCAAAGAGCTAAAAAACAGTTACAGCCGTCTGGCCATGAATTTGGCCATGGATGTCGTCGTTAATACCTATCTAGATCATCTGCCGCCCTTTTCAACAACGCTGGAATGGGTCAACATGAACTATTCCCT
This sequence comes from Lachnospiraceae bacterium, assembly GCA_963657835.1. Classification (GTDB taxonomy): domain Bacteria; phylum Bacillota; class Negativicutes; order Veillonellales; family Megasphaeraceae; genus Megasphaera. Next base: position 25,216 of record CAVKOP010000006.1, on the reverse strand, counting down.
GCTTTTGGCGCCTTTTGAATCTTTTGAATATTATGTAGAAAAAATTCAGACCGCACTAGATTTACGCACGGACAAGACAGATAAGCCGGACGAGGGAAATACCAAAGACGAAACAGTCAGCACGTCGTATCAAATCGGAAAGACACATGACATTTGGGACGAATCCGATACGATTGATGCCCAGTCCCTGCAAAAATTCACGGCCAAATACATCGACGCGGCGCATAAAGGAAAGCTCTCCAACTACCTGGAAAGCATGCTTGCCTCGCTGAAAGAAACGGACAATGACTTGCCCTGGCACTGGTATCTCAAAAAGCTGGTCGGCTCCGTAGCTAACCGCATGAAAAAAACGACCATGCGCCGCAATCGGCGGCAGCCCCTGCGGCTCGACCTGCCTGGCGAACTCCGCTCCTATACAGCCAAGCTGTATATTGCCCTAGATATCAGCGGCAGCATCAGCGACGATGAATTCAAACAAGCTATGCAGGAAGTACTGCACGTCGTCCGGCAGTATAAACATGAAATCACCATCATCGAATGCGACGATGAAATCCGCCGCACCTATGCAGTACGTTCCCTAGAAGATGTCAAAAGCCGTCTCGACGTCCGCGGCGGCACGGCATATTCGCCTGTCTTTGAATATGCCAACGGCAAACGCATCGACCTGCTTGTCTATTTCACGGACGGCAAAGGCGAAGAACGTCTTCATTGTAAACCCCAAGGCTATAAAGTCCTCTGGGTACTTTCCGGCAAAAGCGATGTCTTATCCGTAAAGCATCCCTACGGGTTGGTCAAAAAACTGAAAGCCGTCAAAGAATACGACCCCAATCTAGACTTCGATGACGTAGAAAAAGGCGGTTTTTCGATGAACAACCAAGAAGGCATTAGTATGCCTTGAGTTTATATTTATGTTATATACATAATATCTCCGCTTTGTCTTTTCTAAGGATAAAGCGGATTTTTTGCTCTTTTTCAAAAATAATTTTAATTTTTTTATGTATATGTAAGTTTTTCGTGATTTTGTTAATATTTCCATTCGAAAACGGTTGACTATAAATCCTGTTTAATGGTATGATTTCTTCATTAGCAGATATGGAAATACTTTATTTATTTTCCTGTCTGTCTATTATTCTTTTATTCTTTATGGAAGAAGGTTGGTTCCTTATGGTTTTAATGAACTTTGTTTCCGCCTTTGTTATCTGTGCCATTGCCTATGTCATTGGTGAATGGGTTTCCAACATAACAAAAGCATGGATTCCCTCCGTTTTCGTTACGGCTTGCTTAATGCTGGTTGGCTACTGGACATGTTTCCCAAAAGAAATCGTCACGATGGCTGGCTTGATTCCTTTTGGCAGCACCATCGGTATCTTCTTAATCATCACTCATATCGGTACCATCATCAGCATCAAACAGCTTGTTGAACAATGGCGCACCGTTGTCGTCTGTCTGGCAGGTCTTGCCGGCATGTGCGGTCTTGGCTATTTTATCGGCCAGTACTTCATGCCTAGAGAACTGGTCATCGCCGGGCTGCCGCCTCTTACCGGCGGTATCGTCGCCGCTACGATTATGAAAGTCGCTGCTGCAAAAGCAGGCCTGATGACGGCTTCTGTTTTCGCTATTACGATGTACTGCGTTCAAGGCTTTGCAGGCTATCCGCTGACAGCTGTCTGCCTGCAAATGGAAGGCAAACGCCTCCTCAAAAAATACCGCTCCGGCGAAGTAAAATTGACACCGGAACAAATCGACGAAATGGCAGGCATCGGCCTGACAGCCATTGCCGACGACAGCCACGTCAAAAAATTACTGCCGAAAATGCCGGCTGCGTATAATACGGGTGTATTTATGCTTGGCAAATTAGCCTTGGTCGCTTGGTTTGCAACCCTTCTTGGCCAGGTTACACCTGTAAACGGCGCTATTTGGGCTCTCGTTCTCGGCGTTGCCGCCACCCATATCGGCTTCTTGGAAACCAACACATTGAGCCGCTCCAGCTCCTACTGGATTATCATGTTTGCTTTGATGATGTTCATTTTCGACGGTCTTAAAGACTGCACGCCGGACATGCTCATCACCATCATTGGCCCAATGATTACGTTGATTATCATCGGCGTTCTCGGCATGGCTATTACATCCTTTATCATTGCAAAGATTTTGCGTATGTCCTTCTACATGGCATTTGCCAACGGTCTGACTGCTCTTTACGGCTTCCCGTGCGATGCTATCATCACAGAAATGACCTGCAATTCCCTTTCCGATGACAAAATCGAACGCAGCTACTTGATGGCTAACATGTTCCCGTCCATGATTGTCGGCGGCTTTGTTACCGTAACAATTACGTCCGTCCTTCTGGCAGGCTACTTCGCAACATTATTATAGTTATATATAAAATATATGATACACAACAACCCGCGCATATTTCTCTCGACTGATGAAATGTGCGCGGGTTATTATATTTGTAAAACCAGATAAATTTCCCAAAGACGACATGCAAAAAGGACAATCTCTCTGTTGGCCCAGTGTAGTATCCCCAAAAGTTAGACCTAACAATCCAATTTTTGAGAGGCGGTTCACAAGGACCTAAAAGATTGTCCTTTTATATTCTCTGTATGATATCACCTATTGCAGTAATTTATTATTTGTTTATTTTACTGACAGGCATTCCTTTTTCAAAATCCCACGGGTCTTTTTGGATGAATCCATCGGAAAAGGGAATAAAAATGGATACGATGGCAGAGATTCCCAGCAAATAAAGGAACCATGTATATGGCAGTACATCCAAAGGTGAGATACTTCCCTGAGCAAAGCTCATGACGATGAGCATTTGGGCTCCATAGGGAATCAGGCCCTGAAAAATGGTAGAAAACGTGCTAAGAAGAGCTGCGCTTCGTCTAGGGTCTACGTGGAAGGTGTAACAGATTTGCTTGGCTATTTCGCCGTTAATGATAATCGCAACCGTGTTGTTTGCCAAAGCCAGGTCTGTCAAAGACACGATAGCCGATATGCCCAGCTGTGCAGATTTTTTGCCGTGAATGCATGTTTGGATTTTTTGCAGGAGAAAGGCCACACCGCCGGCTTTATTGACGAGTTCTGCCAAGCCGCCTGTCAGCATGGAGAGCAAAAAGATATCTGTCATGTTCAAAAATCCTTGGTATACAGCTTTGATAAAAGTCATAACAGTCAAATCCCCATACCAAAGACCGATGCTGCCAGCCAAGAGAATACCGCCGACTAATACGAGAAACACGTTCATCCCCACGACAGCCGTTACTAACACGAGGAGATACGGCAGTACTTTGACTATATCAAAGGGATAGGTTCCTGTCATGTTCGCTTTTTCACCGTACACAATCAACAGGCCGATAGTCATCAATGCGGGAAGCAGAGTCAGCCAGAAATTGAGCTTAAATTTATCTTTCATTTCACAGCCTTGAGTTCTCGTCGAGGCAATCGTCGTATCCGAGATAATTGACAGGTTGTCACCCAACATAATACCGCCGATGACACAGCCCAAAATCATGGGCAGAGCAATGCCTGATTTTTCGGCAACGGCTACAGCTATAGGCCCGACAGCTGCTGCACTGCCGACAGAGGTTCCCGTCGCCGTGGCGATAAAGCCGGAAATAATAAAAATGCCGACAGCCAAATATTCGGACGGGATATATGTCAATCCTAGGTTAACCGTAGAATCAATACCGCCCATGGCACCGCAAACGCTGGCAAAACCGCCTGCCAACAGAAAAATAATGCACATGATAATAATATTGGAATCGCCGCAGCCTTTGACAAAAGTATCAAATTTGTCCAAAAAGCTGCCCTGCAGCAATAAAAAGGCGGCTATAATGCCGATACAAGCTGCAATGGGAGCCGGCACCTGATAGAAGGCCATCGGTATGCCCTGCCATTCCAGGAATATGCCGCTGCCCAAATAAACAGCTACAAAAACTAAAAAAGGAAGGAGGGCTTTGCCGCTGCTTTTCCTCGGCGGCATACTGTCCGGGCGTTTCTTTTCGCTGTTGGGAAATGACAGCATCTTGTTTTCTTTCATAGAGTCACCTCGTTGGTTAGATATGCAAACTATATAACACGGCTTGTATTTTATAGCTGTACCATACCATAGGTGATAAAAATTGTAAAATATTTATATATATCATAATTCCATAGTTATTTCGTATGTTTCCTGCTAGATACCCGGCTGCTTCGACTCCATTGGGCGCAGGGATTCTTTCATATCCTGTATATATTCTTCCATTTCCCGGTTCATCACTGTGCTTTTTTTCTTCAACCAGCCAATTTCCATCGTGCTGTCAGCATCCTCTATATCCAAGGGAATCGACACAATACCGTCATCAGCTATGCTGGGAATCAAACAGCCTGTCCCTACATTGTAGCCCTGCGTGTTTTTCAAAAAACTGAATAGCGTTGACCGATCTGTCACATAAATCGTCTGCTTTGCTTCGGTATGGGGAATAATGAATTCTTCAGAAAACTGATAGGGATCGCCGCCCTGTTCATAGCGAATATACGGATACGGTGCCAGTTGTGCCGCCGCAATGGTATGCTGTTTGGCTAGCGGGTGTGCCTTGCTCAAGTACACATACGGCGGAAAATGATAAAATGGCGTAAACTGCAAATCGTTATGTTCAAACAGCCGGTACATGTAACTGCGAATAAAATCAGACACATACAAAATACCGATTTGGCTGGTCTGATTCATGACGTCTTGGATGACTTGGGTCGTACGGACTTCCGAAATCCGTATGGTATACCGACGGGACGGAGAAATGCGATTGACAAACTGAATCAACGCTTCTATGGGAAACATATAATGCTGAGAAGAAATAGATATATGCAGAGCAGGTTGTGTGTCCATTTCTGTATCAAAATATTGCCGCATTGCTGCCGATGTATCGACAATTCGATGGGCAAATTGTAAAAATTTCATACCGTCTTCAGTAAAGGATACACCATGGCGGCTGCGTTTTAAAATGACGATTTGAAATTCTTCTTCCAAATCCTTGACCGCTTTGCTCAGGCTCGGCTGGGCAATAAACAAACGACGAGCTGCATCTGTAATAGACCCGCATTTATAAATTTCCACAATATATTTCAGCTGTTGTAATGTCATACTTCCAGTCTCCTTGTCATCATAGTTTTTCTCTATAGATAGTTCGTATTAAACAGTATTATGCAGTACGAAAACTATTTATTATACTGTAAGTGAATTGATAGGATATATTCAAATTATACGATGTAGTTCATACTAGGTAAAGGAGAGATTATCATGAAACGAGAAGAACTGCAAAAAATGGGATTTGCAACGAAAGCCATTCACGGTGGTACAGCTCCTAACACATTTGGCGCACTGTCCAGCCCTATTTATCAAACATCAACGTTTGTCTTTGACTCAGCAGCTCAAGGCGGCAACCGCTTTGCCCTGCAGGAACCTGGCTATATATACAGCCGACTTGGCAATCCTACAAACACCGTAGTTGAAGAAAAAGTAGCCTTATTGGAAGGTACGGAAGATTGTGTGTCTACGGCTTCCGGCATGGGAGCTATTTCTGCCGCTTTATGGAGTCTGCTGGAAAAAGGAGATCACATTCTTGCCGGCGATACCTTATATGGCTGCACCTTTGCACTGATGAATCATGGTCTCAGCCGTTTTGGCGTAGAAACGACCTTTGTCGACATGACGGATATAGAATCCGTACAAAAAGCCCTTCGTCCCAATACCAAAGTCGTCTATTTGGAAACACCGGCCAACCCAACCCTCAAAATCACAGATATAGCCGCCGTGGCCAAACTAGCTCATCAAAATAACAAAGACTGCCGCGTTATCGTCGATAACACCTTCTGCACACCATATATCCAACGTCCTGCCGCACTCGGTGCTGATATTGTCGTGCATTCTGCTACGAAATATCTGAACGGCCATGGCGACGTCATTGCAGGTTTTGTCTGCGGCCCTAAAGACTATATCACGCAAGTCCGGTTATTCGGGATTAAAGACATGACAGGATCTGTTCTCAGCCCATTTGATGCATTCCTTATCGCACGCGGTATGAAAACCTTGGCCCTGCGTATGGAAAAACATAGTGCTAATGCTAGGAAAGTAGCTTCTTTCCTCGAAGGACATCCAGCTGTTTCCTCCGTAAACTATCCGGGCCTTCCCAGTTTTCCGCAGTATGAATTAGCCAAAAAACAAATGACCCTGCCGGGCGGTATGATTTCCTTTGAATTAAAAGGTGGCAAAGCAGCCGGTGCCGCTGTCATGGATAACGTAAAACTTTGCAAATTAGCTGTATCGCTGGGAGACGCCGAAACACTCATTGAACACGCAGCTACTATGACGCATTCTACCTACACAGCAGAAGAACTGCATGCTGCCGGCATCAGCGAAGGACTTGTTCGCCTTTCTGTTGGCTTGGAAGATGCAGAAGATATTATTGCTGATTTAACTCAAGCACTGCAGCATATTACGAAATAGTTCTTTCTATTCCCCTAAGCCAAAACCCCTCATTTTTTACATGAAAATGAGGGGTTTTGATTTTTCTGTTTATTATTTTCCGCGTCAGCAGCCGTACACTAATTCTGTTTTCCCAATACCAGCTGTTTGCCCGGTTTGACAAAAAGCCAAGCTACAATAGCAACGATGCCAAACAGAGACGTGGCAACAAAAGCATTATTCCAGCCATAGTTCGTAACCAAGTAGGCTGTAACGACAGGAGCCAAGACACCGCCGATATTGCCCCAAAGATTCATCCAACCGGATACAGAGCCAGTATATTGGCCGCCTAAAGAAATAACGGTGGACCAGCTGGCACTCATGGAAAAGCCCAACGCACCCAGGGATACAGACATCCAGAAGATGTTCATGCCGGCACTTGCCGTATGCGCTGCAATATACAAGCCAATAGAGGTAACAGCTACGCCGGCCATGGCAGTCACGGTGCGCATGGTGTACTGCCGTTCGCTGTGGCTGCTGTTTGCCATTCTGTCAGAAATAAAACCAGCCACAAAAACCATTGCCATCAAAGCAATCCAAGGGAAAGAAGCCCAAATCCCCATCGATTTCAGCGATAAATTATGTACTTCTGTGAGGTATAACGGCAGCCAAGCCAAAAAGACATACATAATATAGTCAACAACCATGAATTGAATCCCTACGGCCCAAAATTGCGAAGAACGAAGGAACTTACTCCATGGTGCTACCGATTTTTTCAAGCTGTCAGCAGAGCGACCTTCGTTGATATGCGCCGCTTCGGCTTCATTGACATACGGGCTGTCTGCCGGGTTGTCGTACGCATAATGATGCCAAGCCCATGCCAATACGCAGCCGACGACACCAAAGCAAATAAATACGGAATGCCATCCCAGCGCCGTCATCAAGGCAACTGTAACAACCGGGCCAACGACAGGACCGAAGAACGTCCCCAGTAAAATAGACGAGCTGGCTTTGCCTTTTTCATGATTGTTAAACCATTTAAACGTCGCAGAGCCCAATGCAGGAAATACAGGTCCTTCGCCAAGACCAAAGGCCAGGCGAATGACGGAAAAGCTCATTTTCCCTTTAGCCAGTGCTGTCAATACCGTAAAAATAGACCACCAAAGAATGGCAAAAGATCCCGTTTTCCGCATGCCGAACTTTTCTGCCAAAATCCCGCCTGGAACCTGCATAATAGCATAGCCGGCAAAAAAGAAGGTTTGAATAAATCCCATATCAATTTTAGTGAAGCCAAATTCCTGCATAATAACCGGTGTAGCTACAGATAAATTAACGCGGTCCATGTACGCAACAAAACTAATTAAAAAAATTAAAACAGCAATCTTCCAACGAAAACTTGTCATATGTTGAGACGTTGTCTCTGCTTTCATTACCTTTTCCATACTCTCTCCCTCTGCGTTTTACAATTATATTCTATCCTCGTCACGCCATGGCAAGCAGGCATCCCGGATAAATGTAAACTCTGCCGCACCTTTCGTGAGTATGCAGCAGAGTTTATATTACAGTATGCGTACTTTTAGTGAACAGAACCTATTATCTACGCAAAAAGGGGCTTTGTCAAGAAAATTCATCCAATTTCTTTATTTTTATTCAGGTTAAACGTTATATTTATAAGTTATCTAACAGTGAATAATTTTTATCATTTCTTATTTCGCTACGTAATAATGAACTATATCGGAAACTACTTTTTTCTCCAGCGCACCATGATACAGCAAGCATTCCAAATGAGCCAGCGTTTCGCCCATGGCAAACCATTTCTGCGTCGGCGGAAATTCATGCCATTGTTTTCCCCGCATCGACCAAGTCATGTGCGGCGCAATTTCAAAAGCCGTCCAGCCGGGATGCGCTGTGACGATAGTCTGTACTTCCTGCAGGCGGCGTGCGTGATGTGCCTTAATAGCTGCAATCCGCTTGATGATTTCCGTGCTTCCTTTGCGATGCCCCGGCAGTGCCAGCTGCACCGGCAAATCCCGGACTTTGTCCAGGCTTTGAAAATATTGAGCCAGGGCATCTTTCATATTGGACCAAACCTGAATGTTGGGGGTAATGTCAAACAAAATATGGTCAGCTGTAAAAAAGATTTGCTGTGCAGGCAAATACAAACAGCACTGCCCTCTGGTATGGCCTGGCGTATGAATTACCTGCAGCTCCGTATCTGCCAAATGCAGTATTTCACCGTCCCGTACGGCATGAATGGGAAAATTGATTTTCGGTGAATACGTACGCGCCTGATTGGAAAACTGCATTTTGATATCAGCTGCCGGCATGCCTTCACGCATAAAATTGTCTTCTGTAAACTGCCACGTTGAACCGTTTTCCGAATCACATAAATACTGATAATCGACAGGATGCATATAAATGGGACAGCCCTGGCCGGCAAACAGCCCTACCAGACCGGTATGATCTGCATGGAGATGGGTAAGAAATAAATCTGTTTGCTGTAAATCAATGTCCAAGGCATTTAGACCGGCACACAGCGATGCTCGGCAGGCAGGCCGGTTGAATCCTGTATCAATCACCAAATTGCGTGTTTTTCCTTTAATGACATACGAATTGAGGTACTGCAGGGGATTATCCGGCAGCTCTACCCGAATCTCATAAATGTCCGGACACGCATATACTTTTTGTATCATAAAGTTCCTCCAAGAAAACGGCTGCTGCATTACAGGGGTTCAGCCGTGATGCAGCAGCCGTTTAGACAACATTTGAAAATACGCAAAAAGGGGCTAATCGCCTGCGGCGACGCCCCTCTTTCTTGCGGCTTATTCGGATGCAGCTTCCGACGGCTGTTCCGTCTTAGGAGCTGTTTTCTTTTTTTTGCGGGGATTGTAATAATTCATCCCTTTGTCAACGCCAAGGCGCAGACAGCCTTCTACGGCCGCTGCTGCTGCTTTTAGGCCTTCTTCATATGCAGGCACTAGTTCCGCAGGGAACGGCGTCAATACATGATCTACTACGTCATGATGAGGCAGCGGACGGCCGATGCCGACGCGGAAACGGATAAAATCATGACAGCCGTTGGCAAACAGACTTTTAATCCCGTTGTGACCCCCGTCGCTGCCGTTTTTGCGGATGCGGATGCGGCCTACAGTCAAATCCATATCATCATAAATAACGTAGACATCCGTTTCTTCCAGCTTGTACCAACGCATTAACGGACCGACAGCCTGGCCGCTGCTGTTCATAAAGGTCTGCGGTTTGACAAGAATAATCTTTTCACCGTCCACGACAGCCTGCGCTACCTGGGCATCCATCTTATTCTGCCAGACACTGACATTCCAACGGGCAGCCAATTCGTCAATGACGCGAAATCCTGTATTATGTTTTGAGTTTTCATATTCCCGGCCCGGATTTCCCAGGCCAACAATCATATGCACGGTACGTATTCCTTATTTATCAAATAATTTACTTACAGAAACTTCATGGAAAATACGCATGATAGCTTCCCCTAAGAGAGGCGCAACGGACAAGACTTTAATCTTGTCGATTTTCTTGTCATCCGGCAGCGGAATCGTGTTGGTAATAATCAATTCAGAAATGACGGAGTTCTGAATGCGTTCTACAGCCGGATCTGTCAGTACAGCATGGGCACAAGCTGCATATACGCGTGCTGCTCCCATTTCTTTCAAGGCTTTGGCACCGCCGCACAAAGAGCCTGCTGTATCTACGATATCGTCGATGATAATACAGGTTTTGCCTTTGATATCGCCAATAACATTCATAACTTCCGCTACGCCGGGACGAGGACGGCGTTTTTCAATAATAGCAATCGGCGCATTGATGCGGTCTGCCAAGTCACGAGCTCGTGTAACGCCGCCAAGGTCCGGAGATACGACTACAATATCGCCCATATCGGTTTCTTCTTTTTTCTGATTGAGGTATTTAGCAATGATAGATGCAGAGCCAAGATGGTCTACAGGGATGTCAAAAAAGCCTTGAATCTGGCCGGCATGCAAATCCATCGTAACTACGCGGGTAACACCGGCAGTCGTCATCAAATCGGCAACCAGTTTGGAAGTGATCGGTTCACGTCCCCGTGTTTTACGGTCCTGGCGGGCATAGCCATAGTACGGAACAACAGCTGTAATGTGTTTTGCAGAAGCACGTTTTAAAGCATCTGCCATGATGAGCAGTTCCATCAAGGTGTCATTAGCCGGCTGGCATGTCGGCTGAATAACAAAGACATCTTTGCCGCGAACGCTTTCATCAATCATGACTTGGATTTCGCCGTTGTTGAACTTGCCAACAAAGGCTTTGCCCAGTTCCAATCCCAAGTAATCAGCGATTTCTTTCGCCAGTTTCGGATTGGCATTCCCCGTAAAAATTTTCAACTTTTTCCCGTCTTCGTAACTCATTGTTGAGCCTCCTAAAATATAAATGTAGTGATAATATATATTTTCGATGTGTAAAACCGATGAATGCTTAGGCGTGTTTTATTTTTTATAGGTATCGTCTTTTACCCAGCCTTCAATATTGCGCTGTTTAGCCCGCGCAACAGACAAGGACTTCGCCGGTACGTTTTTGGTAATGGTGGAACCAGCGCCGACGTAGGCATAATCACCAATCGTCACAGGAGCAACCAAGTTGCTGTTGCAGCCTACAAATGCATGATCGCCAATCGTCGTGCGGTGCTTGATTTTGCCGTCATAATTGACAGTAATCGTACCGCAGCCAATGTTGACGCCGCTGCCGACATCACTGTCACCAATATAACTCAAATGCGGCAGTTTAGTGCCGTCGCCAACGGTAGAGTTTTTGACTTCCATGTAGTTGCCGACTTTTACGTGGCTGCCAATCACGGTATTCGGACGGAAATGAACGAACGGCCCGATTTCACAGCCATCTTTGATTTCACAGTCATGAGCATAGGTAAACTGCAAATGGTCGCCGTTTCCCATTTTGACATTGGTCATGCGGACATACGGCCCTACCTGGCAGTCTTCGCCAATGACCGTATCCCCTTCCAGTATCGTGCCCGGATACAAAACAGTATCGCGGCCTACAGTAACCGTCGTATCGACATACGTATTGCCTGGGTCAATAACGGAAACGCCGTCAGCCATCAGCTGTTCCAACTTGCGGCGGCGAAGCACTTGTTCTGCTTCAGCCATCTGCAGGCGGGAATTGACGCCCAGTGTTTCCCGATAGTCAGGTGCTGCAAAGGCACTGACGATTTTATGGTCATGGACCAGCATGCCGATAATATCCGTCAAGTAATATTCACCCTGCGCGTTGTTGTTGTCCACATGATGGAGCATATCCCACAGCAGGCTCATATCAAAACAGTAAATACCGGCATTGACTTCATGAACAGCAAGTTCATCCGGCGTGCCGTCTTTTTGTTCTACGATTTTCAGTACCCGGCTGTCAGCATCGCGGATAACGCGTCCGTAACCCGTCGGATCTGGCATAACAGCCGTCAGCACCGTCGCAGCCGCACCGGTTTCTTCATGACATGCCAGCAGTTTGCGGAATGTATCTTCCGTTACCAGCGGCGTATCACCGCACGTAACCAGCAGCGTGCCTGTTTCATGTCCCAGCAGCGGTTCAGCCTGCATGACAGCATGACCGGTACCAAGCTGCTGCGCCTGCACTACTGTTTCTGCTCTATCTGCTACATATTCTTGTACAGCTTCCCCGCCAAAACCTACAACGACAACCTGCCGCTGCGTGCCTGCCGCTTTTACTGTACGAAGCACTTGTTCAACCATCGGAACACCGCCGACCTTATGGAGAACTTTAGGAAATTTAGATTTCATTCTCGTTCCCTTGCCGGCTGCCAAAATGAGTGCAATCATATTTTTCATTCAGTATAAGCCTCCCTGAATTCATTAACTATAAATGTCCTTTTCAGAATAACACAAATGACACGGAAAATACATAGTTTTTTACAAAAATCTGACAAAAAAGCATGGGAATACATAAAAAACAAAAAGGAGAGACATACCTGCCTCTCCTTTTTGCTATTTTTTACAACACGTAGACGACAACGTCTCTTCTGCCAAAATTTTCTGCTTCACTGGTAGAATCCATCGCCAAATCAATGCGATTGCCGACAATGGCTCCGCCTGTATCATCTGCTACAGCATAGCCATATCCTTCGATATACAGCTGCGATCCCAACGGAATTACATCCGGATCTACAGCTACCATGCCACGCTGCAGGCGATGTCCGTTGGCAGTATAACCAGTGCTGCCAGGATCATCTTCTGTGTATGCAGTCGCTTCCATTACCAGTCGTCTCTGATATCCTTCATTGCTTTCCTCTGATTCGTCAGGGATTTCTCGTCCACTGGCTTCTGAAAGAGCCGCCATGGTCTGTGATCCGACAATACCATCCACATCTAAGCCGTGATCGGCTTGGAACTGTTTAACTGCAGCTTCTGTTGCCGGACCAAACGAACCATCCGCACCATCAGACAAATATCCAGTATCCATGAGCATGTATTGTACGCTCTGTACGACAGAGCCACTCATTCCCATTTCGACTTTTGCACAAACCAGTGAGGAACATGCAAAAACGAACATAAACGTCAATAGAATCAGTATACGGTTCTTCAAATAACCACCTCTTTGAAATGTCCATACCTATAAATCAATTGCCAAGGAGCATTATACCAAAAATGACGGCATAAGTCAAAAAAATAGATTTTTATGCCTCATTTTTGATATGTTTATGCTGTGTTCTTCACGGTTTACATTTTATCTATATAGGTTAATGCTCTACTTTTACCCCGTATTTTTAGTACCAGGTACTATTTTTTATAATTATTATGCATTTTTTGTATTTTCTTGTTCTACCAAACTTCGTACTGCTTCTGCCCCTTCTACGGTATCCGTTACGACGTATAAATAGTCTCCGGCCTGAATCCGTACAGAAAAATCCGGAATAATTTCCCGTTCGCTGCGGCGAATATCAATCAGTGCCACATGAGCCGGCCAAGAGATATTTTTGATATATTTGCCGTCTACGGCGCTGCCGCTGGCAACGGTCAATTCCAATACATTCTGCCGTTCTGCCGACGGAATCACAGGGCGTTTCTTAGCCAGGCTGCGGTTGAGCAGCGCTTCATAAATAGGCTGCCCGCCGCAAAGCTGGGCAACTACCAGCGCAATCATGGACGCCGTGCACAGTACCAGTAAATGTTCATACGAGCCAGTCATTTCCATAATCAAAATCGTGCCGGTAATGGGCGATTGGACGGAGGCCGCAAAAAAAGCCGCCATGGAAATAACGACAATGTTGGATAAATAATATGCTGAAATAATGCCCATGTGAATGAGAATAATGCCTACTACACTCCCCGTTAAAGCGCCCAATACCAGCATCGGCAGGAAAAAGCCGCCGGGAACGCCGCAGCCGTAGCTAACCAGCGTAAACAGGAATTTACCGGCCAGCAGCGCCAAAAACAGCTGCAGTGAAAGAGGCAGCTCATACAAACTGTTGATAAGGTCATTGCCGCCGCCCAACACTTGAGGAAATACATAGCCCAGCATGCCGGCTGTCAGCAGTGCAAAGGCGATGCGCATATAATCATTGCGAAATACAGGCAGTTCATAAAAATAATGTATGTTCAGCAGACCTTGGTTAAAAATAATACCGGCCAGGCCAATCACGATGCCCAGCAGGACGGCAATCCAAATATATTCCAACGGAAACGTCGGCAGAACACCGAAGTGAAATACAGGTTCTCTGCCAAAGACAATGCGGCTGACTATCGTTGAGACCAATGCCGCTGCCATAGCCGGAGCCAAGACAACGCCGGAAAAGTTGCGGTGCAGTTCTTCCAAGGCGAAGATAACGCCTGCCAGCGGGGCATTAAACGCTGCTGCCAAGCCCGCACTGGCCCCGGCAGTAATCAAATACCGTTCTTCCATCCGCGTGCGGCCCAATGCCCTGCTGCATCCCTGTGCTGTCACGGCACCAAGCTGAATCGACGGCCCTTCCCGGCCCAAAGACAATCCCAAGCCGATACCGATAATGCCGCCAATCAGTTTAACCCATAAGATGCGAAACCAGCGCATGCGAATAGCCCCAAGAATAATCCCCTTGACCTGCGGAATGCCGCTGCCGCCGGCATTGGGTTCATATATGCCAAACCGCCACAGCACAAAAGCAGCCGCCAGCAGTACAACGGCCCAGGGAATCGCCGTATATACCGATCCCTCCAATAATATAGATGTATATATATATTGCCGCCAATACGTACCCGTTTCCAGGCCCCAGCGGAATATACTAATAATGATGCCGGAAAAAAGGCCTACCCCAATACCTTCAGCAAAAAGCCGCAGGCGGAATCGAGGCCACTGCCGCAGCGTCTGCACAGCCGTTGTTATATAATTGTCTATATGCATAATCATCCCATTCCTTTCGTACTGTCGTCATTATATCACAGTTCTATACATTTAAACATTTCCTAAAAAATACTTACATTTTTCATACATACATTGCGATTTAAAAATAGATACTTTATCATATGAAGGAATGGTAGTATCCGAAAAATGCAACACAGCTCGTCGCATTATGATTAATTGTTGACATTATCTTGATTATTTCATGTGTATAATTGTTGTGTTTTTAGTCACAAATTATTATAATTAAACATATATTATTACGATTAGGAGCATTTCATATGGCAAAAGTCAATTTTTCGTTTCACACTTGGTTTCACAGCGGCCACCATAAACTCATAGCGTTTGGCGCCGTCTTTCTGCTGGCCTGTATCGGCATGTATGTCATCAGCCATTCCAACACGGTAACCAAAGACAAAGGAAAGCTGCAAAACGCTGCCGTACAAGCGTATCAAGTCAGCCAAAAAGATATGATGCGCAAAATTTCTCTGTCCGGTCAAACCGTCCCCCTGGCCCAAGTAGACTTGTCTACCAAATATGCCGGGCGCATTGCCGCTGTCAACGTCGAGTTGGGAGATACTGTATCTCCCGGCCAAGTTCTGCTCGTTCAGGATATGCAGGATGCGGCGCTGACACTGCAGCAAAATCAGGCAGCCCTGGAGCAGGCCGATGCCGATTCCAAATCAGCAGAGTCTCAGTTCAGCGCTGATTTGCAAAAAGCAGCTGTCGATTATGATACTGCCAAAATGAATTACAACCGCTACGTTATTTTGAAAAATGAAGGGGCTATTTCCCAAAAAGATTTGGATACGATGTATCAGGCACTGGTCGTAGCCAAATCGACACTGGAGCAGCTGCAGTCACAGAATGTAGGCGATGTACCCGCCAGCGTTGCCAGCAAATACGCCGCCAGAGCCAAAGCCGGCTACGCTGTCGACAGCACAAGCCAGCAAATGGATGACATGACCCTGCGTGCGCCCCGTGCCGGCACGATTACCTACCGCAATGCCGAAGTCGGTGCCATGGCTAATGCCAACACCAAAGTACTGACCATTACCGACACGAGCAGCATATACATCGATTGTTCACTGGCTGAAGCCGATGTAGCTGCCCTGCAGGTCGGCACCTCTCTTCCCGTCGTCATCGATTCTGTCGCCAATACGTATAACGGCGTAATTACTTACGTCAGCCCTACGATGGACGCAGATACCAAAACGTATATGGTCCGCATCTCTCTGACCAACCCAGATACGTCCCTGCGGGGCGGCATGTTTGCTCAAGCGTCGCTGGAAGTACTGCAGCGGCCGAACACGTTATTTGTCCCCAAAGACGCCTTACTGGAACAAAACGGCATCAGTCAGTTGTATGTTATTCTGCCGGACAACACCATCGAAATTCGCACCGTATCGACAGGCCTGCGCAATGATGACTATGTAGAAATTACAGACGGACTGGCTGACGGCGACCGCATCGCCACAACCAATCTGGCACGCCTGAAAAACGGCACTCACGTCACGATTGATAAGGAAATCGGGTGAACATAATGAATCTGACAAAATTTTCCATTAACCGCCCCATTGGCATCTGCATGGTTGTTGCCTTCTTCGTCGTCCTCGGTATATTCAGTTTTTACCGCATCGGCGTTGAATTGCTGCCGGCGCTGAACACGCCGTATGTTACGGTTTCCGTCAAATACCCCGGAGCCAATGCGGATTCTGTCGAACAGCAAGTCGTCAAACCCGTCGAAAATGCGTTGTCGTCTGTTTCAAACTTAAAACATATGACATCCAAAGCTTCTTATGGACAAGCCCGCATTACGTTGGAATTGGATTTTTCCGCCAACGCCGATGCCGCCGCCATTGATGCGACCAAAAAAATCAACGCCATTCGCGGCAAGCTCCCTGATGAAATCGATGAACCTGTCGTCATCAAACGGGATGTCAATGCCACGCCAATCATGTACATTGCCGTTCAATCAAATCAACCATTAGATGATATATATTCTAAAGCCGAAAATGATTTCCAAGACGTACTCCAACAAGCAGACGGCGTATCGGAAATCGAACTTCACGGCGGCCGCGACAAAGAAATTGCCGTTGAAATCGACAAAGACAAGCTCATTCATTACGACATGACACTGAACAACGTCGTCAGTGCCTTAAAATCAGAAAACGTTCTCATGCCTTCCGGAACGATTTATTCCAACGCAACGACGACGGATGTCCGTGTCAAAGCGCAGTATTCCGATGAAAATGAGCTGTCCAAAATCCAAGTCACCAACGCCAAAGGGGCACATATCCCCATTACAGCAGTCGCCTCGATTAAGCGGAAGGACCAGCGTGTCACCCGCTATGCTCGTGTCAACGGCGACGATGCCGTCGTCATGGTCATTTATAAAAACAGTGATGCCAACGTCGTTTCCACAGTCGACAACGTACAGAAAAAATTGGATGCCCTGCAGCAGGACAACCCCGATTATACCTTTACTGTCACCAATGAATCCGCTTCATACGTCCGCAATTCACTTCACAACACACTGCAGACCCTAATTGAAGGGCTGTGCACGACCGGCCTGGTGCTTTTCTTCTTTCTCCGCGGCTGGCGTTCTACGCTGGCAGTCATGATTGCCATTCCGACGTCCCTGATTTCTACATTTTTCGTCATGTACATGGCAGGCTTTACGTTCAACATGATGTCCCTCATGGGCATGGCTTTGTGCATCGGCATTCTCGTCGATGACTCTATCGTCGTCCTGGAAAATATTCACAGGCATCTCATGCTCGGCGAAAAGCCCAAGGACGCGGCGCTTCACGGGCGCATGGAAATCGGCATGGCCGCGATTGCCATTACGCTTTGCGACGTCGTCGTCTTTCTGCCGATTGCCTTTATGACCGGCATGACCGGGCAGTATTTTAAACAGTTCGGCTTGACTATCGTCTTTGCCACCCTATTTTCCTTGTTTATTTCCTTTACACTGACGCCAATGCTGGCTTCCCGTTTTTTCCGCCTGGGACTGCAAATTCCGGACAAGCCGATTTGGCACAAAATGGATGCCATTGAAGAGTGGGCCCGCACACAGTACACGCAAGTCTTGACGTGGAGTCTGGACCATGCCAAACGGCTGGTTATTCCGGTGCTGCTCTGTTTCTGTCTGGCAGCCTCCCTCGTGCCGACAGGGCTCGTAGGCTCTGAATTTATGCCGCAGACCGATGAAAGCGGTTTCCGCATCACGCTGGAACTGCCGACAAACGCCAACTTAACGCGGACTGATGCCGCCACAAAACAGTTGGAAGACTATTTGAACACTATCCCGGAAGTTACGTATTATACATCAATGATTGGCGGCCGCAACCTCAACCAGGCCAATATACAGGTCACGCTGCAGGATAGAAAAGACCGCTCCCGTTCTATATGGCAGGTCACCAATGATGTACGCCGCTTTGCCCAAAAACACGTTCTGGACGGCGATGTCCGCGTCAAGGAAAACCAAGCTTCCGTATCTGGCACCTCCGGCGGTTTTGGCGGCGGCTCCGGCAACCTGCGCCTGCAGCTGCGCGGCAAGAATTCGGAAACGTTAATTGCCAAATCCCGTGAAATCGAAGCGATGCTGAAAAATGACATTCCCGGCATTCGCGACGTCAGCAGCTCTTATGAAGACGGCATGCCGGAATACCAGTTGGCTATCAATCGAGATAAACTCAAACAGTACGGCACATCATTAAACGATTTAAATAAAACCTTTTCCAACGCCATCAGCGGACAAAAAGCCGGCGTCCTCGCCAACGATGTCAAAAACGACAACAACGACACCGATATCTACGTACGGCTGAAAGGGGCGGACGGCTTCCATATTTCGGACTTAGAAACAATTCCCCTGAATGCCAACGGACATATCATTTATATTTCGGATGTAGCGCAGGTAAAAGCTGCCACCGGCCCCGTGACGATTAACCGCACGGATAAAGAACGCAGCATTACCCTGGGCGGCACCCTGCAGGACCGGCCGCTTAACGACGTTATCAAAGACGTATCTGCCAAGTTGGACACCATGGATATGGAAGGCGTCACGTACCGTTTCGCCGGTCAGGCAGACCAAATGACGACGACCTTTAAAGAACTGGGCGAAGCCCTTGTCTTATCTCTTATCCTGATTTACATGATCCTGGCGATTTTATATGAATCCGTAAAAACGCCGTTTATCCGCATGTTTTCCCTGCCGCTGGGTCTTATCGGCTCCTTGTTCCTGTTATTTTTGACCAATAATACCATCAATCTCTATTCCTTGATCGGGATTTTGGTCATGGACGGCTTGGTAGCTAAAAACGGCACTTTGCTGCTGGACTACACGCTGACCCTCATGGCAGAAAAAGGCCTGGATGCCCGCAGTGCGGTCATTGAAGCCGGGCGCGTCCGTCTGCGTCCTATCTTCATGACAACGCTCACGATGGTTGTCGGCATGCTGCCTACGGCCCTGGCTATGACGGCCGGTTCGGAAACCCGTGCCAGCATGGCAGTCGTCGTCATCGGCGGCTTGCTTACGTCTACGGTCTTTACGTTAGTCATTATTCCCATTATCTTTGTATACATGGAAAATCACAAAATTCATTGGCCTTGGCAGGCAAAATAAAAAATTACCCTTTGACGGCAGGACTTTTTGTGTATATTATAGAAATAAATATAACAAAGGTTTAACAACTAGTATGCTCAAAAAGGAGGCATAAGGCAAATGACCCAACAATTCAAACCAACATTCAACATCCACGAAGCCGTGCGCAAAGCACTGCCTTATATGATGGAAATGCGTGAGTATTTTCATGCCCATCCTGAATTGAGCGAAAAAGAATTCGATACTTGCAAAACGATTTTCCAGGAACTTTCACTCATGGGCATTGAAGATGTCAAAATCATTGCCGGCACAGGTGTTACCGGGCTTATCCGCGGCGCCCTGCCGGGTCCTGTTATTTTACTGCGAGCCGATATTGACGCACTGCCGTTGACAGAAAAATATGACTGCCCGTATTCCTCACTGGTAAACGGCGTCATGCACGCCTGCGGACATGACGGCCATGCCGCCAATTTGTTAGGCGTCGCCAAGATTTTAAACAAACATAAAGACTGTCTGCAGGGCACGATTCGGCTGGCATTCCAACCGGCAGAAGAAGGCAACGGCGGCGCAGCCCGCATGATTGAAGCCGGCATTCTGAACGCGCCGCACGTCGATTACGCACTGGGCCTGCACGTAGCCGGCAATCTTCCCAAAGGCTATGTCGGCATCCGCAGCGGTGAAATTTCTGCATCCTGCGATGATTTCACGATTACGCTGCACGGTAAAGGCGGCCATGGCTCCCAGCCATCCCTCTGCGTCAGCCCGATTCAAATGGGCGTCGATGTCATTCAGCAAATACAAAACTATGTCTACAACTGCCGCGCTGACGGTGACGGCGTCGTCCTGACCTTTGGACAATTTCAAGCCGGACACAATCCCAATGTCATTCCCGATACGGCAGAACTCAAAGGAACACTGCGCACGTATGACGAAGGAAAACGAAAAGCTATTTTAGAACGCATCCGCCATATCCTGACCGCAGTGACAGATACCTACGGCGGCTCGTATGACCTGCATGTCGTGCCCTTTTCGCCGGTCTGCATCAACAATCCGGAAACGACACACCGCGTAGAAACTATCTTGAAAACCCAGTGTGCCGACTTGGTAGATGTCGTATCCATGCAGCGCGGTTCCGGTTCCGAAGACTTTGCGTATTTCAGTGCTGCCGTCCCCAGTACCTTCTATTACGTCGGGGTGTACAGCGACGCCCCTGTCATCGGCCATTCCCCGGATTTCCATTGGGACAGCAATGCCCTCAAATATATGTGTGAAACGATGCTGACAGCCGTGTATTATTTCAACAGCTGTTCTTAACTTTCGTCTTTCAACTTCATAGCTGATTTCTTTGCAAGAGAATGCCTTGTTAGGTTTTCTCTTGCTTTTCTTTTTAGGTGAAGTATATAATAACAAACAGCACTTCTTTATTTCTTTTGCAAAGAGAGGTTTTGTCATGGTTTTCTGGTTTATTATTGAGCATACAATGCTTCCTATTTTTGTCTTGGTACTTATCGGTTTTAGTTTGGACCGCAAATTTAAGATAGACGTAAAAACACTATCCAAAGTCATGTTCTATCTCGTCATTCCCAGTTTTATTTTTACTAAAGTCTACAGCACAGACTTTCCGCCTGGAAGTCTCAGCCTGATTGCCAACATTTTTATCTTTATGCTTATCTGCTTTGGCCTGGCCAACATCGTCAGCAAAATTCGGCATTATGATGAAGGCATGGTGCAGTCGTGCCGCAACGCCTTAATGTTCAACAACACAGGCAATCTCGGCGTCGCCCTTATTATCTTGGTCTTTTCGCATGACCCGTTCGTCGTCAATGGTCAAACACCGTATCTGACAGAAGCCTTAGTAGCCCAAGTCATTATTTTTATTATCCAGAGTATCGCCTTAAACACACTGGGTCTGTATCAGGCCGGCCGAGGCCGTTTATCCGCCCGTGACACCTTAAAAGTCATGTTCCGCATGCCGATGCTCTACGTGCTGGTTCTCGCCTTATTAGCCCGTTATTTTAGCTGGGACGCCAAAGACTTTTTCTTCTGGCCGATTATGGAAATGGCCAACAACGCCTTACTTCCTTTGGCTATGATTAGCATTGGCGCACAGCTCTCACAAACCAAAATTCACTGGCTTGACCGGGACGTCTGGATTGTCAGTGGTTTGAAACTAGTCGTTCTCCCTTTGATCGGCCTAGCTATGATATATATAGCCAATGCCGTCTTTCCCGGTACGTTTACAGCTGTCAGTGCTACGGTCTTCCTGATTTACTGCGCTATCCCGACAGCCGTAAACACGGCCCTTTTTGCCATAGAATTTGGCAACAATCCCGACTATGCAACACAAATCGTCATGAACACGACAGCCCTAAGCGCCATCTCCTTGACCTGCTATATCTTCCTAGGGCATATACTGTTTGTATAAACACCGTATACCTTTTATATGTTTCTTTCTTCGTTTGCCTACATTAGTTGCATCTGATATAATTATAGACAAATTAAAGGAATCGACCACCAGCGAGCCATTCTGAGCTCCGGCTAATGAACGTGTTTTTAGCCAGTGGTCGATTCTTTTTAGTATCTGACAACGCTATTTAATAACCGTACTTTACAACTTTTACGCAGTCTCGATAGTTACCGAAGCCAGTTTACACAAAGTCTGAACTCAGACCGCTGAATTTTTTGCAGTTCGGGCTTTAGATATCACAGTACCTGTTGCCCTTTCAGTAACGGCATCACTTCTTCGATGAGATCGCCGGCCAATATTTATTCAAAAAGTTGTAAACTGCTGATACAGCATAACGTATGAAACGGCAAAATAAAGATTTTCTATTATATATTCTAATCCTAGTAAAAATATCCGGCAGACAAAGCGATTTTCTATAAATAAAATTCACATTATTAATGATTAAAATGGATTTTTTAGTAAATATAGGAACAATTTCTTCTATACGGACGAAGCATGCGTTCTGACTGTTGCTGGAACCTGGGAGTTACCATTTTTCCCCTGCCAGGTGAGCAAAAAGGCAGAATGGATAATGACAAAGACGGAACCGGCGTTATGAACGAGGGCGCCTAATACAGGATGCAAAATCCCAAGCGCAGCCAGGATGATAGCTAAAAAATTGAGTCCCATAGAAAAAGCCAGATTCCAACGAATGACCTTCATCATCCGCCGAGATAAACCAAACAAGTGCGGCAGTTCACGGATATCATCCCGGATGAGAGCCATATCCGCCGCATCGATAGCAATATCACTGCCGGCTCCGCCCATAGCGATCCCGACGTGGGCCTGTTTGAGAGCCGGTGCGTCATTGACCCCGTCTCCTACCATGCAGACGAATTGCCCCGCTTGTTCCTGCTTCTGGATGTAATCCATTTTATCTTGAGGCATGCAGCCTGCAATGACTTCTTCTATATCCAGTATGCTTGCCATATGCCGGGCAGCTCCTTCATTATCACCAGTTAATAAGACAGGCCGTACACCATGCTGACGAATACGTGATAAAATGGCAGGAGCATCGGAACGCAGCGTATCTGATAGAGCGGCAAAGCCAGCCGCCTGTCCATCGACAGCCAGATAAATCAGCGTACAGCCTTCCGCCAGCAAATGCTGGGCCTGCAGTTGTTCGTTCGGATTCAATTCAATCTGATACTCCTGCAGCAACCGCAGGTTTCCTGCCAGAAAGAAATGCCCGTCCAATTTTGCCGTAATACCACGGCCAGGAAGCATTTGAAATTCATCGGCGGCTTCGGCCAGTCTGCCGATTTTACTCTGATAGGCTTCAACGATAGCTTTGCCCAAAGGATGTTCCGAACGGCGTTCCGCTCGGGCCGTCCAATTTTCCAACTGCGCAGTCGTCCATTGTGGCAGAAAAGACTGCCAGGCTGCTATCTGCGGCTTGCCATAGGTCAAAGTCCCGGTCTTATCAAAAGCCACCCGGGATACCCTAGCCAACCGTTCCAGTGCATCTCCTTCCCTTACTAAGATACCATGGTGAGTCAGGTTGCCAATCGCCGCCGTAATCGCCGTCGGCGTAGCCAGGACGAGCGCGCACGGGCAAAAGACGACCAGAATCGTCACCGCCCGGATGACTTCCCCCGTCACGCCCCATACAGCGGCAGCGGAAGCCAGCGCCCCTACGACAATCCACGTAGCCCAGCGATCTGCTAGTCCTACGATTTTCGCTTTCCCTGCATCTGCCGACTGGACTAAACGGATCATCCGCTGCAAGGAACTATCTTGACCTGGGCGCGTAGTCTTCATATCAAACGAGCCAAACTGATTGACCGTTCCACTGGCTACAGAATCGCCTGGTCCTTTATCTATTGGCAGGGATTCCCCAGTCATGACTGACTGATCCACAGCCGTCTCGCCAAATAGAATGACGCCATCGACCGGAATCGTTTCTCCCGGCAGAACGCGCAGCAGCATACCTGCCTGCACGCTTTCCGCAGCCACGATCGCTTCTTTGCCATTCTGCAGTAAACGGGCCGTACGCGGCGTCAGATGCACGAGCCGTTCCATTCCGGCCCGAGCTCTGGCGACTGTACGGTCTTCGAGCAGACTGCCAATCTGCATAATAAAAGCGACTTCGCCGGCAGCAAAAGTTTCCCCAATCGCTACCGAAGCCAACAATGCCAAAGAGACTAGGACGTCAGCCTTGATATCGAAACGGGTCACCAGCCCTGCCACAGCGCCAGCTACGATCGGTACACCACAGAAAATAATCGCAATCCAGGCTGTATCAAACGGCAGTGGCAGAACAGGGAAAAAGCTGTTGCCCAAAGCCAATCCAGATAGGCAGAGAAAGAAAACATCTTTTCTGCTCCAAAACCATTGAAATCCATGACTCTTCATCTTCATGTATATCCCTCCTATACCTATGTGGGTATAGGTACATTATACCTATAGGGGTATAGGCTGTCAAGGAGCAAAAAGAAAAAGGCCTGCCGCACTGCGGCAAACCTCTTCTCTCATCCCATATTTGCAAACCTTTCTACAGCCTTCGTAAATTTTTCTACCGTCGCTTCGGCGTCGCCATGGGCGATACCGTCTTTGACACAATGCTTAATGTGCCCTTCCAGGACAATCTGACCACATTTATGCAGTGCTGATTTAGCCGCATTGAGTTGGGCCAGTATATCTTCGCATGGTACATCTTCATCGACCATACGATCAATGGCCTGTACTTGTCCAATGATTTTTTTCAGACGGCGGTGCAGATTATTTGCGTCCATACACTGCCTCATTCTGCCACACTTCCTTTCTTTTTTCTCTTTTAGTTTATCGTTCTCTGGACAGTTTGTCGAGAGAAAACTCCTATATTGGTAAAGTCTTGCTATTTACTCATAAAATTAATAGCTTCTCCAAATCATAATCCCTCTTTGTTTCATAATGTTCGATTTTTGACTGATATTTAGATATTCAATGCCATTTTAAGGCGAATCCGATAGGCATCAGCGACCAAAAATTTTTTGATTCATAGTAACGGATCTCGATGACCTACCCGCATGCTACCCATTTCCCCAGACAGCATAAAATCATCCAGATGAATCGTTTCCCTCGTTTTTTCGGGCGTCCCGTTTTACCATTGGGTAAAGGTGGCAATTCATACATCGGCGAATCACAGCGGACATTGCAGATGATGTCCATCTGAGAATGCTGCAAAACCTTCTCTATTAGTAAGTTCTTAGCAGCATGCCAACTGTCAAAAAACACACTGCCTGTCACCCTTTGGCTCAAAAAGTTGTAA
>CAVKOP010000005.1:32648-33924 GCA_963657835.1 Lachnospiraceae bacterium | reverse complement strand
ACACCGGCTGCTTTCAGCATGTCCATTACGGCTACGACTTGGCCATGAGCCGTCCGTTTGTCAGCCTGCAAAATAACGGCGGCATTGGCGTTTTCTGCCATATGTTTTTTCATCATTGCCGATGCTTCATCATAACTGACCGGCTTATTGTCCATCGTAATATGCCCTTCGGCATCTACTGTCAAAATAATCGGCATCTGTACAGGAGCTGATGCACTTTGTGCCTGCGGCAGCTGTACGGACAACGCTTTTTGCGCAATCGTCTGCAAGCTGTTCATCATAAAAAACACAAGCAGAAAGAAAATAATATCAATCATAGGGATAATCATGAAGACTGGTTTTTTCTTCATTCTGGCATTTGTAAACATCCTCGCTTACCTCCCTATTTGGCATTGCTGGCATTTACTACGGCAACGCATAATTTTTCTGTATCTGTCACAATCGTATCGAGCTGATGGTCAAAATAGGTATATACACAGAAAGCAATAATCGCTACGCAAAGACCGGAAGCCGTCGCTACCAATGCTTCCCCGACGCCGCCGGTAATGGCCGACGCGCCGGCACCATTATCCAAGACGCTGAACGTGCTGATCATACCGGTTACGGTTCCCAACAAGCCGAGCAGCGGTGCTACTGTAACAATGGCGCTTAAATAATCCAAATACCGGCGAAATGCAACGGATTCGACCGTCATTTGTTCATTGAAAGCATCTTTCATTTCTTTTTCACTGCTGCGGTGTGATACACCATGGGCAATAATGCGGCTGACAGCAGTAGAATTCTTTCTGCAGAATGCATCTACGGCATCCCACTGCTGATTTTTTACGGCATGGTCAATACCTGTAAAAAACTGTTTAGAATTCTTGCGGTTGGCCTTATAATAACAAAATCGTTCAATAGCAATCGCTACAGTAAAAATCGATAATGCCAACAACGGATACATTACTAATCCGCCGCTATGAAATAAATGCAAAAAATACGTTAACCCTTCCATTTTCTTACACTCCTTATCTGTAATTCTAAAATGCTATGTGAATCGGACACTCCCAGCCGATTATCACCTACATATACATAGCAGCCAAGGACACAAACGCCGTCCACAAACCAATCACACAGGCCACATTTTCCCACGTAGTATCTTGCTTTGTCATTTGGTTACGCATATTGTTTTCTCTCCTTGCCGCTTGCATTTCTTGTATTATACTGATAATCACTTTCGTGAATCAATTGACATGTATTATCATATCAATGAAATTGAACTTTGTCTACTCCAATC
>CAVKOP010000005.1:17338-32638 GCA_963657835.1 Lachnospiraceae bacterium | reverse complement strand
CTCCAATCCGACACAAAAATAGCCCAATCCGACATTTTCTAAAAAAACAATGCCTATGTTTTCCCAAAAAGGATAAAACATAGGCATTGTCACACATTTTTTTGCTCTTAAATTCACGTATTCCACTCATATTTTCGGCTGTACATCACAAGCATATTTTACAAATAATCTGATTTTCACCTCGTTCCATCTGAATAATATCTACAACAGCCAGTGGCATGATTTCTTCTATTTTATTCAAAAATTGAATATAACTTTCATAGTTTCCCTGCAATTCTACGATATATTGCCGCCCCTCCCGCTGCCTGGCCTGAAAGGACAGTATCTGCAGTCCATATGCCTTGCTCTGCTGCTGTACTATATCCATCATGTCGGTTTTAGGAAATTCCCACGTATTTCGCGCTGTATTGACCGGCGGCATCGTATACGCCTGCACGGTTTCATTGGCATGTTTCCATTCATTCCACTGTAAATACGCAGATATACATCGTCCTATCCCCAACAGCAGTAGGATCCCCAACATAAGGCATATTTCTTTTTTATGATGTAGGAACAGCTGTATCCGCGGCTTCTTCATGTGCTAACTCCACCTCTATTTGAAATGCAGGTATTTCACCAGCTTTGTGTTCTCTTTTTTGGCTTGCGAAAACACGCTGTATCATAGGGTCCCGCCGCAGCCTGTCCTGCCATTTCTGCAGGGCTGCCGGTTTCGTTGTTTCGCTGCCGTATATAATAAAACGATTTTGCCGTACCTCCAGTCGTTCTATATCTAGTGTTTCCGGTTTGGTTCTTGCCAGCATCACCAGTACGGCCGCCCAATGGGTCCGTTTCTTTTCTTGGACTGCCATTTCATCTGCCTGCTGTTTCAGCTTTTTCTCTGCTGTATTCGCTTTTGTTATACGCTGCTGCAGCGGCAGTGACTGCGTCATAAACCGAGTTTGTTCTGTATCAGCCCCCTGCTGCAGCAGGATACTTATCGTCCAAGAAAGCACACAAGCGACACCCAAAATGACAGCACCGACGGCATAGCCGCGCTGCGGCAGTGTATAAACGCGTTTCTGCCGTTCTTTAGGAATAAGATTATATTTCATACTGCCTCCTAAAAAGCCGTCAACAGAACGGCCGGACCCCAAATATCCCATTGCGTTTGCTGTTTCTTCAAAGCCGTACGGACAGGGGCCGGCATCCAGCATTGGGTGTGCTCATCCAGCCAAAGCGGCGTTTCTTCCGGCACTAACGCTGCATCTTCCAACCATTGCACCGCATCCTGCGGCAGCTGGGATGTCATGCCGTAAGACAGCGGCACGCCCTGCTTTAAGCCAATGACATGTATTTCTCCTGTACCGACATACAAATACAGCGTACCTTCTCCCTGCGGACAAAGCCTGCCTGCCGCAGCCGGTACGATATCCACGCACTCCACCAAGCAGTCATGGGTTTCAAACGCATCCAACATTGCAGCAATCAAGTCGTACGGATAGGCTCCCAGCATCCATTCATAGGTTCCATCCGGTTGTTCATTCCCTGTCGTCTGCAAATCAAAGGCATACATGCGGCTGCCATCACCCAAGGCTTCATCCCAAACAGCCATTTGACCGGCTTCTTCTCTCTTTTTACTAGGCACGGCTAGTTTCTTCCATATCAGTGCCGTATCGCCTACCAGCACAGCAATGCGGTACGACTGCAGTCCGTAGGTTTCGACGAGTTGATGAATCAGTGTTTCTGTATACGAGCCGCCCCGCATCCACTCAGCCCGGCAGTCATACATACAGGCTTGCCGCGACTGTACCGTTCCATACCAGCTCCGCTGTGTTTTCAATACATATATTGTTTTTCGCGTCAGCCAAATACACGCTTTCTGCCAATATTTCATCGTTATACTCCTCAATACCGTATTTGTACGACAGAAAACACAGCCTTTGCATTTTCTTTCTCCACGTGGAACACGACAGCTCCCGTTCGCCGCATCAGCGAAGCATCTCCTATTCCCATGCCGCGCACAGTACCATTATACGGCAGTTGATAGGACTTAGACACACACTGTACTTCCATATGTTGTCCTGTCTGTGTCACGCCATAGGCATCCGCCAATCTCCAAGTCTTTTTTTCCGGTACTTGCTGCCAATCACGCTGCCGAATATCATCCCAGCCCAAAATCATGGCACTTTCAGCAACATACCCCAGCTGAATGGATTCTGTATACTGCTTCGCTGTCTGCAGATAGGAAAACGCAAGCACCGAAGCAGCTATTGCCATAGATAGTACGGTCATCCCTATGCCCAGCATATATAACGTCATAAAGCCGTTAGTTTCCGTTTTCATCATCTATCCCGTCCATTTCCGGCAGAGCCACGACCGTAATGAAACAAGGCCGTTCTGCATGACTTACCGTATCGTATACCCAAAAAGAAACATATACCGTATTGCCTTCCTGAGAAAAATACGGCGTACTGCCATATGGACGCACTCGAATCCGGGCCGATGGTCCTGCACTGCTCGACCCCATCAGAGGCTGCTCACTGCCGTCACTTAAAACCCGATAGACGCTGGCCCCTTTTATGGAAAAACCGGTGCGGTTATTCTGCACATCCCGGCAGCGAATTTCTGTCGGAGTCACCGTCACATCATGAGCAAACCGCAGCGTGCCGTATATAGTTTCCTCGACGACTATACCCTGCCGCGACAATTCTTCCCATGCTTCGCCGCAGCGCAGATTTTTCACAATTTGAACGAGCAGAGGCATACAACTGGCAGCAACTAGGACTATCACCAACAAGGCTGTCATCATTTCCATTAACAGGAATCCATTAGGTCGTTTATCTCCGTTCCAGTCGGTGAAATTCATGGCGTATTCCATCCTCTCCCTGCACTTTTACATCATACCGCAAATACGCTTCTGCCACCGGAACGATATCGACAGTAACCGTGTAGGAAGCTCCCTGCCAATCGCATTCCTGCTGATAGGGCACCGTCACAGACTGCTGCTGCCGTATTTCTTCCATCTTGTTTCTGCCAATGGCTGCTGCCGCCATACTGCGCTGGGCCTGCCGGTACATCGATACGCTCTGTGCCGTCAAGGTCAATACAGGAAACAAAACCAACAGGCTGAGCGTAACCGCTGCTAACGCATCACTGAGCAGAAAGCCGTTTTTATTCAATACGGATGCGCCCTGTCTGGGCTGCCAGAATAATTTTCTTCGTATACGATATATCCGGCACAGAAATTGTAACCTGCATCGCATGCGTCGGTCTTCCTTTCTCATCAAAAAAAATATCTTTTCGCGAAGCACCGCTGGCAATGACCGTCACGCCGCTAGGATACGGACGTTCTTTTTGTATCGTATACTGGCGTATGACATAATACCGCTCCTTGCTGCAGGATATATGCCAATTATCGCTGTCTGCCAGCCCGTTGCTCATGGAATACTGCCGCATCCGCTGTATGTCTGCAGCCAGTTCCCTGACAAGTATATCCGCGTCCCGTTTGGCATCATGCCGGCCGATATAGGGAAAAAACACCGTCACTCCCAAAATGATGATGGTACAAACCAGCAATAATTCCCACAAAAAATACCCATTGGCTATACCGTATCGATGCCGAAAAGAAGCCACGTCCACCATTCCTCCTCCGTCAAAAAGGCACACCACCAGCCAATCCACAAAAACGGGCCAAAAGGTATCATAGAAGATCCGGAACGCAGCCGCAGACAGCAGGCGGCTCCCAGTGCCGTCACAAAGGCTGCCACGGTCATTCCATAAGCCATATATCCTGTACATCCCAGGCACAAGGCAGCCGTGAGTTTGACGTCTCCGCTGCCCATGCCGTCAGGACAGCAGGCATAGGCCAGGAAGAAGAAACCAGCAACCAACGCTCCCAGCCAGAGATTGGGCTGAAACAGTCCGACCAGCCAGCCGATGCCATTGCTTAGGGCTATGATACTAACAGCCGCATCTGGTATCCAATACCAGGCGATGTCCGTATATACAATAATCAGCGTACCAATGACCATGCTTCCCAGCCAGACGCCGTACAGCCAGTCCGTTTGCGCTATGCGTTCCATTGCTGTCTCTCCTTCCGCAGAGCCGTGCAGTTTACTCCTCTTTTACGTCTGTCTTACGGGCCGCTGAATCATACGTTACTCCGTCATATGTTCCAGAAACGACACCTTCTGCATCAATCGTATACGCAGACTCATCGGGAAGTTTGGGCTCTGCCTGCAAGTACTGTTTATCTTTCGTTTTCGTTGCCAATTCAGCCACTGTCGCAGGATACTTGCCGTTGTCCATTTCGTACAGGGCGGCAGCATTGCTGATGACATGCAAATCTGCC
This sequence comes from Lachnospiraceae bacterium, assembly GCA_963657835.1. Lineage (GTDB taxonomy): Bacteria > Bacillota > Negativicutes > Veillonellales > Megasphaeraceae > Megasphaera. The sequence goes on along the minus strand of CAVKOP010000005.1, from coordinate 28,308 downwards.
TGAATTTTAGCAATCTTAGCTTGTTTGCTCGCAGACGTAAACCGCGGCACCGCCATCGAACTAAGAATCAAAATAATGCTGACAACAATAAGCATTTCCAATAGGGTAAAGCCGTTGCGTTTTTTCTTGTCACGTGTCTTGTGAAACCATGCATTTTGTATTCGGTTCATAGTATCTGCCCCTTTCTCATTTTCATACTGCAATACTTGTCGCCATATCAAACAATGGCAGTAATAAACAAATCACCAGCGTGCCAATACAAATACCGGCCACCAGCAGCACTGCCGGACCCATGCACTGCTGAATCATCGCAGTACCTCGTTCCAGCCGCCAACGATAATACGCGGCAATGGACTGCAGGCTTTCTTCATACCGCCCCGTCATTTCTCCCACCTGCAGCATCGTTTCTACATAGGGAGTGCCAAAGCCGCCCTGCCGTACAGCCAGGCTAAATGAGGTTCCATTTTCCAACCGGTATACGGTCTTTTTCATGCCGTGGCGAAACCAGAGAGACGGCATCATCTTGACGGTATCCTGCAGCGCCTTCAACAGCGGAATGCCGCTTCCCAGCTGAATCGCCAACATCCGGCTGCATCGCTGCCAGCACAGCATCAGCCACCACGAGCGCACCCAAGAAATTTTTAGCAGCATTTCTTCCATAGTCAGCCCCCAGGACGGATGGGCATGCAAAGCCGGAATCCCCAGCACAGCTAATACGGCCGGCACAGCCAGACACCAGCTGTATGCCCGCACAACCTTGGCAGCCCCCAGCAGATACTGCGTAGGCTGCGGCAAAGGCAGGGCCATTTGCATGAACATATTCTCAAAAACAGGCAGGATACCCCATACAGCACCTATACATAACGCGAGTGTACAAACGACAAGGAAAAGAGGATAGGCTAAGGAACTGCGCAGCAGCTGCCGTTGTTTTTGCGCATACTCATAATATTCGCTTAACAGCAGGAGAATTTCTTCCAATCGGCCGCCCTGCTCCCCGGCCCATACCATTTGGCAGGCAAGCACGGGAAATAAATGGGTCTGTTCCATGGATACAGACGGCGACGCGCCCCGTTCCATAGCAAGGGCAGCCCGCTCCATGCGCAGTCTCTTTTTCTGCGGCCGTATGTCCTGTAGCAGAAGCCGCCAGGCCTCCACAAAGGGAATTCCTGCATGAATCATCGTACTCAGCTGCCGAAAAAAGAATGATAACATCGTATAGGACAGCTGCGGTGAAAAAGACAAGCGCAGCTGCTGTTTCTCTCGAATAGATACAAGCTGCCAAGAACGCTGCCTAACTAGTTCCTGTACGCTTTCTTCCTGCTGCGCATTGATTTCATAAGTCCTGCAGTGTCCCTGTTTATCTTTTATTTGAACGACAAATCGCTTCATGCCTGCCCCCTATACCGCTGCCAGGCCTGCTCCATCGTCCGCATCCCCATAGCGGCACTGGTCTGCATGACCGTCGGCAGCTGATGTTCTTTGCCGCAGCGTATGAGCTGCGCTACTGCCGGTGTCTGCAGCAGGATTTCACGTATAATATGAATCTGCCCGTCTCGATAATACGGTCGCTGCGCTAATATGCCCTGCAGAACCAATGCCAGGCGGCAGCGAATTTCTTCCTGCTCTGTGCCGTGATACGCGCCTGCCAGCCGCCGCACGGCCTGCGGTGCTGTCGGCGTATGCAGCGTAGAAAAGACAAGATGCCCTGTTTCGGCAGCCGTAATCGCCGCATCCATCGTTTCTCTGTCCCGCATTTCACCGATAAGCAGTATATCCGGATCTTGCCGCAGTGCCTCTTTGATACCCAACGCAAAGGAAGAAAAATGCACTGACAGTTCCCGCTGGCTAATCAATGATTTTTCTCCGGAAGCGACATACTCAATCGGGTCTTCCAACGTAATGATATGACAGGCACGCATGCGGTTGACATACTGCAGCATACGCCACAATGCCGTCGTTTTGCCGCTGCCGGTCGGGCCGCAGAGCAGTACCAAGCCCGACGCAAGTCCAGCCAATCGCTGCAGCAGGGCTTCGTCCGCATCAGCAGGCAGCGTATCCAGCGGATAGAGCAAGCGTATGACAGCGTGTATTCCGGCAAATTCCCGGCTCACCTGCAAACGGCAGCGAATCTGTTCATACGAAAAGCCAAAAGAGGACGACGCTGCTGTCTTTTCCTGCCAGCCAGTTTCCTGCAGCCACTGCCGTATCGTCATCGCATCCAATACATTACATCCCCATTCCTGCAGTTCGCCGGCTTGGCGCAGCATGGGACGGCGGCCTTCCTGCAAATGAATGTCCGATACATTACGGCTGACGGCGGCTGCAAAAATTGCCTGCCAGCTCATCGCAAGGCACCGATATCGTAAATACGATGGATTTCATCAGTGTCCGTCATGCCTTTTTGCAGGGCGGCGGCAATCACTTCTTCCATCAAAATCGCTCCGTCTGCACAGGCAGCCTGCTCCATGTCTTCTTCCTGACAGCCATGACGAACAGCCTGTTTAATATGAAACCCTGCAGGAATGATTTCGCATAAACTAAAGCGGCCGGCGTAGCCGCTTTGAAAACAAGCGGGACAACCCTGATGCTGCCGCACCGTCCTGTCCGCTTTGCCGTCTGCTTCTCGGCTGCACGAAGGACACAGCCGCCTGGCCAGCCGCTGCGAAGACATGCCCAGCAGGGCATCGGCAATCAAATACGGTTCAATCCCCATATCCATCAGCCGTATCGGCACGTCAACGGCTCTGGAAGCATGAATCGTGCTGAAGACAACATGCCCGGTCAGCGCCGCACGCACGGCAATTCTGGCCGTTTCTGCATCCCTGATTTCCCCAATTACCAACACATCCGGATCTTGTCTAAGCAAGGCCCGCAAACCGTTTTGAAACGCCAACCCCTGTTTTAGTTGAATCTGGCTTTGACAAAATCCATTAATTTTATATTCTACAGGGTCTTCCAACGTCGCAATACTGATTTCATCCCGCTGCAGCTCCCGCAGAGCCGCATACATAGTCGTCGATTTACCGCTGCCAGTCGGACCGCTGTATATAAACAATCCTTTGCTGCAGTGCGTCAAGCGGCGCAGAGCAGCCACTACGGGCGGTTCCATCCCCAATGCATCCAATTCCAGTGAAATACCTCCCGTATCCAGCAAGCGAATGACCGTTTTTTCGCCGCGTATCGTCGGCATCGTGCTCACACGCATATCGACACGGCGATCTCCTTCCTGCCAGACAAAATGCCCGTCCTGCGGGAGCCGTTTGTTGGCAATATCCAGTTTGGCCATAATCTTGATGCGTGCTGTCAGCGTATCCAATTTCTCTTTGGCAATGACCGCTGCGGTTGCCAGCACGCCGTCTCGGCGCATGCGGATGCGCACGCTGTCATCTAGCGGTTCGATATGGATATCACTGCTTTTAGAAAACACCGCATACTGTATCATGGCCTGGACTATTTCCTGCGCCGTGCCATGCCGCGGTATGCTTTCCTGTCGGTGCTGCATCATCTCCAGCCTCCTTTCTTCCTTGGAGCCATCATAGCATAACTCTTGCTTCTTCAAAGAATTCTTAATCTAATTCTAATATGGGTACCTCATTTTTAATGTATTTTTAATCTTCGTCTCATAAATCCTGCATTTTTCTCAGTAATCATCAAATATGGCGCAATTTGACTGCATGTGCTCATTTTTTAAATATGTCCCTTTTGTGGTATGATTAAGAAAATATGTCAGAGGAGATGAAATGATGAAGCAAACGTTGCTGCAGGGACTAAACGCACAACAGCAGGCTGTCGTAACAGATGTAACGCACCATATTCTGCTCAATGCGCCGGCCGGTACCGGTAAAACCAGCGTGCTGGCACGCCGCATCGCTGCGATTTTGGACACGCAGAAAGCCGAGGCATCCCAACTGCTTTGCCTGACTTTTACCAACCGGGCCTGCAAAGAACTAAAACACAAAATCGTCGCGACCGTACACGAAAAAGGCCTTGACGTCGTCGTCAAGACCATTCATAGTTTTTGTTATTCTTTAATCAAAGAAGAAGGAAAAGCCTCCTCATCCCTATACAGTGATGCTATCGTGTATGATGATGAAGACTGCAAACAAATTATCAGTGATATTCTCGTCCGGCACGCCATGCCGCTTTCCGGTTCCAATCGGCTGCAAAAGCTGCAGAATTTCATTGAAATCATCAAGAAATACCCCTTTCTTCATCATACGGACGCTTCGGCTATGACCAGCGAAAATGCCGTTTCCGCTTTTCTGCAGGATGATGCAGCCGTTCGTTCCCTCTGTGCTGCTTATGATCACTCTTTCGATAAAGACCTGGAACAATGGCTGGCCACCAACGGCCTGCGCCTTTTTCAGTATTATGAACAAACGCTCGAAGACAATCATGCCCTCGATTTTGCCGACCTGATTACTTCGGCGTACCGCTTGCTATGTCAAGATGCCGTCTGCCGCCGCTGGCAGGACCGCTTCCGCTATATTGCCATTGATGAAATGCAGGACACAAGCGAAATCGAATACAACGTCTTGTCCAAACTCTTTCCCGGCCGCATCATCTTGTTATGCGGCGATTATTTCCAAACGATTTACGAATGGCGCGGTTCCTATCCCGATTTGATTTTGCGGCAGTTTACCACCGAATTTTCGCCGCACCGCATTACGTTCACCATCAATTACCGAGCTACTCAGCTATTATTGGAAGCCTCGTCTGCCTGCTTATCCCAACTGTTCGGTTCTGCCGTCCGCCAGCTGTATCCAGTGCCCAGTACAGCCGCATCGTCTGCATACGGTGAGCCCATCGTAGTCAAAGAGGCCGCTCATTTTATGGAAGAAGCCCGCTGGATTTTTCATGAAATTGCCAAACTGCCGCCGGAAGCGCAAACCAAAACCTGCATTATGACGCGGACAAATAGATATAACAAAGAAATCTGGAACGGCGTCCGCTCTCATAATGAACGACTGCCTGCAGAAAAACAGCTTCCTTTTACGATGATTGACCAGTTTCAACTATTCAAACGGCAGGAATGCAAAGATGTCATTGCCTTTCTTCGCCTGTTTCTCAACAAACACGATGCCCTCAGCCTCAAGCGGATTGTAAAACGCTTTGCCAAACGAATCGGGCCGCGCACGCTGGCTGCGATTGAAAGTGATTCATACCGCAAACTCGGCATCAGCCTCTGTGATTTTATCGACCCGGAAACGGCAGCGTACGGCGATCCGTTCGGCCATTTAATCACGGCTCTGTCTCAGGAAAATGTCGTCGTATTCGACGTAGAAAGCACGGGAACCGATACGACGCAGGATGAAATCATTCAAATTGCAGCGATTCGCCTGGATTACCGGGGATATGCCAAAGACCGGTTCATGACGTACGTCCGAGCAAGCCGCAGCGTTGGAGATTCGTATTATGTACATCATATCAGCGATGAACTGCTGCAGCAAAAAGGCCGGCCGCCGCAGGACGCATTGACAGCCTTCCTGCAGTTTGCCGGCAGTGCCGTCATCGTCGGACATAACGTTACCTATGACCTGCAGATTCTGCACAGCGAACTCAGCCGTCTTCACTTAAATCCTCTCGGTGACGTTTCCTATTACGATACACTCGATATATTCCGCCGCTTTTATCCCAATGTACGCAATCACAAACTGGGCTTCCTCAGCGATTATTTTTCGCTTGAAGATAAGCCCAGTCACGATGCTTTTGATGATATTATGGCCACAGCCGCCTTGCTGCGGTATGCGCTGCAGCAGCATATTGTACCGGAAGAACCGCAGCGGCGCGCCTGCATCGCTATGTATGCGCCGCTCTTTGCCCCGATTGGCAGCACGCTGCAAAAGCTGCGCGCACTGACCTATACGCAGCGTCCCTGCGGCATGATTGCCCAAGTAATGCTGCAGGGCGGCGTCAAAGCCTATTACACATCACAGCAGGAAAAACAGCTGACTGCCGGACGCCATATCGACCGTATCGAAAATATCCGCAAGCTATATCGTCTGGCGCAGGAGCTGGACACCCGGCCGCAGCAGGATGCCCGCGACGCGCTGACAGAATTTCTGCAGCTTACTTCCCTTTCCAACAGTGAACTGGACAGCCTGCTCGCCAAAAAGCCCAAAATACCGATTATTACAATTCATCAGGCTAAAGGGCTGGAATTTGACTATGTATTTTTAGCTTGCTTGCAGGAAGGTACCTTTCCGCTGTCACGAGCCGTTTCCCAACAAGAATTGGATGAAGAAAAGCGGCTGTTTTATGTCGCCATGACACGCGCTAAAAAACGACTGTATCTGAGCTGGCACCGCCAAGAAAGTCGGCATCTTTGTCAGCCAAGCCCATTGATAGACGCGATTCCGGCGCAGTATAAAACAGAAAGCAGCGATGCCTAAATAAAACCGGCTATTCCCAGCAAAAGACCCAGTATACCCGAACCAATCAAAACCCGTATAACGCCTACTTTTTTGTGAACAGCTGCATAGGCCAAGAAAAACACAAGCAGGCCGCCGGCACTAAACTGCGTAATATCGTGAGGAATACCTTCCGTATTCCACACTGCCAGCAAAATAAAGCTGATGCTCGCCGCACAAATGAGGGCGACAACAGCTGGGCGCAGTCCATTTAAAATACCGCGAATCGCGCCAATATCCCCATATTTCAAAAAAATACGAGCCAGCAAAATCCCCAAAATCAAAGAGGGTGTAACAAAGCCCAACGTCGCACAGACCGCACCGCCCAAGCCGGCAATCTTCGTACCGGCAAAGGTAGCCGCATTGATGCCGATAGGCCCCGGCGTCATCTGCGAAATCGTAAACACATCAATAAATTCGCTCATGCTCAGCCAATGATACGTATCAACCACACTGGCCTGAATCAGCGGCATAGATGCATAGCCGCCGCCGACACAAAAAACGCCGACTTTACAAAATTCCCAAAACAGCAGCCAATAAATCATGACTATGCCTCCTTAATTGTATTTTACGGCACGCATAAACAACAGTCCAATAATGCCGTCTACGATAATCAATGCCATAATATTCAACTGGAACCAGACGCTGCCGATAAAGGTTGCCGCAATAATCAGCAGCGGCAGAACCAGTTTCTTTTTGCATTGCTTGACCAATAAATCAATGCCTACATTGACAATCAAAGCCGTTGCGCCGCACTGCATCCCTTTCAGTACCATGCGGATATACGCATTTTGAATAAAGAAATCATAGCAATATGAAATAATCGACAGCGTAATCAAACACGGCAGTACCGTCGCAACCAGGGCTACGAGCGTCCCCAAGATGCCTGCCATGCGGTATCCCAAAATAATGGCGCTGTTAACAGCTACTACGCCGGGCATGGACTGGGCGATAGCCACCATGTCCAACGCATCTTTGTCCGTAATCCAATGATATTCATCAACAAATTTTCCTTTCAGCAACGGGATAATGACGAAGCCGCCTCCCACGGTAAATGCACTGATAATAAACGTGGTTTTAAAAAGAGTCCAAAAAAAATGCGCATCCCGCGGTTTATTCATGATATTTGTTTCCATGGTTTTGCTCCTTTCTCAAATTTTTTCTAAATTGATTATATCACGTTGGAATACATATTGAAAATATCTTGATAATTGATATGATATACGTAATACCTATAGGAAAGGATTTTTAATCATGGATATTCGCCAATTAACATACTTTTTGACCATTGCCGAAGAAGGCCAAATTACTGCCGCTGCCAGACGGCTTCATATGGCACAGCCGCCGCTGAGCCAGCAGATGAAAAACCTGGAAGAAGAATTGGGCGTGCAGTTGTTTAAAAGGGGGCCGCGCCAAGTACAGCTTACAGATGCCGGAGAAATTCTGCTGCGCCGGGCCCAGCAAATCGTCAATTTATCCGATTCTACGCTGCGGGAAATCACCGATTTCAAAGAAGGCCTGCGCGGCACGCTGACTATCGGCACCGTGTCTTCTTCAGGCAGCATTATCCTACGGCCGGCTATGTCCCAATTTCACCAGCAGTACCGCGGCATTCGCTTTGAAATCTATGAAGGCAACACCTTTAAAATTATTGAACTGCTGCAAAAAGGACTGATTGAAGTCGGACTCGTCCGTACACCTTTTAACCAAGAATCACTGCACTGTAAATTTTTACAGGAAGATCCCATGGTTCTCGCCCTGACAGAGGAACTAGACTGGTGTCCCGACAAAACAGAAATCATGCTGCCGGACCTTGCTGAACAGCCTTTGATTATTTATCGCCGCTTTGACCAGCTTATTCACGACACATGCGCAGTCTATAATGTCACGCCGACGGTTTTCTGCCGCTGTGATGATGCCCGCACTACCTTATTATGGGCCAATGCCGGCATGGGCATTGCCATACTTCCCTATTCCGCCTTTACACTGGGAGACCACTCTCACCTGCATATCAAATACATTCACGAACCTAAATTAACAACCCGTATCGCCGCCATTTGGATGAAAAATCGATACGTATCCTCTTTAGCAGAAAAATTTATTCAAGCATTATCTTGAGTATATATCTCATATAGCAAAAAGAAGCTGTCCGCAACGATAAAGACTCGGCCATCTATCGTTAGATTTCTGGTCTAATGATAGATGGCCGGGTCTCCAAGTTGCTATGACAGCTTCTTTTTATTTTAAATAGCCGACGCAGCTATATGGTTCATAAAAGAAACATGGGTATGCTGCTGCTAAATCAAGCCAGCAACACACAGGGGATGTATGAACAAGCTGCGTACCAAAACGTTTTTACAACGCGTTCTGCTGTTTCTGTTATGCCAGCAAATGGCTGACCAGCTTAACACAATCGGCCGCATCTTTGGAATAACCGTCTGCGCCGATTTCATCAGAAAAGCTGGGCGTAACGGCAGCGCCGCCGATAATAATCTTGCCGGTGTATTTTTTGTCTGCCGCTTCGGACACGACATCTTTCATGCGCATCATCGTCGTCGTCATCAAGGCAGACAAACCGACAACCGAGGCGTGTTTGTCTAGGGCGGTCCGAATGATTTCTTCTGCCGGCACGTCTTTTCCCAAATCAATGACATTATACCCATAATTGCGCAGCATCAACCCTACGAGATTTTTACCGATATCGTGCACGTCGCCTTCTACAGTGGCGATGACGATAGTCGCCATCTCTTTTTCGTTACCGCTATGCTGAATCAGCGGTTCCAAATAGGCAATGGCTGTTTCCATTGTATTGGCGCTGGCAATGAGCTGCGGCAGGAAATAGACTTGTTTATCATACAGCTCACCTACTTTATTGATAGCCGGAATCAGCAGGCCATCAATGATTTTTTCCGGGGCCAGCCCCTTTTCCATCTCCCCCTGCGCGCAGGCCACTACGCTGTCTTTTTCTCCTTCCAGCACGGCATTGTAAACAGGGTTGGACGCCAAAGCATCTTCCTGGGATGCAGTTTCCTGTTCGGCATCCATGACCGCCGCACCGGCTTTGGCCATGAGTTCTGCCCGTTCTTTCCGCTTCTTTTCTTCTTCTTTTTTATCGAAGTACTGCATCCGTTTGATATAGGCAATATCGCTGCCTTCCCGGTTCATCAGCATGTTGGATGCCGCTGCCGTATTCATCAGCATGTCCTGTGAAGGGTTGGCAATGGCCATCGTCAGGCCGTTGGCAATCGACATCGCCAAAAACGTCATGTTGACATATACTCGATTGGGCAGGCCAAAGGAAATATTGGACAGGCCGCATACCGTCGGTATCTGCAGGTCTTGTTTGCAGTGGGAAAATGTTGCCATGCAGTCCAGGGCTGCTGTCGGAGAGGCCCCTACGGTAGCTACCAATCCATCGACGACGATATCTTCGTTGGTAAATCCATACGTATAGGCTGTCTGCAGCAGTTGGTCCAAAATCGCATGTTTTTCTGCCAGTGTCTTCGGTATGCCGTTGTCATTCAGCGGCAGCGCAATAAACATGGCACCGTATTTTTTGGCAATCGGCATGAGCCGCTTTACCTTTTCTGATTCAAACGAAATGGAGTTAATCAGCGCACGTCCCGGATAAATCCGCAGAGCCGCTTCAATGACTTCCGGAAAGCTGGAGTCAATGCTGAGGGGCAGGCCGGACACGCCGGTCACTTCATACACAGAACGAATCATCATGTCTTTTTCATCAATGCCGTTGGTGCCCATGTTGATGTCCAAAATAGCGGCGCCGTTTTTTTCCTGTTCTCGTGCCATGGAACGCACTAAATCCATCTTGCCGGCCCGCAGTTCTGCCTGCAGTTTTTTCTTGCCCGTCGGGTTGATGCGTTCGCCAATGACCTGAAAGGGCCCATCCAGCTGAATTTCTGTAACCTGCCGTTCCGATGCCAACACGCGGCGGTGTATGGCTTTGCCCGTAAGCGGCTTCATGGCTTTGACAGCTTCATGAAGCGCCCGGATATGGTCCGGCGTCGTACCGCAGCAGCCGCCGATGATATGAGCCCCTGCTTCAATCAGCAGTTTCCCGTCGCGGGCAAATTCTTCCGGCGTCGTTTTATATACGGTCTGTCCGTTTTCCAGCTCCGGCAGGCCGGCATTCGGTTTGGCAATAATCGGAATATCTGCGTATTCATACATCGTTTTTACGGTATCTACCATATCTTCCGGGCCGGTAGAGCAGTTGAGCCCTACAGCATCAATACCTAAGCCCTGCAGCACGACGACAGCCGCTTCCGGCGGCGTACCGTACAGGGTGCGTCCGTCTTTTTCAAAAGTCAGCGTTGCCATAATCGGCAAATCGCAGGTTTCTTTGATAGCCAGCACGCAGGCTCTTGTTTCCTGCAGGCTCATCATCGTTTCGACAATAAAGACATCGACGCCGGCCTGATATAATACCTTTGCTTGTTCTTTATAGACATCGACCAGTTCTTCAAAGGTCAATTCGCCCATCGGATACAGCTGCTGCCCAGTCATCGTCATGTCACCGGCGACGTAGGCTTTACCGTCAGC
>CAVKOP010000005.1:14890-17328 GCA_963657835.1 Lachnospiraceae bacterium | reverse complement strand
CTTTAGAAATGCCGACCAGTGCCTGGTTAATTTCGGCCAGTTTTTTGTCCAATCCATATTCTGCCAATTTAATACGGTTGCCCGTAAATGTCGGCGCATAGAGAATCTGCGTACCTGCTTCTACAAAACGCCGCTGCAGGTCTATCATGATATTGCGGTTTTCTAATATCCACGCTTCCGGGCAAACTCCGACAGGCATGCCTGCTTTCTGCAGGTTTGTTCCTGTGGCGCCGTCAAGCATGACCACGCCTTTTGCCAAAAGCTGCTGAAATTCATTTCGTGTCATTCGTAGTGGTTCCCCCTATATCGTAACCATGTTAAAAATCCATGTATTGTATGTACATATGTTGAAAGGATGCATCGTTGCCCAAAACAATTTCTTGTGATGCTGCCGCAATTTGCTTCATTTCCTGCAGCACATGGGCATCGCATACTGCCGCTGCCGCTCCCTGCAGGGACGTGTTGCCGACAGCTTTTGTCTTCGGCACCAGTTCTTGAGGCAGCAATCCTATCTGCCCGGCATGTTCCGGCTGTATATAAAAGCCGAAGCCGCCTGCTAGATATACGTTGTGTATATCGCGGTATGATGCGCCGGCCTGATGCAGCAGCACTTCGATGCCGGCTCGGATAGCTCCTTTTGCCATTTGTATTTCCCGTATATCCTGCTGGGTCAATACGATGCGCTGCTGGCTGCGCGTCACAGCCAGCGAAAATCCGTGCGTAAAATACGGCTCGCTGAGCCGTCCTTTTACATCTACCCACTGCTGCTGCACCAGGGCTGCCATGGCGTCGATGACGCCGCTGCCGCAAATGCCGCAGGGTGCGGCTCCTTGTATCGTCTGTATCTGTACCTGGCGCTGCTGCACGGCTACACGGCAAATCGCACCGGGAACACTGCCGGTTCCCCAAGTCAAATTGCCGCCTTCCAGCGCCGGGCCGGCTGCCGTAGACGCCGTCAGGCACAGCGTTTGATTGCCAATCGCCATTTCACCGTTGGTTCCCAAGTCAATAAACAGGGACAATTCCGGTTGTTTTCTCATGGCACACTGCCATATGCCGGCCGTAATATCAGCACCGACATACGTACTGATGCCGGGCAGCAGCGTTACGGCTGCCGGGCAGTCCGTCGTGCCAAATACGTCCTGCCATTCATAGGTCATGCCGCCTAAGGCATGCGGCTGAAACGGCCAGGATCCCAAACCGCTGCAGTCCCATCCCATGAGCAGGTGCAGCATCGTCGTGTTGGCACTGACCACAGCCTGATGAACTGCTGTTTTGGCCAAGGGATACGCTGTCCACAACTGTTGAAACAGCTGCTGCAAATCACGGCGTACATTGTGCTGCAGTTCTTGTAAATGTCCGGCATTGGCGGCCTGAATGCGGCTGATAACATCTGCGCCATAGGCACGCTGGCTGTTGACAGCCGTGACAGTCTGCACGATTTTCGCTGTCGTTCTATCCACCAGCGCCGCGGCAATGGTTGTCGTGCCAATATCAATGGCCAGGCCGTATGCATGCGTATCCTGCAGCGGCTGCTTCGTTTCTGCCTGCTGCCCCAATACAGCAAACTCTCGTTCATCCTGCACCGGCACGGCAATATATACATCGTCATCCGGGACGGCCCGACAGGCCAGCCGCCATCCCTGCCGGATTTCTTCTGCTGTAAAAATCTGCCTGTCTTCCTGCGTCACAGCGAGTGTCCCTTGGATAACGCGGATACGGCACTTGCCGCAGCGGCCTTTGCCGCCGCAGGGAAACTGAATCGGTACTTGCTGCTGCAGCAGCTGTTGGGATATGCATATCCCTGCCCGGCACTGTATCGTCGTTTCCTGCTGCCGCATCGGACAGTCTGTTTTTTGACAAATCCGGCAGTTATGCGCTATAGCAAACGATGCCGTATCCTCCGTCAGCGTATAGACGATGCTCATGGATTTGACAGGCAGCAGCATGTCATCTTTGGTAATCGTAATCCCCAACGTCCGCACAGCGTCTACAGCTTCGGCCGCATCCCGCTGCAGCGACATGGCACCGTTCATGCCGCCCTCGTACCGCTTGGCAATACCGGTGTGTTTCTCCCGGCAAACAGCTTCAATCTGTGGCTGCAGCTGTTTTTCAAAGGCAAACATACAGCTGTCTGCCATAGCATCAAACAACATGCCTTTGGTATATTCATGAGCCGCAAAATACGCATCCGTTTTCTTTTGAACAGCGGGCCCCAACGTCAGTACAACATACAGTACCTGTCCCAATTCAGGATGCTGCGCAAAAGCAAAGGCGGCCCTGGGCTGTAGCGAAATTCGCAGCAGCCGTTCCAATTCATGAAATAATGCTTCGCCTTTTTCCCAGCCGTTATGTTCCTGGTATCCGGCCAGGCGCAGGCTTGCCGTACAATCCGGCAGAATGCGTTTTCCTGTTATGATTCGGATATCGCGCAATGT
>CAVKOP010000005.1:12579-14880 GCA_963657835.1 Lachnospiraceae bacterium | reverse complement strand
CAATCACGCCACATGACAACAGCCATATGCCGGCCTGTCTTCTGCCCCTGCTTCGATGCCTTGCGGTACGAATAAAATAAGTCATCGCGGCAGTACGTACAGATATGGGCATTTTCCAAATGCTTTGGCAAAATGCCTGCCTGCAGCAGCAGTTTTTCGTTGGCTTTCGGCAAGTCAAAATAGTATTTTCCTGTTTCTTTGATGTATCGGGCCAATTCTTTTAAGTCCTGCGCCGTAAACAGCGGCCGGAACTGTTCGATAACTTCAGCACCTACTTCAAAACAACAGCCGCCAATAGCCGGCCCAATCGCTGCCAGCACATCGCCGGCCTGTGTACCGTATGCGTCTGCCATTTTCTGCAGCGTTACCTTGCCGATATTGCCTGCCGTGCCCCGCCAGCCGCCATGGCTGACAGCGATGGCATGATGGACCGGATCTACCAGCAGCAGCGGCGTACAATCGGCAAAGTTCATCGTCAGCGGTACTTGGCTTTCATTGGTAATTAAGCCGTCGCAGTCTGCAATCGCCGTATCCCGCGTCAGCGCGCCCCGTCCGCATGCGTCTTTGCCGACAGCTTCTACATGAATGCCGTGGACCTGATTGCAGCAGACTATCTGCGCTGCGTCTATATGCAGTGCCTGTAAATAGGCCTGACGGTTGGCCCGAATCGTATCCGGCTGCTCGCCGCTGGCAAAACTCATATTGAGTGCAGAAAAAACGCCCTGGCTGCGGCCGCCGCAGCGTGTCGATACAGCAGCCGTTACAGCCGGTATGGTTTTAAATATATCAAAGGTGATAAACGAAACACCATTTTTTTCTTCTAACATACCTTTGGCCTCCTCGCCCTATACATGGCTATTATTATACAAAACTTTATATGAAAAAACCAGTCAATTACGACGCTTTTCCACAGGAATCCCGGCAGCCCGGCGATATATGCACCAGGCACAGACAGCCGTCACGGCTTCTGCCAGCCAAAAGGCATGCCAAATCCCAGACGGCCCCCATAACCGACAGCCTGCATACGCCGCCGGAATAATCACCAAGATGTTGCGCAGCAGCGAAATCCACAGCGAAGGCATGCCTTTTCCTAGTCCTTCCAAGGCTCCGGAAGACGTAATGGAAACGGCCGATACGACAAACCCCAAGCTAATACAGCGGAGTGCCGTACTGCCGGCAGCAATGGTCTCCGGATTCTGAGAAAACCAATGCATCAGTACATCTGGAACCGTCCAACAGACCAGCATGCCGCCGGCCATGATCAGGCCGTTGAGCAGCAGCGTCGTCCGATACAGACTGCTTACCCTGTCATAACAGCGCGCACCAAAATTATATCCCATCAGCGGACGCAGGCCTTGAATGATGCCGTTGGTCGGCATATATAAAAATGTCTGCAGTTTATAGTAAATACCCAGCACGACGACATATATGGGGGAGTACATGGACAGCATGCCGTTCAGCGCCGTAATCAAAAAAGAAGGCAGACCCATGTTGAGAATTGCCGGGATGCCGATGCTGTATATTTTTTTATCCAGTGCAATATCCCAAACCAAATAGGTCTTGGAAATGCGTACGTGCATAGGCCGGTACTGCTGTACTATCAAATACACGAGCAGCGATACAGCCTGCCCCAAGCCGGTAGCCCAGGCGGCACCGGCTATGCCCATGGCAGGTATAGGTCCCCAGCCAAAAATCAAAATCGGATCGCCAATGATATTGGTCAGACAGCCGCAAATCAAGCTGACCATCGATACCTGCATGCGTCCTACGGCTTGAAACATTTTTTCATACGCCAAATCTATCGTCAGGACCAGCGAAAAGCCCAGCACAATATTGGCATACGTAAGGCCCAGTGAAATAATGTGCGTATCCTGCGTAAAGAGCCGCAGAAACGAAGGCATGACGGCCATGCAGCAGCCCATCAACAGCAGGCCGTGCAGCACAGACAGCACCATGCCATGCGTAGCCGCCGTATGCGCCAGCCGCTCCTGCCGGGCTCCCAAGCAAAAGGAAATCACGGCATTCAGCCCTACGCCAAAGCCTATACTTACAGCATTGACGGCATTTTGTATCGGAAAAACCAGTGACACCGCTGTCAGTGCGTCTTCACTAATCATGGCGACAAAGAAACTGTCAATAATATTGTACAACGAATTGACAATCATAGAAATGACTGCCGGCAGTGCCATAGCTGCCAGCAAGGGCAAAACAGGCTTTGTTTTCATCAGCGTATGGTCCATGCGTATCCTCCCTAAATACAGAAAAAGCATTTAAGGTTGGAGCGGCATTTTACAAACAAAA
>CAVKOP010000005.1:0-12569 GCA_963657835.1 Lachnospiraceae bacterium | reverse complement strand
CCTAAATACAGAAAAAGCCACACAATTATCTAAGATAACTGTGTGGCTAAAAGATGACAATGTCCGGAAAATTCCACTACCTAAGATTTTAACAACCTTATTATATAAAACGTTCCGTCCTGTTGTCAATCTGCATCTAGAAAATCAGCCCTATCTATTATGTCTGAGCTTTGTCACATCAACGCCCTCATGCTGCAGCAGTGCCGCTTTTTTATCCAGCCCGCCGGCATAGCCTGTCAGGCTGCCGCTCACACCGACAACACGGTGACAAGGAATGATGATAGATATCGGGTTATGGCCTATGGCACCGCCCACTGCCTGCGCAGACATATGGTCTTTTCCCTCATAGGACGCAACTTCATCGGCAATTTCTTTATAGGTACGTACTTGTCCATACGGGATTTGGCACAATATCTGCCAGACCAATCTGCGAAACGGGCTGCCCTGCGGTGCCAGCGGCAAGGTAATCAATGCAGGCATTCGTCCTGCAAAATAATCATCCAGCCACTTTTTAGTCCGTGCCAAAACAGCGTTTTCCTGCGGCACCACATCGGCTGCTGCGACAGATGCCATATAATATTTCTGCTTTTCAAACCATGCTCCGATTAAACATTCTTCATGACTCACCAGTGTCAATGTACCCATAGGGGCTTCATATGACGACATATAATACATAGTGCTGCTTCTCCTTTAGTTCTTACTGGCAGCTGCATCTTTTTTGTCCGTTTCTTCTGTCTTTGCGGAAACGGCTTCCTGGGTATCTGCAGCTGCTTTTTTTACAGTATCATCTGTTTTATTGACTTCTTCTTTAAATTCACGCAGGCTCGTACCCAGCGCCTTGCCCAGGCCGGATACTTTTTTGCCGCCAAACAAGATGAGGACAATCAGTAAAATGACGATTAACTCTTGCGCGCCTAAATGCATAATGACCTCCTCGTTGCTGTGTTGTATTAGTCTTATTGTATCACGACTGCGACATTTAGAAAAGCAGCTCTTTTTCTATGGGGTATGCTTACGGCAGTGCGTTGTATGCATCATCGTCAACAGGTTCGCACCATTCATTGCTGGCACCGTCTGCCGGTACTTCAATGGCTACATGGGCAAACCAGCTGTTTTGGGCAGCGCCGTGCCAATGCTTGACTTCCGGCGGAATGTTGACGACGTCGCCGGCATGAAGTTCCTGTGCCGGTTTTCCCCATTCCTGATAATAGCCGCGGCCGGACGTAACGAGCAGAATCTGTCCGCCTTTGTGATGGATATGCCAATTGTTGCGGCACCCCGGTTCAAACGTTACATTGGCCGTGACTACGCGTTCTGTTGTCAGCATATTGAGATAGCTCTGTCCGACAAAATATTTTGCATAGGCTGTATTTTTTTCGCCTATTCCAAAAACTCCTGATTTCTGCTGTGCTTCCTGATTTTCTGCCATTGTTCTCATTGCTCCTTTATATCCTATATTTTAAGAGAAAAACACTGCACGGCAGCACCGTTTTTAAGACGCTGCTGCCTGCGTGTTCTTCCTATGAAAAAATGCGTTTTTTATTCGCCGTATACTTCTTTCGCCATGTTAAATGCGGCCCATGCTTTCGGCCAGCCGGCATAAAAGCCCAGCTGTGTAATCATTTCGACCATTTCATCTTTTGTTACGCCGTTTTTCTTGGCCGTCGCAATATGGTATTTTAACGAGCTGTCGGTCACACCGGCGCCTACTAACGCAGAAATCGTTACCAAGCTCCGGTCATGCAGCGATAATTTGTCATTGCGGGACCATACTTCACCAAACAGGATATCATCATTATACCGTGCAAAATCCGGTGCAAATTTGCCCAATTGATCTCGTCCTGCTGTTTGTACGATTTTTACTGCTTTTTTCTGTTCTGTTTGATTATTTGCCATTGTTATCGCTCCCATCGGTATCATTGTCATTGTCAAGATAGCCGCACACAGCGCGGTCATCCATTTGCGTTTCGTATTCATTAGGACCTCCTCATGTTTCTGCAAACTGCCGTATTTGTTCCAGCCATGCCATTACATCCTGCTGCGATGTTTCCTGGCGGCTGCCGCCGGTCGAATCGAATTGAATTTCCATCGGATAGACGACGGATGCGCCCTGGCAGGCTTTTTTCATATCGGCAATGACATGTCCCGGCCAGCCGCCATTGGTCATAAACGGAATCACGTATTTGCCCTGCCACTGCTGCTGATGGATAAACGTCTTGACTGCCGGTGCCATCGTATACCACCACGTAGGCGTTCCTACAGCAATGACGTCATAGTCTTTTATGCAAACACCCAGCTCTTTGATAGGCGGTTCATAGCCGCGCTGCACTTCCTCCTGTCCCTGCGAAACGACAGCATCATAGCCACCGGTATACGGCGTTTGGGTATCAATGCGAACCACATCTGCCCCTGTGACCTGCTGCATTTCTTCTGCGATTTTCTTAGTATTGCCATTGGACCAAGAATAATAGACAATCAACATTTTTTTCATACTGTTACCTCTTATTTTTCGTGTTCTTTTCAATTTCATAGCGAAGATAATCCAAACGGTCCAGCTGTTTCTGTTTGAAATGAATTTCATCCATTGCCTTTCTGCGCAGCTGTGTAAGCATCTGCATCTGTTCTTCATTCGTATTATCTTCCGCTACGACAAGACGCATATATTGTTCTACTTCTTCATTCGTAAAGCCAATATCATGCAGCGTCATAATCAGACTGAGCCGTTCTATATCTTTATCATCATACTGCCATGCCCCCATAACGGACTTAACAGCACTGCACAATCCCCACGACTGATATTCTTTCAGTATTTCAATAGGAATTTCGTACTGCTTGCTCGCTTCATCAATGGTCATGCTGCACCTCTTACTGTGTTATTGTACTGCCTGAATGTCCTTCAGCCACTGCGAAACTTTAGCAGGATCTGCATATTGGCTTCCTTTGACTACCGTAGCCCCTTTGGCTGATTTTTGGATATCCGGGATACTGCCGTCAATCGGGCTGCCGCCGCTGGTGCAGAACGGAACAATGACTTTTCCGTTAAATGAATAGGATTCCAAGAACGTGTACATATGCATCGGCGCTTTATACCACCAAATCGGGTAGCCGACAAACACGACATCATACTGGTCCATGTTGTCTACTTTGGTTGCTACAGCCGGGCGCACATTGTCGTTTGCTTCTTTTTTAGCCACATCGACGCATTCCTGGTAATCTTTCGGATAGGCTGTTTCCGGTTCTACGGCAACGATATCACCGCCGACTTCACTGTGAATCTGTTCTGCTACTTTTTTCGTATTGCCGCTCCAAGAATAGTAGGCTACCAATACGTTTTTGCCCTGCAGGCCGCCTGGAATCGTATTGACGATTTCACTGGCTGCTGCTTTGGTATCCTGCGCATTGGCTTTGGTGCTGGATGTCGCACTTTCTGAACTGCCGCATCCTACTAAGGCCAAGGCCATAACAGCTGTCATCATCATCGTTGTAATTGTTTTAAATTTCATCATACATCGCTCCTTTTTACGTGTGTATCAAT
The DNA here is from genome assembly GCA_963657835.1 of Lachnospiraceae bacterium. Lineage (GTDB taxonomy): Bacteria > Bacillota > Negativicutes > Veillonellales > Megasphaeraceae > Megasphaera. The sequence continues at coordinate 9,034 of CAVKOP010000005.1, read as the reverse complement.
TCTTTTTATTCTTACGTCTGCGGCAATGCGCCGACGACTTGATGAGGAATATACTATGTTTCCGCTCCTAGTCAAGGGACGAGTTCCAAATGGACACGGCCGCTCAATTTGGCAATCGTCTGACTGTCTTCTGTAATCTGCCCTAATTCATACAAATCTTCGTTGGGCCGGAACGCACCGTAAAAAAAGACAACATCGCCCCATGGTTCATAGTATGCCAGCGTGCCGACTTTATTGGCTGCCCGCGGCGTTTGCTGTGTATCCAGTTTTTGAGACGGGTAAAAAATCTTTTCATTCGTACTGTAGTTTTCGATGTCTATATCCATAGGCAATTGGGCTGCCAGCGACTGCGCCGCCGGACTGCCGTTAAGCTGCACCGTGACTTTCGTTCCCTGTTCGTCCGTAACCTGCATCGTCTGCTGGGCCTGTATTTCCTGTGAAGCAGTCTGCGGAGCTGCTGCTGTATGAGTACTTTCCTGGGTCGTCGAGCCGCAGGCAGTCAAACATGTCAATGCCGCAATGACCAAGACGGCTGTCACGCTCTTTTTTATTGGGGTCATGGTTTTTCCTCCTACAAGCTGGCTCCTAATTTATACGCCTGATCTGGAAACGGTGATTTTTCAATCAGGGAACGGGCGCCGCAGCCAATCGCCAATACTTTGCCGACATCCGTCCAATTCATATAGCGGGCCAATGTATCGTAATGATCGACAAGGGCATTCATCGTCCAATCTGCACTGTTGTATGCCGTAGCCATGAGAATGGACTTCTTCCCTGTCAAATGGCCTGTCCGGGAGTAGAAACGGTCTACTACCGTTTTCAGCTGCGCCGACATGCCGTAATAATACAGCGGCGTAATCAACGCGATTACGTCCATTTCCAGCAGTTTGGGCATCAGTTTTTGCTGAATGGCATCGTTGTAAATACAGTCGCCGTCCATGCCGCAGTGGTCGCATCCCTGACAGGGATGGGTTTCTTCAAACGCGGCATTGAAACGAAACACGTTGTGTCCGGCCGACTGGGCTCCTTCAATAAACTTATCTGCCAGCAAAAAAGATGTCCCGTGCTGATGCGGGCTTCCTGTAACTACTACAATATTCATTTTCTTTCCTCCTCCTACGACGCCAGTCGCTTTTTCGGCCTGGCTCAGGATATTGCCGCAGCCGCTGACAAAAACACTCATCAGTCCCAAGCCGGACAATTTTAAAAATTCACGACGATTCATCAGTACGCCTCCCTAACAGCCTGCTTCTTTTGGATATTGGCACGCCATGAGATTGGTCCGTTTGAGCAGAGATGTTTCATAATGGCGAAGCTGGAAATCTGCTTCTGCGACGGACTGCTGCAGTTTGGCAATTTGCTGCAGCAACTTGTTTTTAGCTGCCACGACCATCTTTTTGCGGATGCCGGCCGTAGCCTGTCCCCGTTTCGCCAGTTCCATATATTGCTGAATCTCTTCCAAGGACATGCCGCTAGCCTTCAAGCTTTGAATCAGCGCCACATACTGGACATGATATTCGCTATATCTGCGAATGCCGCCATGATTGCGCGGTACCGGCGGCAGTAAGCCAATGCGTTCATAAAAGCGAAGCGTATCATCAGAAATACCGGTACGCTGTGCCATTTCTCGAATAAACATAAACGGTTCCTCCTTTACTGACCCTCTCTCGATTACATCTTTAGTATACGAGGCAGCCTTACATATGTCTAATGCTTATGTTTTTGTTTTAAAAATACACATTGAGCATTTCTAAAAAACATAGCATCGTAATAGTAAAAGGGACTGCAGCAAAATGAGCATAGAGTCCCTTTTGTTACAATCCCTTGGATGTACTGTGTTACGTACATCGTTTGCCGCATTACAATGTATGTTTTTCAAGCTTCAAACTAACTGCTTTTCAAGGAAGGACATAGTGCATGACAGCAAAAAGCGTTATGCTACAACCTTTTTCACGCATTTATTCACCAAAATAGGCTTTAGTCTGCTTCATCCGTTCTCGTATTGCTACATGGAACGGACAGCGTGGTTCACAATGGCCGCATTGTATACAGTCGCCGGCTTTATGCGGCAGCTGCAGATAGTGTTCTTTCGCCAGGGCATCACCGGCCTGCGCCAAATCATAAAATTTGTTGACAGCAGCAATATCAATGGCTTTGATGCAGGGCTGGCAATGGCCGCAGTAAATACAGACGCCATCCATATTCTGGACTTTAGCGCGCAAAATATCGGTATAGCTGCGTTCTTCCGGAGACGCACTGTAATACAGCATAGCCGTTTTGACATCCATCATATGGCGCACACCGGGAATGACAGATACGACGGCCGGTCTGTCCAGACAATACTGAATGCATTGAACAGGCGTCATGGCTTTGCCAAAGGGCGATGAAGCATCTGAAAGCAAGCGGCCGCCGCCATAGGCTTTCATAACGGTTATGCCGACACCCATTTGCTGGGCTCTTTCATATAATTTCTTACGGCTTTCATCCAGCGTCATGCCGCTGCCGGACGATACAAAGTCATAAGACGGATTGATGCTGAACATAAACACATCCATCAGGCCTGTATCTAAAAAACGGTGGCACATGTCTACGGAATGCGAAGAAAAGCCAATATTGCGGATAACGCCTTCCTGCTTGAGTTTTTGGGCATAATCCAGCAAGCCGTTGTTGAGCATATCATCATAATCGCCGTCTTGATCGACATAGTGAATCAAGCCTATGTCGCTGTAATCTGTGCGGAATGTCTTGAGCTGCTTTTCAAATCCTTCTTTGACCTGCGCAAAATTTCTCGTCCGCGTGTAGGTGTCGCCCGGATACGTCGCGCCAATATGCATTTGCGTGACAAACTTGTCCCGCTTGCCTTCCATCGCTTTGCCCATCAGCGCAGCCGCGGAAAAATCAGACATGACCGTATCGACCAAATTGATGCCCCTGTCAGCGGCATAATCAAATATCCGCTGTATTTCGTCGCCGCTGGATTCATGAATGGCGCTGGACCCAATGCCAATCGTACTGATTTTCGTCTGTGTATGCGGCAGCACACGGTACGTGACTTCGCCGCCATCTGCTTTGCCGCCTACCTGTTTTTCTTCAAATGCTTCCCGCCGGGACTGGATGCCGCAGCCCGTCAATACCCAGCCAGCCGCGCCAAGGCCTGCCATTTTCAAAAAATCCCGTCTATTCATGACCGTGTTCTCCTTTCTTGTGCCGATGATACCAAGCAGCCGCGCCAATCCAGGCAGCCGTGCAGACTGCGGCTACACAGCCGCCGCTGCAGGCACCGCAGACACCGCTGCACAGCGGAATAGTCTGCTGCAGTGCTGGTACTACTGTCGGCACTGCCGTACTTGCCAAAGAAACGGCCGCAGCACCTACACCGCTTCCTACTGCTTCTTTATTCATGAGATATCTCCTTTTGCGTACCATACGTAATCGCGTTGACAGGACACGTATCCCTGCAGGCACCGCAAACAATGCAGCGCTGACTGTGAATGACTGCTTTTTTTTCTGTCATAGTAATCGTCCGCATCGGACAAACACGCTGGCAGGCTTGGCAGCCGACGCAGCGCTGCGTGTCTGCTTTCATATACCAGGACCAGGGCAAATGCCGCCCGATTTGATACAGCACACTGCTGAACGCGCCAACGGGACAGAGAAAATTGCAAAAGCCCCGGCCGCCTTTGGTAAACAATCCCAACACGACAAACCACAAGACAAATGTCAAAATAAGGGAAATCGAATATACAGGCAGCCGTCCCGTATGCAGAACCGTAATCAACATATCAAAGACGAAAAAGTTGCAGTACGCACAATGCTCTACAATACCTACTAGCGGCGTCAGAAAAAATCCTGCCAAAAAGCCATAGCGAATCGGCGTAATCCGAACATGTTTGGCCCAGTCAATCTGCAGTTTTTCCGGCACCAAACGCGATAAAAATTCCGGCAGGGCCCCGGCAGGACACAGTTTGCCGCAGTATAACGGGCCAAACACCAGCGACACAACAGCCAGCAATGCCAAGGCAATGAGCGACACCGGACCGGCCTGCATGATATCACCCGTTACCAGTGTATTCAAAGGGATACGGAAACACGGTTCATGAATGCTGTACATCTGCGTCGGCGGGATAAGCAGGTCAATCAAGCGGGCAAACCCGTCAAAAGGCGCATAAAACAACATAAACCCAATCACATATCCAATCAGTCGTTTGCCGTAATACTTACATTGTTTCTTCATGAACTTCCTCTTTTCCATGCTTTGTCAAATAGCCTTCAAAACTACCTTCTGTCTGCAATAAATACTTCATGCCGCCGATGACATGGCCAATCGGAATAAAATCGACGGACGGTTCTTCATCGCGGCAAAAGATAACAATATTTTTATTGCGGATATCCAGGGCAATATCTCCTGTTTTGGGCTTCATACCTGTCGTATTTTCTATCGCAAAAATGCTTTCCGGCAGGCCCGGCAGGATAATGCGCTGTCGCTGACGCTGCAAAGTAACTGCCAACGGCTGCCGTTCCAAAAATTCCCAGGCAGCCTGTGTATCATACAGTCCCAAAACGGCATGCCCGTTTGTAAATGACAAATGCCCCTTTACGGCATAATGTTCTGCCGTTCCCCGTACACACTGGGTATTTTCTTTAGCACATAAGGTCTGCGGACAGGCAGCATATACGGCCACACTCAGACTAATCAATACGGCAGCCGCTACCATCCATATGCCTTTTCGACGCAATCCCTGTTTCATACGACGCACCTCCATCTGCGTAATTCGCCTACACCCTATATGGTATTTCGTTTTTCGTTACACGTTCAGTATACCTACAAACGGTATCTATGTCTAATGCTTATGTTCTTGTCTTAGAAATACAACAAAAGCATTTATAGATGCACTATCTTTTAGCAGTAGACCGTATTAACTGTATGAATCCTAAGAAGAAACACAACGAGGCCATCGCGTCTGCGACAGCCCCAGTTATATACGTATCCTTGTACAGTTTATTCATCAATAGAAATTAATTCATACTGCGGATTGCCCATTTTCAAATCTTTCATGGCCTGCAGCTGATGAAGGCCATGACGACTTTCGATTCGTTCTACCAAATCATGATTTTCCGAAGCCGGCCGTGCCCATACCAAATCTACGCTGGCCTGGTCAATCGCCAAAATATCTGTCGATGCCAATATACCAATGTCCGGAATCGTCGGTTCTGCCGCGGAAGTACCGGCGCAGTCGCAGTCTACGGACATACGCCGCAGTACATTGAGGTACACAATATGCTTGCCAAAATAATCTACCGTTGCTTTGGCCGAATCAGCCATCAATTCCATCAAATGTTCTTTGGCAGGCCAAGCATTCCAATCTGCCGGCGGCTGGCCTGCTACGCCGTGTACCTGCCGTTTGCCGACCTGACCGGAAGCGCAGCCGATGGCAATATTTTTCATCGAGCCGCCAAAACCGCCCATAGCATGCCCTTTAAAATGCGTCAGGACAATCATGGAATCATAATTGACGATATGACCGCCCATAGCGACTTCTTTCAGATGCTTGCCGCCGCGGACAGGCAGATTCACATCGCCTTCTTCATCCATAATATCTACCGGGCAAAACGTCCAGCCATTGACCTGCAGCGTTTCTCGATGGCCGGCCGTCGTGTAGCGGTCGCCCTGATACAACGTATTCGTTTCTACAATCGTACTGTCAGGGACATGCTGTATAAATGCCTTGACCATGTCACGGGGCAAAATATTCGGCCCGTGTTTTTCCCCTGTATGCAGTTTGACAGCCACTTTGCCGTAAATGCCTTCATTAATACGGTCATACAAGGAAATCAAATGCGCTGCGTCGATGTGCTTCGTAAAATACACCTTGGCATGCGAGCCCGCTTCGCTGCTGCTGTGCGTCAGCTCCGTACTGCCCACTACCGGCGCCTGGGCAAAAGACTGCACCAAGCCGCCCATTTGCGAAATAGCCGCTCCTGCCACTACGCCGCCGGCAATTTTAAAAAAATCACGTCGTGAAACGTTTGCCATACCAATTCCCCCTTATTTTTCCTTTTTTATTATAAAATCTATGGGTATTTTTTTATACCATACACCTTAAAGCACACTACAAGTCAAGAAGATTTCCTCTCTATCATGCAAAATTTTACGGGAATACTTGACCTGTAGTCCTCTCCAACCAGTACGATACGTATAGCTATAAAGGAGGATTGATTATGAAACACTACGCATCTGTCATTGGATTTTGGGGAGCAGTCAGTAGTCTGCTCCTTTTGTTTGCCGCATCCGCTGCTGCCATTCCATTATATGGGGAATATGCCCGGCAGTTTTCGCTGACAACCAGTGATTTAGCGCTGACATCTGTATACTATTTTGCCGGCACCGTCATGGCCCTGATAGTGTTGGCCCGCCTATCCAATCATATCGGCCGCAAACCTGCGATGTATATTGTTCTCTTGTTAGGTATCGCCGGCTGTCTGCTTTTTATGTATATTTCCAATAAACATATGCTTTTTATCGCCCGCTTTATACAAGGCCTATCCTGCGGTCTGGCCTCCAATACGATTACGGCGTACTGCATTGATACAGAACCTGCATCGCTTCCGAATCTAGGGACTTCCATCAGTACGGGCGGCCCCAACATCGGACTGGCGTTGGGTGCACTGGGTAGCGGTGCTGCCGCAGCTTATCTCCGGCTGCCGCTTTTCGCTGTCTTTGCCGGCATCGCCGTGCTTCTCCTTCTCTCTGCCTTCTTTATTTCCCAGGGACCGGAAACGATGCGGCGTCAGCCCGGCGTCTGGGCGTCCCTTATCCCGCAGTGTAAAGCACCCCGTATCATTCGCCCCTGGCTGCTGCCCATGGCCTGCGTAGCTGCGGCAGGATGGTCTGTCGGCGGATTTTATCAATCGTACAGCGCCCTTATCACGGCTTCCATATTCCACATTACCGATTCCTGCATCACGGCTTTATGCTGCATTTCTTTTATCGGCCCCATCATGCTGGGCGCCGCGCTAGCCAGAAAAAGAAATCCCTACCGTACCCAACGATACAGCTTTTTCATGTATGCCGTACTGCTCCTGCTCCTCTATGTTTCTCTGCAGCTTCACCATATCGGCCTGCATCTGCTGCTCAATCTCTGTGCCGGCATCGCTGAAGGCATGATGTTTGCCAGCAGCATGACCATTCTCCTGTCCCAAACCAGCAAAGAAGACCGCGCCGGCGTACTGTCCGTGATTTACATTCTTTCCTATGCCGGAGCCGCCATTCCCAACGAGCTCTTCGGCCTTCTTTCCTGCTATCTTTCACTGTCGGAACTTTGGCTCTGCTATGCCGGCTTAGGCGTCGCCGCCTATAGTATTTTTACCCTATACAGGCATATGTATCTGCGCCGCCCGGCATAAAAAAACTTGACTTAGAGCACACTCCATGCAGTATAGTAAAGAGTGAAGTAATATAGGCTGCTAACGGAATCATACCGTATGACACATACACAGCGCTGTTTCACTATATTACCCAAATAATGCCCAGTACGACTTGGGAGAAAGGAATCATCCCCTTAGCGGATGACACATAACAGCATGAAAATCAAAGAAGTAAGTGCATTATATAATCTAACAGCCGACACACTGCGGTACTATGAACGCATCGGCCTGATTCGCAACGTTCCGCGCACGCCCAGCGGCAACCGCGACTATACCCAGGAAAACTGCGATACCATCGCCTTTATCAAATGCATGCGGGCAGCCAACGTTTCCATTGACGGGCTGTGCCAGTATATTGATCTCTACCATCAAGGAGACAAAACACGGGAAGCCCGCAAAGAAATTCTGCTTCACGAACGAGCCAAACTCACAGCACAGATGCAGTCTATTCAGCAAGCGTTGGAAAAACTAGATAAAAAAATCGCCATGTATGAAAACGGCAAAGAATGTACGCCCCGCTAACTCCATACAGCAAAAAAGCGTAAGAATGCGTGTCTATAGACAGACAGTCTGCATTCTTACGCTTTTTTTATTGTCGTTTCATATACAAAATCGGATAGGCATTTCCCTGCTCATCGACAGCAGAACGGCGAATCGTTTGAAATCCCATATGCTGATAAAATCCGATAGCTTGGGGATTTTCTTCATTGACAGTCACTTCCTGTACAGCATACCGAGCTATCCCATATGCCAAGAGCTGCTTTCCTATACCGTGACCGCGTGCCTCTTCACGAACAAAAAGCATTTCCAGTTTTTTATCCGCCACCCCCATAAAAGCGACCGGCTGCCGCGTTTCATCCATACTGACAACCAAGTGCGCCACTTGCTGCAGCGCTGTCGGTACATACTTCTTTATGGCAGCAATCTCAGCCGCCGTCAAAAACTGATGCGTCGCTGTCACCGCACTTTCCCACACGTCCAGCAGCTGCGCTGTCAACGCCTCATCTAGCTGTGTTACTTCAACCATTTCCATCCGGCACCTCTTCATACGTATTCCTATCGGCCAATCCTATCAAAATGCTTCGTAAATGCCGGCTTCCCGCTTTTTAGTAGCTCCCTTGGAAATATAAGAACCCAGCACGACAGGATACCCTTTCTTTTCCACAATTTTCTTGAGATAGTCCAAATGAGGACAGGGCGGCCGATGATAATTATCAGAACAAACGCAGGACGCCAAATGCACTACGACATCTTCTTTTCGTTCATGACTGCGCTGGAGATGATGCGTCAAATCCTCCAACTTACCAGCCAACTCCGCCCCACAGCAGCCGCCGCAAGTAATCGGCATATAACGGGTATCTTCATCGTACGCCGCAAAAGGCCCCTGCTTTTGGTAAAAGAAATTCATGCAGTTATACCCGCTGCAGCGATTCATAATCAAATGACACTGTACCACAACCACTAATTTTCCCATCGTATCTTCCTCCTTAGGTATAATTGCATTTATTATAGTATATCAAGAACGTTATGTAAACTTCTTACTTTTTTGATGGTCCTCTTTTTAGCCTAATAAAGTTTTCCCACAATTATTTTACACTAACTTTTTTGA
>CAVKOP010000004.1:31611-34945 GCA_963657835.1 Lachnospiraceae bacterium | reverse complement strand
GTCCTACACCTGCATCTACAATAACTTGTTTAAAAACGCCGCCGGCGCCAATAATCATAACAACAGTAGAAATACCTTTAATAGCAGATGTAATAGAATCAGATGTTTCAGAAATAGTACGACCAGCACGAACACCAAATACATACATAGCAACTAAAACTGCTAATAACAAACTAACATTTGGGCTTCCTAAGAAATCAAAAACAGTATATACAATCGTTCCCTTAGCCGCAAAATTAGCAATAATGGTGTGACCAATCATAAATATTGCTGGAATTAAAGGAATAAGCAAACAAATAATGAAAGAAGGCAATTTAAAAGATCCTAAGGAAGTTTCATCAATATTTCCCAGCTTAGGTGCTGCAAAGGTATCAATGCCTTTCAAGAATTTCGGTAAAATAATACCTGCGCAAATAATAGATGGAATAACAACAACTAACCCCAACAAATATACCATGCCGCCATCTGCACCGAATGCATCAACCAGTGCTACAGGTCCCGGCTGTGGAGGAAAAATACTATGAGCTTGCGCTACAGCTGCTAGCACAGGAATAATTAAAAACATATATGGTATTTTAGCCTCTTTAGCAATACTAATAACCAACGGTACGACAACCATAAAGGCGACTTCAAAAAACATAGAAATACCAAAAATAACACCTACGGCTAAAACGCCCCATTTCAACATACGAACGCCACAATGGGCAACAATCGTATCAGCGATCTTTTTAGAAGCACCGCAATCTGTCATTAACTGCCCTAATGCTGCCCCTAAAATGATAATTAAGCCAACACCACCTAACGTACTTCCAGCGCCTTTAGTGACGGTCTTTACTAAAGTAGTTGTATCCATACCTTCCATAAAGGCCACAAAAATAGCAATGAGCAACAAAGCAATCATACTATGCATTTTTGCTTTTACAGTTAAAAACAGCAATAATGCAATCGCTACGATTACCCATATAACAGGTAATAAATGTTCCATGATAATTCTCCTATTCTATTTTACATATTTAATCAATGTATTCCGAACCGCATGGGGACCTGCAATTAATTCATCAAAGTAGCCTTCTACTTTTTCGCCAAGTCCTACGGCATACAAATCACTGCCAAAAATATCGGCATTGGAAAGAATCGATTTTAATTTACCTTTAGCAGAATCAATATCGCCTAAGGTAATCCCCTTCAATGCTGTTTGTAAATCCTTGAGTAATGGGTCAGGACTAGGTTCAAAGGCGTTGCCTTCATCATCTACAGCCAATAAGTAACGGCACCAGCCAGCAATAGCCAAGGGGATGAATTCCAAATCTTTTGCTTTATCGCCATAAGCTTTAATCGTTTCGCCAAAACGAATGCCAACTTTCTGAGATGTATCGGAAGCAATACGCTGCGGTGTATCCGGAAGATTGCCATTGGTCAAACGTTGTTCCAGTACTTCTTTAATAAATGCCTGCGGTTCCAATACGCCCGGGTTGGTAACAACCGGAAGACCTTCTTGATAGCCGATTTTTTCAATCAAGCCTTTGAGCTGTGCATCTTTCATTTCATCAGCAATCAACGTATAGCCAAGCAAGCAGCCATATACCGCTAAAGCCGTATGGAGAGGATTGAGGCAGGTGCAGACTTTCATGCGTTCCACTTTATCCACCGTTTCTCTATCTGTAAAAATAACACCGGCATGTTCCAAAGCAGGTCTGCCATTGGGGAATGTATCTTCAATAACGAGGTACTGCGCATTTTCAGCATTCACAAATGCTGCATACGTTCCTTTTTCAGTATGAATCAAGTCTGTATCTTCAAAGACAAGGCCTTTTAAATAATCCTGTACTTTAGCAGAAGAACGCGGTGTAATTTTATCAATCATGCTCCACGGGAACGTAACTTTCTTAGGATCATTGATATAATCAGCAAAGCCAGCGTCAGCAACGCCATTTTTTACCCAAGCATCAGCAAATGTCGTCATGGCAGCTTTGATTTTATCGCCATTATGGGAGCAGTTATCCATGCTCAAAAATGCGAACGGATACGCACCAGCTTTGTAACGGGCATAAGCAAGAGCAGCGATGCAGCCCATGGAACTCGTTGCCTTTTCCGGACCGTTTTTCATATCTTCTGCAACAGCCGGGAAATATTCGCCTGCATAGTTTGTCAATTTATACCCTTTTTCGGTAATTGTAAAGCTGGCAATCTGCAAGGACGGATTGGTAAAGATTTCTTTCAGGCGCTTCCAATCTTCCTCAAAATCCGGGCGGCAGACAACAGATTCCACAACAGAACCAATAACTTCATTTTCAAAGCGTCCATCTGCATACATCGTAACGGCAAGGCTCAAGTTATCAAAAGGACGATATACTTTTTCGATGACTTCTTCATCATATGTTTCAGCTGTAATAATACCCGTTTTTGCCTGACCATTATTTAATAAATGCTGCTGCAGTGCGGCAATAAATGCACGGAAAATATTACCGCCGCCGAAATGTACCCACTGCGGGGCTTTTTTCGTTTCTGCAGCAACAGCTGCATCATCAAACTGATACGTCGTAATGCCGGCTTCTTGCCATTGTGTTTGATTCTGATGAATAGCTTGGCGATTCAAATGCAACATCATGCATCCCTCCTAAAATTAGGTTTTATAATTGACCACATGTACGATTAATAGCATCCCATAAACCTAAGATATAGTTAGCACCGAGAGCCCGGTCATAGAGGCCATAGCCTGGGCGGCCTTCTTCATTCCAAATCATGCGGCCATGGTCCGGACGAATCGGTCCATCGAAGTGAATATCATAAGCGGCTTTCATAATTTCGTACATATCCAAGCTGCCAAACTGTGATTTATGAGCTACTTCATTGAATACCCATGGTTCATGAACTTGGATATTGCGAACGTGAAGGAAGTTAACTCGATTCATTTTGCCAAATTTACGAATGATGTGCGGAATATCATTCTGACGGTTGGAACCAAGTGACCCTGTGCAAATCGTGAAACCGTTGCTTGGGCTGTCAACCATGGCAGCAATTTTATCCAAATCACTTTCATTTTTGACAATGCGCGGCAAGCCAAATACAGATTTAGGCGGATCGTCTGGATGAATTGCCATCTTGATACCCAACTCTTCAGCAACCGGCACAATGGCATTTAAGAAATAGGAAAGATTTTTACGGAGTCCATCTTCATCCATGCCTTCATACTGTTCAAACAAATGAGACAATTCTTTAAGACGTTCCGGTTCCCAGCCAGGAAGAACAAATCCGTTGCTGTTATCCAAAATTTCTTTGGCCATGTCCTGCGGGGTTTTTCCTTCGATGACATGATAGTCATACGCAAGAGCGG
>CAVKOP010000004.1:0-31601 GCA_963657835.1 Lachnospiraceae bacterium | reverse complement strand
GCGGTAGAGCCATCATATAATGGTTTTGCCAAGTCCGTCCGTGTCCAGTCGAAAATCGGCATGAAATTGTAGCAAACCATCTGAATGCCGGCTTTAGCAGCGTTTTTCAAGGAAGTAATATAGTTTTCAATATATTGGTCACGACTTGGTAAGCCTAATTTAATATCTTCATGAACATTGATGCTTTCCAAATCCTTAAATACCAAATTATTTTCTTCTGCAATTTTTTTAATATGAAGCAGCGGTTCTACTGGCCATACTTCACCGACCGGGATGTCAAATAATGCACCGACAATTCCATCCATGCCAGGAATCTGATCAATCTGCTGTAATGTAATTTTGTCGTCGTTTTCGCCATACCAGCGAAATGTCATTCTCATACTCACTCTATTCTCCTCCATATACACAAATTAATTTATAATTGTTTTGTTGTTTACATACTACCATACTAGTGTGTTTTGTACAATATACTAGTTGCAATGTTGTCTAATTGGTATAGATATTGTTTTATTGATGTAAAAATTACATGATACGTGTAATTATGTATACTAAAAAGCACACCGTCTGTAATATACGGTGTGCTTTTTAAAAGAGTTGCTATATACTATACCTTATAAAATAATGTTTTTCTGGTTTCCTGCAAGATACGCATCGATATTATCAAATACAATGACAGCGCGTTTTTCCATAGATTCATGGGTAGCAAACGCAACATGCGGCGTGACAATCGTATTTTTGGAATGAAGGAGCGGATGGTTGGTATCCAGCGGCGGTTCATTTTCGAAAACATCAATACCGGCACCAGCAATTTTACCGCTGTTGAGGGCATCTGCCAACGCCTGAGAATCGACTACAGGACCGCGGGCTTCGTTGACGAGGAATGCCGTTGGTTTCATATACGAAATCGTTTCTGCATTAATCAAGCCGCGGGATTTATCCGTAACCGGGCAATGCAGCGATACGATATCTGCTTGTTCCATCATTTCTTTCATCGGCAGATAGGTAATCAGTTCAGTATTGGCTTTGTGAGAAAAGCCATTATACGCAATGACGTTTGCCCCAAACGCATGGACAAGTTCTGCAACGCGATGGCCAATAGCCCCGGTTCCTACTAAAGCAACCGTTTTGCCTTCCAATTCGTTGCCAATAAATCCGGCCTTCGTACCGCCGGCACGGCAGGCAGCGTCTACCTGAGGCACATAGCGCAAAAGGTCAAGCATCATAGCAATCGTCAGCTCTGCAACGGCAACGGTCGAGTAGCCGGATGCATTGCTTACTTTGATGCCCTTTGCTTTGGCTGCATCTAAAGCGACATGATCTACGCCGGTAAACGCTACATCAATATATTTCAAGTTCGGGCAGGCGTTGATAACTTCTGCTTTCAGCGGCATGTTGGCAATAATAAGGATATCTGCATCTTTCGCTTCTTCAATCTGTACAGATACATCGTCATTGCGTTCATAGGCAGCAAATTCATAGCCCTTTGCCTGCAGCGGCTTTACATACGAATCCAACAGTTCCTGACTAATACCGAGTGATTCCAATAATACAATTTTCATAATCTCAATCCCCTTTCGTAATGGAAACTCTGCTTCTTTCATTATACGCATATTTGGGAAATATGTAAGGTCATATCCCAAAGGCGTATAGATGCATAGCCTGCATGCACAAAAAGTATCTTCATATTTACATTTTTATAATAGTTTCAGTGACAGGCCGAGTATATCCACCAGTTCTTCAATAGACGATGCCCCTACTTTTTCAGCCGCTTTGCAGGCAATGACAGCACATGCTCGCGCATCATCCAACGCTTGATGATGATGAAACTGAAATCCCAAAAATCCGGCTACGGTATCCAGCTTATGATTGCATAAATCAGGCCAAACTTTGCGGGAAATCTCTACGGTGCAGGCATATTTCGCTGTGGGAGCCTCTAAATGATACGTCTTGATCAAGCTGCGTAATACGCGTGTGTCAAAGACAGCGTAGTGAGCCATTAAAATTTGACCTTCCAAATGAGGTCGTATGTCATTCCATAATGCGTCAAACTTAGGTTTTTTCGCTACTTGTTCCGGCGTAATGCCATGAATCCGCATATTATCCGGAGAAAAGAACATAACTGGCGGCTTTATCAACGTATATGCTTCATTGACGCATGCATTGTCATGTATCGTAACGGCTGCTAATGAGCATGCACTGTTAGCATATTTGTTGGCCGTTTCAAAATCAATTGCCGTAAAATTTAACATAGCCTGTCTCCTTATCGTTTTGACCCTATAGTCTATTTTTCGTATCATCAAGTCGGTGTTTATTATATAGGAAATATCCTTATATATCAATATTATCGTTGAGAGATGCGCTAATCCGTAGGCACTACATTTTTTTATACATCACAACGTCCCTGTTGTTCCATAGCAGGGAGATGAAACGCTCTATTTTATGCTGTGCGTATAAATAAAGCTAAAAAATTAAATTAATGGAGATAAAAACTTGACATAAAGCCGGTATTATAGAGTATACTAAATATAAAACCTATCGGAAAGGAAGAGACCTATATTGGAACAATGGAAAACGGGAAAACGCCTCGCACGTCTGGGACTAACAGCGGCAGGCACCTTAATCATCTGTATCTTTCTATTCCATTTAAATATTACAGTTCCTATGATGGTGCTGGTCTCCTTGATGCTCTTTTTGACAGTCCTGGCTGGCAGAGCCGAAGGTGCGCTTTGCGGCATATTGTCCGCCGGGTATGCCTGTTTTTTCTTTTCTACGTATTACCAAAATCTAATTCAATACACGTACCAAAATAAGTTAAACATACTGGTGATATTGGTTTCATTGTTTTTGGATTTTGTGTTGGCCTGTATGGTAAGACAAAAGCAGCATGCCGCTCAACGTCTTCAAGCAATAAAACGGCTGCATCTCCAAGAAATAACCCGAAAATGGAAGAAACAAGCTGAACAAGATAATCTGACAGGACTGTATAACCGTTGGGGCGGCGACAACCAGATGAAAGAATATTTTATCAACCATCCCGGCAAACCGGCAGTATTGGCCGAAATGGACATCGATAATTTCAAACATTTTAACGATATGTTTGGGCATGAAGTGGGAGACACGGTTTTACGGGATTTGGCTAATAGGATAAAAAATCATTTTGGCCCGGAAATAATCCCAATCCGCAACGGCGGCGATGAATTCCAATTATTCTTTCCCGGCCGCAGCCAAGAAGATGTGCAGTCGCAGCTGGAATCCTTCATTCAAAAAGAGTTTCAAGTAACTACTAACAATTTAATTTTAAAATACCAAGTTTCGATGGGCTATGCAATGGCTCCGGAACAAGCTTCTTCTGTTTCCGAATTATGCCGAAAGGCAGATATTGCGTTGTATCATGTCAAGGAGAATGGAAAGAATGGAATTGCAGCGTATCATCCTTGCATGGGCAATGAAGGACGATCTCGATATGGATTCAGCTTATTAGACCTTTCGGCAGGATTGCCGGTTTCCGTTCTCATTTATCGAGCCGATCCGGGAGAAGAGATTTTGTTTGGCACGACTCATCTCTTTCACCTCTTTGACTGTAAGAATATGGAAGAGTTTATGGGCTATACAGGCGGGACGTTTCGAAACATGGTTCATCCAGACGACGTGCAGGAAGTAGAAGAATCGATTGCCCGACAGATTCAGGAAAACAGCCAGCAAATCGATTATGTAGCATATCGAATCATAACAAAAACCGGCCGAATCCGCCAAGTGTATGATATAGGCAGACGAGTTCACAATCCGTATTATGGCGATATATTTTATGTCGTCCTGTATGAAAAACAAGAACAGACACAGCCCCCTGACCTCTTCGAGCAAACGGTTATCCAGAAAGGAAAAGACTGACTTCTTTTCTTAGTGAAACCAACACGGTATACTTCAAATCCCTATTTAGAAACCCCTCAATTTAACTTGTTCTATTTATAGTCAGTACTATATTTTACTGCATCGAGGCCTTATGAATACATCTGTTTCCTATACAATTCAACTGAATACGCATACCATAACGTATGAACTTACCCGTAAAGCGGTAAAAAACATCAATCTCCGCATCCGCAGCGACAACTCTGTTCATGTATCTGCCGCACCACGGGTTCCCCTAGCTCAAATAGAAAACTTTTTGCAAAAGAACAGTGCTTTTATTATTCATGCTATAGGCGAAATGAAAAAACGACGGGAAACGATGCCTTTTTTGACGTTATGCGACGGCAGTACGCTGTATTTGGCAGGTACTGCCTATACACTGGACGTCCGCCTTGGCCTGCACAATACCGTTCGCCGCAGCGGTAAAACAGTATATATGGAAATCACAGAAAATACACCGGTTATACGCCAGCAATTGTACCACAAACTACTGCAGCAAGAAGGCAAGCGGCTTTTCCCTGCCAGCGCTGCCCGTATGTTTTCCAAACTATCCGATTATCCTATTGAAATGCCCGCTCTTCGCCAGCGTATTATGCGTTCCCGCTGGGGCTCCTGCATGCCTCTCAAAGGAATGATTACGATGAATACCTACTTGGCGATAATGCCGGAAGCCATTATCGACCACGTTATGCTTCATGAATTATGCCATCTCATTCACCCCAATCATTCCAAACATTTCTATAATGTCATGACTATGATTATGCCGGATTGGAAAGAACGCAAAGCCGCTATGACAGCCTATTTACCGTACTGTATATAGCAAACCAATGCAGTGAAAAAGGGTCTGTCACATGATGCTAAAAATTATCATGTGACAGACCCTTTGCAGCAGTATCGTATGTGTATTCTTTATCTATCCGGAAATTTTTTGCTGGGATACATAGGTTTGTTCCAGTACAGATTTTCCGGCAATACCCGGTTTTGTCATTTCTTCAGGAGATAGAATAATATCTATCTGTTCTTTCGTCAAATAACCATGTTCCAAAATAATGTCCCGAATAGGACGGCCTGTAGCATAGGCTTCTTTGGCGAGCTGGGATGAGCGTTCGTAGCCAATGTGCGGCAGCAATGCCGTTACGATGCCGACGCTATGGTCAATCCAATTCTGGCAGGATTCCCGATTGGCCTGTACGCCTTGGAGTAGATATTTGTTAAAAGCATGAACCGCGTTGGTCAAATATTGCATGGAATGGAATAAGTTAAAGGCCATGACCGGTTCCATAACATTCAGTTCAAACTGACCATTTTCTACACCCATGCTAATTGCCAAATCATTGCCAATAACCTGGTAACAAGTCTGGTCTAGTACTTCCGCCATAACAGGATTGACTTTGCCGGGCATGATGGAAGAACCAGGCTGCCGTGCCGGCAGCTTCAATTCGTTCAAGCCGCAGCGCGGGCCTGATGCCATTAGACGAAAATCGTTAGCCATTTTGATAAGCATCAAGGCCGTTGCTTTCATGCTGCCTGATACTTCTGCAAAAACATCCGTGTTGTTGGTCATATCAATCAAGTTGCGGGCTGTAACAAAAATTTCCCCCGTCAACGCAGATAATTTAGCAGCTACGGCTTTGATATATTCCGGTTCTGCATTCAATCCGGTGCCGACAGCCGTGCCGCCCATATTGATGACATGAACGCCTTCCAATGATTTTTCAATCCGTTTTCTGCCGCGGTGTACTGCCGAAGCATAGGCCCCCATTTCCTGTCCCAACGTAATAGGCACGGCATCCTGCAAATGCGTACGTCCCATTTTTAAAACATCATGAAATTCATCGGCTTTTTCGTCCAGTCCTTCTTCAAGTTCCCGTAAGGCATCGGCTAATTTTTTACCTTTCATAATTAAGCATACTTTAATGCTGGTAGGAAATACGTCATTTGTAGACTGTGCCATGTTGGCATGGTTATTAGGAGATACAATATCATACCGTCCTTTGGGTTTGCCAAGAATTTCCAGTGCTCGATTGCACAATACTTCGTTCATGTTCATATTGACAGACGTACCTGCGCCGCCCTGGATGGGATCTACTGGGAACTGGTCGAGCCACTGACCGGCAATAATTTCACTAGCAGCCTGTACCAATGCATTTCCAATCACTGCATCCAGACGGCCTGTTGACATATTAGCCAAGGCAGAAGCTTTTTTGACCGTTGCCATGGCTTTTATGAAATCCGGATCTAGATGTTCTCCTGTAATATGGAAATTTTCCATCGCGCGCATCGTTTGTACACCATAATACGCTTTGTCCGGCACATTCATTTCACCTAAAAAGTCATGTTCTGTTCTCATAATATCCTCCCACATTCTACAACAAACTTGATTTTGTATACAGTATGCAATACATACTAAAAAAATCGTTATATCTTATACTACTCCATAGTTTATCGAACCTCCCCCAAGGTTCTGCGTACCAAAAAAGCGCTGCTAAAGCCTAAGCTTTAACAGCGCCTTTGCCGTACGTACTATGAATTTAGCTATATCATAGACGATTCCTGCTTACCTGTCAATAGCTGCCTTCTATAGGTTACATTTATTTTAGAATTGCAAACAAAAACAAAACTTCCACATACCATTTAGAAACTGTTATGCTTGTTCTTCAATAGCCCCTGCCGGACAGGAAGTCATGGCTTCCTGCGCAGCTGCTTCTGATTCTGCCGGTACGATGCCGCCAATCGCTTCTGCCATCCCCGTATCGTCACACATATGAAATACTTCCGGACAGATATTAACGCACATGCCGCAGGAAATACAAGTATCATTGACGTTGAATTTCATATAAACCGCTCCTTTACTGTAGTCGCTATACATACGGAAGCATATTCCCTTCCGATAGTTACAGTATATCCATTTTTTTGCTAAAAAGCGGTTGGAAAGACAACAAACCTTATTTATCTTCTACATGCAGCTGCAGTACATCCGGCCGCGCGTAATGCCCGCACGCATCAAATTCCATACGGCTGGCAGCCACTGCGTCCATATCCAGTTCTGCATACAAAATATCTTCCGCATCCCACACAGGGCCCACTATTTCATGTCCATATGGGTCAATAATAGAGCTGCCGCCGCGGCATACTGTATCCGGTAATTTTTCTATTTCTTCAGGATACGCAATCGTATTCGGATACATGGCTTTGGTAAAAAACATATCACAATTGATGACATAGCAATGTCCCTCAATAGCAATATGCCGGATCGTATCCTGCCATTCTTTATTATCATTGGTATTCGGTGCGATATATATGGTAATGCCCTTTTGGTACAATGCGGCGCGTGCCAGCGGCATATAGCTTTCCCAGCAGATTAAACTGCCAACCGGCCCCCATGGCGTCTGTCCCACAGGAAAATAGCCTCGGTCCGCATCGCCCCATACAACGCGTTCCGAGCCTGTTGGTTTCAGTTTACGATGGCAAAAAACAAGTTCCCCTTCTGGAGAAAAAAGCAGATTCGAGTTATACAAGGTCGCTGTCACAGCATCTCGTTCCGATATACCTACACTAAGCCAAGCCTTGGCACGGCGTGCCGCTTCGCCCAATCGTTTTGTTTCCGGACCAGGCACTACAACAGAATTGTCATAATACTGCTTCCAATCCCTGCGGCCGCCTGCATCCCGCGCACCGACAGAAAAGCCGAAAGACATCCCATACGGGTAGCCGGGAATACACAATTCTGGAAATACAATTAATTCTGCCTGTTGCTGCTGGCACGTTTCAATCAAAGATATTACCTTTTCAAGACTTTGCGTTTTATCAAACATGACAGGCGCAGCCTGCACAACGGCTACTTTGCATGTTTTCTTCATATCCAGCATATCCTCCACTCCTATCTATTCAGTATATACATGTATACTATCATACAAATAGGCAGACAAACAATAAAAACATACGTTAATCGAAGATAGATATAAAATTAACATTGCATTTATGTCTACTGGTTTAACAGCTTACCTATGTAGCAACAACGGCAGCCCTTATAAATCACAATTTAGCAAAAAAACAATTGACAAAATTGTATAAACCCCCTATAATAATAGAGTACTTGCCACTATAGCTCAGCTGGCAGAGCATCTCATTCGTAATGAGAGGGTCGTAGGTTCAAATCCTATTAGTGGCTCCAATTCAAAAAACTTCTATTCACATTAGTGGATAGAAGTTTTTTTATGTTCAAATCATTGCATTTATAGTTTTTAATCTATCTTTACGGGTATTCTTTTCCTTGTTCTATATCAGTTGACATATACACCTGCATCCATGTAAAATAATATTCAAGGCACTACAAGTAACGGTAGGCGGTTCTTGTGTCCCTCATTCTGTATAGAATGGGGGATGATAATTATGTATAATTTGTTCATCATGCTTTATATATTTATGATGTTGCTTATTGTACTGGTTGTTGTTTCAAAACGCAAATAAACCGCCCACTCTAGTTCCCCAACTATGACGGCGGTTTATTTAAATTGCTACATGGGACACTAGAACCGTTTATCGTTGTAGTGTCTTTTTCTATGCTTATTATAGCTTGTTATCCAGCGTAACGTCAAGCATTTTCTTGTATGTCTTAAACATCGTTTTTTTTATAAAAACATCCGTTCGTAAAGAATAAAAGGTAGTATACATTAATTATTTTTCCACCGTTTGTGCCGTATTTTCCATTCTAAGCCTTTATTATACGGGTACCTATAAATAAAACTACCTAAAACAACCCCTTCTTTTAGCTTTTATGGCTGCAGGAGGGGTTGTTTGAAAATATTCAATGTATATGATTACATAACATCCAGCTGTACAAAGTTTTCACCAAAGCGTAAATATTCGCCCTGCGGTAATTTATATGCCGTGGATACTACGCCTGCTTCTGTGGGGATACTTGGGGTGGATTCCAGGCCGTAGGTCTGGGCATACGTTTCGGCTGTGCTTTCGGCAGTTAAACCGGATTTATCAAATTTTAAATCACTGCCCTTATACATGCGAATGGCCATAACAATGCCGCCTTGCAGGTACACATCCATGTGATGCGCGCCATATGCCCAGCGTTCCATGCCTTGGTCTTCTTTGACAGTATCCGGCTGCTGATATGCCGCTTCCAAATCGGCTTTAGTCATGCCAATATATATACCGCCTATAGATTCATTGTATTCCGGCTGTACAGAACGGCGCAGCGGCATTTTATCATCGACAATCAGATATTGGTGGGATTTATGGCCCAACAAATCCAACTTCATGGACCGCTGTCCTTCTGATTCTGTTACTTGAAAATGACCTGTCCGCGGATAGTCATATGTACAGCCTTTATCAGCTGTTACAGCACAGCCATTAATCGTACTGCCCTGTACAGTCATG
The DNA here is from genome assembly GCA_963657835.1 of Lachnospiraceae bacterium. GTDB lineage: Bacteria > Bacillota > Negativicutes > Veillonellales > Megasphaeraceae > Megasphaera. Next base: position 22,301 of record CAVKOP010000004.1, on the reverse strand, counting down.
ACCAAATTGCCTTTGACGCTGTACCAATCACCTTCTGCCGGTTCCAGCCATGCGGCTGCCTGGGAATCTGCCGCTTCCGGCGTAACGGTCTGAATAGTTACTGTTGCCGTATTGGCATCAGCAGTTTCATTTGCATCTTCTGCCGCGCAAATCATGGGCATGCTCAATGCCATCATTGCGCAAATCATCATACCTTTCACTAAACGTTTCACAATATGTCGCTCCCTTATGATAAATGAATAAATCCTGTTTGCAAAAGAATATTATACGCTCCTCTAAAGCGGAAAACAACTGCTCCCCCCAGGGAATCGCAATCATCTTTTTCACTTTTCTTATCTTTTATAGTGTATAATAAAAGCAACTACATTAGGGGGTCTCAAATCACATGAACATAACAGTGTATTGCGGCGCAAGTCTAGGAAATAAGGATATATACAGAAAAAAAGCCAGCGAATTGGGAACATGGATAGGTACCCATCATCACACACTTGTGTATGGCGGCGGCCGTACGGGTCTTATGGGAATCGTTGCTGACGCAGTTCTTCAAGCCGGCGGCAAGGTCATCGGCATCATTCCTACGTTTCTAAAAACACCGGAAGAAGCACATACGGCTTTGACACAGTTGATTACGGTAGAAACGATGGCCGAACGCAAAACCAACATGCTCTCATTAGGTAATGCCTATATTGCCCTGCCTGGCGGGCTGGGTACACTAGAAGAAATCACGGAAGCGATTTCCGCAGCTCACCTGGGGCTTCATAACAAACCATGCATCATCTATAACATCAACAACGTATATGCCCATTTGAAAAATCAATTGGACAGCATGACAGAAGAAGGCTTTCTCACCACACAAGGCCGTAATACGGTCCACTTTGTTGCCTCTTTGCCCCAATTAGAATCAATCTTAGCACAGAAATAAGGCAGGTGATTTTCTTGCTGTTTAAACAAATGCAATACTTCTTATCTGTCGTCGATAATCACAGTTTTACAGAAGCAGCCAATCAATGTTATATTTCTCAATCTGCCATTTCTCAGCAAATACAAGCCTTGGAAAAAGATTTGGGAATCCTGCTCATCAAGCGGGAAAATAGACGTTTTTCGTTAACACCTGCAGGAGAATATTTTTATCATCATTGCCGCCACATCTTAGAAGAAATCGACGAACTGCGCAACGAAACCATCCGCATAGGACGGACGCATGAGTCGCAGCTGCGTATTGGGTATCTGCGCTGTTACAGCGGTCTGGAACTGCATCAAACGATTGCCGAATTTTCGCAGCTGTATCCGGAAATTTCTCTTGCCATCGTTACAGGTACACACGAAGAACTGTATACACTGCTGCGTACTGGCGGCGTAGACCTTATCGTAAACGACCAGCGCCGTGCATTTTCTGACGAATACATGAATTTCCAATTACTGCAGTGCGGCTGTTATATTGAAATATCTTCACATGTACCGCTTAGTACACAGCAACACGTGACACTTGACGACATTTGCATGACCCCCTGCATTTTGATTTCTTCCCGCGAACAGCAAAACGTAGAAGAAGAATATTATAGAAATACGTTAGGTTTTAAAGGGCCGTTTCTTTTTGCCGACAACTTGGAAGAAGGCCGTCTTTTAGCGGTCGGCAAGCGCGGTTTTCTGCCCATAGAAAGCGTAGGAACGCTGCCGCCGGCAGGACCCTCACTGGTACGCTTGCCTTTATACCGTAAAAACAAGCAGATTTTTCGAAACTACTGTGTATTTTGGCAGAAAGAACACAGTAATTATTATATTGAAGAATTTGCACATATGCTGCGCAACTTACTGCTGCACCATAGATAACCAAACAGTACACAAAAAGCTGCTGCATGAAGCGTATTTGCTTAGATGCCGCAGCTTTTTATTGCATAATATGGTTGTTTCGTTTTCTATTTATGCTTTATGATGACTGTCCAAAAACGCCTGCAGCCGTTCCATAGAGGTGTTGATAATCTGTGTTTCCGGAATACCTGCTTCTTCAACTAAAGGCAGCGCATAGTCAAAAATCCCCAGCCGTTTATGATAGTGGGCATCGGAATTGATGCTGATCAGTGCGCCGTATTTTTTAGCGGCCTGCAGCAGTTCTTTGCAAATTGGTTCACTGCCTGGACGGGCCTGGGGAGAACTGTCGTTGATTTCAATTGCTTTATGATACTGAACGGCAGCCTGTACAACAGCTTCTACATCAATAGGATACTTGGGGCTGTCCGGATGCCCTAATATATCTACATACGGATTCTTTAATCCTTGAATCAGCATATTCGTTACTTCATCTCGGCTTCCCGTCGGTGAACAGTCCGTGTGACAGCTGGCAATAACAATATCGAGTTTAGATAATTGTTCCAGCGTAAAATCCAATGTCCCGTCCAGATTCATATAATTGGCTTCTGTCCCGCAGTATACTTTGACGCCGTTAAATTCCCGCGGAATATCCCGATAGGTATTAAAATAACTCCAGCTGACACTGCCAGGGTAGCCAATGCCGTGTTCTGTCAGCCCTACAGCTGATAACCCTTTGTCTGCCGCTTCTTGCATTACTTCCGTAACTGTACTGAAGCCGTGCCCGCAGGCAATTGTATGCGTATGCAAATCAGCTATGATATGTATATGTCCCATATATACTCCCTCCTAATGTATAAGATTACTTTCTGTTATTATAACATAAATATCACCAGTATAGAATCAATATACTCATTATATATTCACTATTTTTGATTATAATATGGGCATATTATAATCGTATTTGTTTTTCTTATGCGATGTATTATAAAACGAAATTGCTCTTTTGCAGCAAATTGTATACAATACAACCATCACCAAGGGCTCTTCTGGCAACTCATTTACAGGAGGTATTATATTATGAAAGACGTTATGATATTAACAGGAGCCGGTCAAATCGGCATGGCAATTGCCCGCCGTATGGGATGCGGCATGAAAATTATCATTGGCGATAAAAACCGCAGTCACGCTCAGGAAACTGCTAAAATAATGGAACAAGCCGGGTTTGATACGGTATCATTGGAGATAGATATCTCATCTCGTTCTTCTATACAACATATGCTCCACTGTGCTCAATCCTATGGCAATATTACAATGTTTATCAACGCTGCCGGTGTATCTCCCAGCCAGGCATCCATTGAAACCATCCTCCATGTCGATTTATACGGCACAGCCGTTTTATTGGAAGAAGTCGGCCGCGTGATAGCTGAAGGCGGGGTCGGTGTCACAATTTCCAGCCAGTCCGGTCATCGCCTGCCTGCCCTGACGCCTAAAGAAGACGAAGCGCTGGCCATGACGCCAACGGAAGAACTTTTGTCACTTGATATACTGCAGCCCAGCCGTATTCGCGACACGCTTCATGCGTATCAGCTTGCCAAACGCTGCAACGTCAAGCGAGTCATGGCTGAATCCGTCAAATGGGGCAGCCGCGGTGCCCGCATCAATTCTATTTCGCCCGGCATTATTGTAACCCCGTTGGCATTAGATGAATTTAACGGACCCCGCGGTGCTTTCTACAAAAACATGTTTGCCAACTGCCCGGCCAAACGCCCCGGCACAGCTGATGAAGTGTCCAATGTGGCCGCGCTCCTCATGAGCCGCCAAGGCAATTTCATTACCGGCTCTGATTTTCTAATCGACGGCGGCGCAACGGCTTCCTATTTCTATGGCCCATTACGACCAAATAAAAAATAAAATATACGTTTTAACCACTAACAATCATCATATAAATAAAACAGCCATATGAGCAATGTATAAAAAATAGAATCATTTACCTTATATGGCTGTTTATATGTTTATTTTTTTTGTGTCACCGAAAAAACTCATAGTCCAAGGGAATATTTTCCTTTTGCTTTTTTCTAGTAAACTTACCGTTTACAGAACTACACGAAGGTGTAAGGACACTTCCCTGCATTCTGCCCTACGCAGAATAAAAAATACATACAAAAATAACGGCCATACAGACATCATGCATAGAGAGAGAATTGCATCTGCCTGTATGGCTGTTGTATATCAACACAGATACATCAGAAAGGGAGTCATGATATATCTGATGCTGGCGTAATACCCATGTTAGAATTTAAAGGTTGCCTGAATCCGCGTGTAATCGCCTAAAGTAAAGGATTCCGGCCCGTAAAGCGTATCCCGCTGGCCGATGCCTTTAGCCCCAAATGTATAGAATGCTTCAAGAAGTATATCCTTGGCAGGAACATAGCCGCCGCCAATGGTAAAGGACTTGATACCATCGAGGTACCGGTCCGGCAGTCCTTCTGTGCCGTTACCGCCAAAGAAAGAGCCATGCTGGAAGTATTTGTAATCCACAAAGGCATTCCAGCTGCCCGGTTTCTGTGTATCGGCGTGTCCCACGTCAAGACGAGCCACCCAGAAGCGCGGCGTACCGCCGTTGGCTCTGCCGCCGAAATCAAAGCTGGAATTATCTTCCGTGTGATTTTCATAGATTGTATGCCCATTCATATAGCGGCCAAAGTCAGTTCTGTTTTGACCCCAGTCATACGAGAAGGTAACTTGTGGTCCCAAACGCCATCTCGCACCGATTCCCAACATATTTGCCAGGCTATCAAAGGACGCTGTATCATTATGGTCGCTATGGGCAGCTGCATAGGTATGCGTATCATCATTGGCAGAATGGAAATACCAAGCTTGAACACCAAAATCATTGCCAAATTGATGTTTAGCTTGTACAAATACGGCTCTATCAATTGCCGGAATCGTATCCTGCTGTAATTCAACAGCATTTTCTACTTTAATCACATCATCACCAAACGCATTAGATGGTAAGTTACCAACAGAAATATAATCTGCCAACCGACTAAATAGCTGTTGGAAGCAATACGCCATCGTAGCATTCGTATATTTTCCACTATTACCAGCTGCTACATCTATGACATCTCCACTTTGGATAAATTTTTTAGACGATATATCCCATGTAGAACGTGCCGCTAATGCTTTAGCCTGGTCTGCATTAAGGGCCGTAAAGGTATTTGTGTCGGAAAATACAGATTCATCATCTTTTAGCATATATAATGAATAAGATTTATTGCGGCTTTCTTTATAAGTAGCAGAAACTAAATCCGCTCCATCCCCAGTATACTGATAATATCCTTTAAATGTCCATGTGCCAACCACTTTTGCAGTAGTTCCATCGGGTTTGGTAATTGTCAAATTTCTAGCAGTTGTTTTTTTATCAAACTTTTTGTCATTAGAGTACGAAAAAGTACGGCCATCTTCATAATTTCCATATTTATTAAATTCATCTAATACCGTATTCATCATACCTTCTTGAGCTCCATCTGACAACAGCGTATCCAGTGAAACAGTACCGTTATCTGTGCTATCTTCAGGTCGCATCATAATATAGGTTCCTAAATTTTCACCGGTCTTTGCATCTGTCAGGGTAATGGTTCCCCATGCATTAGTTTGAATATTCCCTATTACAGCGACGTTTGCTAAATGTTCTGCCAAATCTGCATAGGCTGTCGGATAATGCTCTTTAATGACATTTAAATACTCTTTAAATATCTGCTGTTGTTCTGTAAAAGATGTGGCCGCTTTTAATTTTTCATACATACTCGTATAACCATCTCGATGGACAAATTCAGCTTGGCCAGTACTACTCTTTAAATGATCAATGTAACCAAGCCATTCATCTACGTTAGGTGCCCGATAAATTGTTTTTACAATGGCATGCGTATATGCTGAATCTGTAATCCCTGTACTATGACTAAAATCACCGTATCCCACGCGAACTTGATTTTTACCGCTCGTCCAAACAGCTCTGCCGCCGTCATACTCTTTGCCAAACCAATAACCTGTAACCCCCATCGGCTCGGTCAAACGGCCTACAGAAAAGTCCCATTTGTCTGCATGCTGGGTTACATCGACAGTATCCAACCGCTGATGATTCATGCCCTTAGAATCAGATACATCGTACATCGTATCTACACCGCTCATGCCGCTGGCACTGCCGAGAATTTTGATATTCGTATTTTCGCCAACACGGGCATCCACACCCAGCCGCAGTCGTTGTTCAAAACCATGGCCGGCGCTATTTCTCATATTCTTTTCTGCATTTCCAATAGAGGCCGTAGATGTAACACGGGCCTCCGGACGATTTTCCCCTGTAAAGGTATTCCAACGAGCACGATAGTCGCCAATGACTTCTGCCCCCTTTTCTTTGGTCGTATCAAAAGGCTTTTGAATAAACCAATCTGTATTAATATGGGCATCCGAGCCGACAACCTTGGCTTCACCCACAGTTTTGTCTAATTGTTTTTCCATCGCAGCACTGCCGGGGCCAAATTTCAAGTTGACGCCCAGTTTATATACGCGTTCCTGCAAGGCTCTGTCATCATCCCGATGGTTAAAAATATTATCTATGCCAACATACATGGACGCATCTTTGGATAATTCTTTTTGTACCAGTACATTCCAAATACTGAACGTTTTCTTTTGATACATATTTTTCTTATCATTCAAATCTTCAAAGAAATAATGGGTATGGTCATTATCTCCTTCCATATAATTACCATTGCCTGCAATAGAATTACTGTCCAGCATGTGAATATAGTAGTTGCCCCAAAGAGATGCACGCCAACCTTTATTTTCATACATCACACCTATGTCCACTTTATGCTGCGGCTTATCGAGCAATCTATCCGGCATAGTCGGGTCACTCTTATTTAATGCTTGTAAATACGTATAACCAAGCCGTGCAGACCAATGGGCATCAAATTTGTGATTGATTTCTGCTTCTATACCTGTAATTTCTGCTTTTCCAATATTTTTAAAGCTGTAAATCATATCCGGCGGCTGAATAAATTTAAAGGCACTATTTCCAGGATGAAAATCCATTAACTTGCCTGTAAAATAGACACTCATATAATCTGTAATTTTGTTATGAAATACATTAAACCGTGTAGATGTTTTTCCATGTTCTGTTTCTAATCCCATATCAAAATTAACTGATTTTTCCGGTTTCAAATCAGGATTGCCTACCCAATAGTATCCTAACCGGCCGATTTCACTGCCAAGTCCGGCTACAGTTCCTGCCGGCGAACCACTGTACATCTGCCAGTTGTAATAGAGTTCGCCCATGCCGGGTTCTGTATATCCAGTACCAATATTCGCTTTAAACCGCTGATTTGCTTTGCCATGGATATTATGAGTCAGGCCGATATTAAAGGTTACTTCAGAGCCAAACAAATCACTATGATCGGCTCGTACCATAGGTGACAAAATAGTCGAATCGTTGAGCTGCCATGTATCTCCTATAAAGAAATGCTGTTTTTTGATCGTTGCTTTTCCTACTTCTATATGATTTTGATTTTCTTCGTATACTTCTTTAAATTTTTTCCCATGATAAACGGCATCTATCAAATCAGACCCTGTTTTATTGTAATAGCACCCTACAATCATGGTATAATAACTAGGATTATTTTGAAAATCTTCATCTGTAAATTTAGTAAAATATTTATCCTTATTTCCAGGGTCCGCTAATAATTCTTTGGCAAACGCAACTGCATCATCCCATCGACCGGCTTCCTTTAATTCATCCATATCCATTTGCCCATACGCATTGGCATATGTATTAAAATCTTCTGCTGAAAATACAGGAGCTGTATTGGTATTATAATATTCCCTATTTTGGTTATAATACGGTATGCCTTCTTCATCTACCATAAACGGATAATTATGTACATTGGAAGACGGTTTATTCGAATATATTGTGTTTCCTTCTGCATCTTTTTCAGCAACAATTTTTAAATTTTTATCATAATTCCAAGGATCTATTTTTTGTAAATATGTATGAACCCGATTTTTTACGCCGGAAATACCTTTGATGCGGCTACCTTCTGCGGTTTCTTGAGAATACCCAAACCCATAAGACAACAAATGCTTGTCGTTAAGCTGGGTATTCGCTGTCGCATTCATATTCCATTGTTTATGTTTTAACGTGTCTACAGATTCTAAGGTATTCTTTCCTTCATATTTATTATTGGCATCATACGAAGATACAGTAATATCGTCTTCATTTAATTTAGATTGATCGTAACTAATCTTCCAATCGGTATTGCCGCCATTCGTACCATTCCAAGTAATACTCTGTTTATCTCTCGTTACTTTTCGTTTAAAGTGCTGCTGCGGTTCAATTGGATTACTACTATGCTTGATATATCGTTCTAGATTTTCATCCGTTCTATCAAAATTGACATCAATATTATTTTTATCGTTGATATCATACGTTCCTACGAGACCAATATTTTTAATATCTCCAAAAAAACGCAGCGAATTACGTACATAATGCTGATTATTTTGCGTATCCATGACACTGCTAGATTCATATACCGGCATAATATCCCGTTTACTTCCATATGCCGCTATTTTGAATTTCCCCATCTGCCCTGAATCAGCACGCAGGAAAAAATTATCATACGGCAGTATATCACCGTTGCCTTTAGCACGGCGGCCTTCTACGTTTAGCTGTAAACTTGGGGTTTTAGACGCTTTTTTAGTAATCACATTGATAACGCCGCCAATAGCATCCGCACCATATTTGGCACTTGCCGCACCTTTGATGATTTCAATCCGTTCTACGTTTTCTGTACCTAGTCGTTGGAGTTCATCCCCTTGTCCGCTGTACTTGGATATATCCCCCATAACAGGCTGTCCATCGACAAGAATCAAGGTATGTCTTGGTTCGGCACCGCGAATGGATACGCCAACACGGCCCATGGCATCTACACTTCTTGTTACGCCCGTTTCGTTGAATATAATATCTTCTACGGATTTCGCTTGCTTTTTAGCAATATCGTCAGCCGTAATGATCGTCGTTTGTTGGCTTTCATATTTTGCTTCTTCCTGCGCCCGATTGGCTTCGACGTTAACGTCCTTGGTGGTAATATGATTACTGTTGGGGTCCCCCCCTAGTGGACCATTTTCCGCATCAGCCGCAAATACCGGCATAGCAAGCCACGTCATGACCGCGCAGGCCAGCATGGCATAGGTACGTTTGTTGTGCATGGGTCATCTCCCTTTCTGCATTCCCGACGTTCTCATACTTGGCAAGATATGAATTCGTATCTTGCCGCCGTCGCGAATACAATAAATGATTGTTATTATTGTTTAAGAAAATTTACGTACTTAAAATACCACAGGTACAGGATAGCTGTCAAACGCATAAAATACAGAAAAATAGCCCATTCAGACATAAAATAGCCCAATCCGACACTTAATTATCATTATAAATTAGCTGTCATCTATCAACCTCTTTTATTCGCTGTTCTCATTTTCATTTAAAATGAATGGTACTGAAAAATTTTTTAAAGTTTTTTCTTTTTTTACAGCAAAACAGGACAGACACCGACTTATCTATCTGTTTCTGCCCTTAAAAATAAAAAAAAGAGATCGCCGCACAAAGCGGCAAACCTCTTTAGCTTACATTTTTTTATACTGTTATTATTCAGCTGTATACGGAAGCAAAGCAATAGCTCTTGCGCGTTTGATAGCAACAGTAAGTTTACGCTGATGTTTAGCGCAAACGCCGGAAATACGGCGCGGCAAAATTTTACCGCGTTCTGTTGTGAAACGGCGAAGTTTTGCAACATCTTTGTAATCAATCTGTTCAGCATGATCTACGCAGAAATTGCATACTTTTCTTCTCGGTTTTCTTGAGCGTTCTCTTCTCATGTATAGTTCCTCCTTCAAAATTTAGAAGGGTTGTGTTTGACATTAAAATGGGATTTCTTCATCACTTGCATCAGAACCCATGCTGCTAAAGCTGGTGTTCGGTGCTGCTGGTTTCGGCTGCGGAGCACTTGCGTGCTGTGCCGGAGCCTGTGTGTGTTCTGCTCCCAACGCCTGGGCAACTAAATCGCAAACGACTTCTGTACGATACCGTTTTTGGCCGTCCGGTGTTTCATACGAACGTACGGAAATACGTCCCTGTACAAAAACCCGGCTGCCTTTTGACAAGCTGTTGCCGCAGTTTTCCGCCAAATTACCCCAAGCAACACAAGGAATAAAATCAGTTAATTCTCGCTGTTCTGTACTGCCTGCCGGGATATACGTCCGTGTGCATGCAACAGTAAACATTGCTACGGCTCTCCCTGTTTTCGTAAAGCGAATTTCAGGATCTCGAGCTAAGTTTCCCAATAATTGTACTGAATTCATACCTTTGCGCCTCCGGTTATTCGTCGATCTTGACGATCAAGTGTTTCAGGATTTCGTCGCGGATTTTCATAACGCGGTCGATTTCTTTGATAGTAGCAGGTTCTGCTTCAAAGTTAATCAATACATAGTAGCCATCAGCCTGTTTTTTAACAGGATATGCTAAATGACGTTTACCCCAACGATCTACCTTTTCAATATTGCAGCCGTTTTTTGTCAGCAAATCAGATACGAATGTAACGATAGGATCTACTTCTGTTTCTTCTAACGGTTTTGCAATAAACATGACTTCGTACTTGTTCACGAAATCACCTCCTCTTTTGGACATATGACCCTTCCCTAAGAAGGGTTAGGAGCTTGACACAGTTCAAGCTTTTATATTATATCATCCCAAATTCCCTATTTCAACTCTTTTTTTCAAAATTTATCCATGGTATAGTCGTAGTATCTTATAAATTTCGCAAGCATCTATGTCTGAGGTGAAAGACATGACTTTATTCCGCTCGTCCAAGGCAGCTATGATTGCTGCCGATATTACGCTTCTCCTCGTTGCTGCCATTTGGGGCGGCGGTTTTATTGCCGCTAAAGAAGCGCTGACAACGATGACGCCCTTTGGCATTTTAAGTACACGTTTTTTGTTATCGAGTGTCGTTATGCTGGTTTTATTTTTTCCGGCCATTCGCACTTGTACCAAAAAAGACATCCAATTTGGCATCATAATCGGCATCATTCAGTATATTTCCTTTATTTTTCAATTAAAGGGATTAGCATTGACAACCGTAGAAAAACAATCGTTTCTAGTAACAGCGTATGTCATTTTTGTTCCCTTTTTTTCTTGGCTAGCTACACGAAAAGCTATCCGCAGACGAGATGTTCTCTGTGCCCTCTTAGCTTTTGCCGGCTTGGGGCTTTTATGTCTGCATTCGGGAAACTTCCTACCTAATACAGGCGATATACTTTCTCTTGGCTTTGCTGTTGGCTTTGCCGTACAAATCGTCTATGTCGGCAATTTCGTTAAAAACGCAAATATATTTGCCATGACATGCATTCAATTTTTGACTACAGGCTTGCTCGCCCTTCCCTTTCTCGACATTTCCGGCTTGTTAGCTGCCGACACAGCCACCATATACGGCATTGCGTATCTTGTCATTTTCAACACAGCCTTTGCGTTCTCAGCGCAAAATATCGCCCAGCAATATACGACAGATTCTCATGCGTCCCTGCTCATTTCGTTGGAATCTGTCTTTGGTTTTCTGCTGGCTGTCTGGTTTTACCAAGACGCCGTTACGCTGCAGGAAATCTGCGGCTGCCTGCTGATGATGACAGCCATTATTCTTTCTAAACTAAGCGGCAAAAACTGACTATTTCTGCTAAATGAACGGAATAGCCGTTTTCGTTCTTTGTTTGAAGTTTGAAGAAAATAAATAATAAACGGGCTGTAACAAAATGGACTAAAAATTTTGTTACAACCCGTTTTTTACTGCTATGGAGGTATTACATTACAGCGTCAAGCTGCACACTGGATGGTCTTTATCTACAGCACCGGTAATGACTTCACAGTGAAATATATGCTGCAGTATATCTGCCAGTTCGTTTCGTACCTGGTCTACTTGTTCACGATTCACATCGGTAAAGCCGTCGATAGGGAAAAACACATACTGCGTATCTTCTGTGATTTTCCCATACTCACTTTGCCGCCATGTCCAGCGCCGCGTTCGCACTTCGTGACCCACGGCATAGACCGCTTCGCCTGCCGGTACCGCTTCTGCTTCCACTGCGCCAAAAGGCACAAACGTGTCGCCTTCCACAGCATACCGCATTTCAATATCTTCGGATGAACGGCCCAAATCATGCGTTCCCATAGGAATGACATGTTCCAAAGATACAGCATTATTTAAGTCTACCAACGGATTGATATAGGGCATGTCTTTTCCCTTGCTGATACGGGAAAACATGGCTTCTACGGAGCAGGGAAAGCGGTTGGGATTTAATCCCAATGCCCGAAATGCGTCCCGATACGGTATGATTTCCGGAGCTTTTTTGACAGCCGTATCAGCAAACCGCTGCTGGGCTGCTGCCACAGCTTGACGGAGCTTTTCTTCAATTTCCGGATACTTCCTGTGATTATCGACCCCTTTGGCGGCTACGACGCCAATATACAAATTGGGAATTTTTTCAAATATGTCTGATGCTACTTTAAAATTCATATGCGTCTGTCTCCCTTAATTCAAAGTAAATTATTTATACATCTTACTGTACCATATTGAAGCAGCCATACACAATATACGGGTATTTAAACACTGCTAAAAAGGTACTAGCTGATCTGCCGCAGCATTTTCTATCATTTTTTATTGCTCTGACGCCAAATCTTCTGCTTTTCTGCCGCTTGAATCAACCATTCTCTAAATGCCGGATGGGCAATACCAATCAATGCTTCGGTGCGCTGCCATGTCGCAAGGCCGGCAAGATTGACTGCTCCGTATTCTGTAACTACAAACATCGTTTGTGCCCGCGGTGTGGTAATGATATCTCCGCCTGTAAAATACGGCAGTATATTGGAATGCCGCACGCCTTGTTTGTCTAAGTGAAAGGACGGCATCGCTAAGAATGTCCGGCCGTGTTCCGCTGTATACGCCCCTGTTACAAAATCAAGCTGGCCCCCTGTACCGCTGATTTGACGCGTTCCTACAGATTCCGAGCTGACTTGTCCATATAAATCGACAGCAATGCAGCCGTTAATGGAAACAAAATAATCAAGCTGGCGCATCGTTTCCGGCGAATTGACATAGGACATAGGTGCAGATAAAACATCTAGATTATGGTCCAGGAAATCATATAATTCCCGCGAACCATTGCAAATAGAAAATACGCCTTTGCCACGCTGTAATCTTTTCTTTTTATTCGTAATTTTTCCTGCTTTGTACAAGGCCAGATACCCATCACTCATCAGTTCGGTATGCATGCCTAAATCTTTCAAATCAGATTGGGCAATCAACTCCCCCAACGCGTTTGGCATGCCGCCAATTCCCAGCTGCAAGGTATCCCCATCATGAATGTGCGGAAAAATATTCGCGGCAATCTGTTTATCCAATTCACTGGCTTCCCGGTTGGAAACAGCTGCAATCGGCGTATGACTTTCTACAATGCAGTCGACATCAGAAATATGAATATGGTCATTAGCCATTCCCGTAATATACGGCATACTGGGGTTTACTTCCAAAATAATTTTCTTTGCAGCATTCAAGATTTCCTGCTGGCAGCAATTCGTAAGACCATAACTAAAATTTCCCTGTTTGTCCATAGGTGCTACTGTAACCATTGCTACATCGACGGGTGCCTGGCCGCGGCGATAATATGAACCGCAATTGCGAAACATCATCGGCGAGAAAAAAGCCCGGCCTGTATCTATATATTTTCTGTCCAACCCTGAACAATGCCATACATTATATGTAAACGCACGGCATTCCGGGTCTTGTTCTACTACTTGCACCGGTCTCATCGAAATTGCACTGCGAATTTTTACATCTTGCAGTTCCTCTTTTCGCTGAGCCAAAGCTGTATCCAACGCAGACGGAAAGGAGCAGGTTTGGCTGTAATCAACCCAGTCACCGCTTTTTACAACCTGTACCGCTTGTTCGGCTGTACAGCATTTTTCCCTATATTCATCCCATATGGTCATTCTTATCTCCTTTCATTCCATCTGGCAGCACGCCTGCCAGTACCGCATACAAACGGTGGATTTTAAAAATAAAAGCAGTTATGATACTGCTGCTATACCCGCTTCAAAAGCATTCAAATTGACCTTTTCAAATTGGGATTTGACGTTTCTTTTTATAATCGGTTTCCAGTCTATATCCATCAGTCCCATCGCTTTGACAAGTGCTCCTAAAAGAACTATATTCGCACTTTTGGAGTTACCCATATTTTCTGCTATTTTTGTCACATTCAAGTCTATGGTTTTCACGCGTTCTTTAAACAGCTGAATACTATTCGTTGGATATGCTTTAACCCCTGTCAAAATTGGCATGGATGGGATGCGATATGTGTTAATGACTGCTGTGCCGTTTTTTTTCAAATACGGCGCGTATCGGGCTGCTTCCATTTCCTCAAAGGAAACGAGTATATCTGCCATGCCTTTGCCAATAATTGGCGAATATACGTTAGAGCCAAAACGTACCTGCGTGCTGACACTGCCGCTGCGCTGGTTCATGCCGTGAACTTCCGACATTTTGACATCATAGCCGCTTTCAATTAATCCCTGCGTTAAAATTTTACTGGCCAGAATCGTTCCCTGACCACCGACTCCAACAAGCAATATGCTTTTTACATCTGTCATATTTTTACTCCTTTCTTTCAATAGCCTGCACTGGGCAAACTTGTGCGCAAACGGTACATCCAACACATTCCGCTTCAGCAATCCTTGTTTTTTTCGTTTCCGTATCAAACCGCAGCGCCGGACATCCTGTGCCTAAACATTGGCGGCAGCCAATGCAGCTCGTTTCATGGACAACGCACGACGTCCTGTCTACGTTAAACTGTTCTTTATCAAATGAACTACGTTTTTTCAATACGCATGGCCATTTTGTAATAATGACGACAGGTTTATCTGTAATAGCAAACGCCCAGTCCAACACCTCGTTCATCGCTTTTAAATTCTGGGGATTGACTGTGCGTACATGCTGCAGGCCCAGTGCCCGTACTACCGTTTCAATATCAATCAGCGTCGTTGCTTCTTTTTGCAGTGTAAAGCCTGTACCCGGATTTTCCTGATGGCCTGTCATCCCAGTAATACGGTTGTCCAATATAACGCAAATCGTATTTGATTTGTTGTATGATACCTCTATCAATGCATTAATGCCTGTATGGAAAAAAGTGGAATCACCCATATAGGCAACCACTCTCTTTTTCTGTCCGCTTTGGACAAACGCATGAACCATGCCATGCCCCAAAGCAAAGGCTGAACCCATATCCAGTGCCCAGTCTTTGGCCTGTAAGGGAGCAGCGCCGCAAAGGCCATAGCAGCCAATATCACCAACCATTACGGTATCTTTGCGTTTGGCCAATTCATACGCAAAACCGCGATGCGGACAGCCAGCACACAAAACAGGAGGCCGAGGCACAGCTGCATCCTCTGGAAAAGCTACACTTTCATGAGATTTTCCTGTCATGCAGGTACTGACGATATCTGGATTGAGTTCATCAATGTCAGGAATAATATCATGTCCATGACAGGCAATGCCTGCCGCTTTGATTTGGTCTTCCATGTACGAATCTAATTCTTCTACGACATATAATGTATCTACTTTGGCAGCGAATGCTCTGATTTTTTCTATAGGAAGCGGAAAAGAAAATCCTATTTTCAAAATAGACGCCGTATCGCCAAAAACTTCTTTGACGTACTGATAGGAAACACCGGCTGTAACAATACCGACTTTTGTATCATGCATTTCTTCTGTATTCCAGCGACTAGTTTCTGCATAAGACTGCAGCTCTTTTTGCCGCTGTGCAATGACAATACGGCGTACTTTAGAAACAGCCGGCACAGGATCCATTTTTTCCGGAGCTTTTACATACGGTACTGCTGGTATTTCTATACGTTCTCCTTCTTCAACCAGACTTTTAGAATGGCAAATGCGTGTTGTCATCCGCAGCATAACAGGTACATGATAGGTTTCGCTTATTGTATACGCATCTTTAATCATCTCTTTGCATTCTTGTGAGTCCGACGGCTCAAACATAGCAATTTTTGCAAATTTGGCATAATTTCTATTATCTTGTTCATTCTGCGAAGAATGCATGCCCGGATCGTCAGCAGATACAAATACAAAACCACCGTTAACATGCAAATATGCATAGGTAAATAATGGATCGGCCGCTACATTAAGCCCTACCATCTTCATTGCCGCAAAAGAGCGAACGCCGCCTACAGATGCGCCAATAGCTGCTTCCATGGCAACTTTTTCATTGGGAGCCCATTCTGCATAAATTTCCGCATAGTTAGCTGCATTTTCTAAAATTTCCGTGCTGGGCGTCCCCGGATAGGCTGACGCAAATGATACGCCTGCTTCATATAAACCTCTTGCAACGGCCTCATTGCCGGTTAATAACTTTTTCATATCTTGCATACCTCCCTAACTTGTCTATACGAATACATCATAAGCTAAAAGTTAACAGACATTCCATCTATAAAAACAAGCCCCTTATTTTGTTAACGCAAAAATACATGAAAGAAATGTGCCAAATATTGAGAAAACGTATTCATGCTGGTTTTATATGTTGGGCCCTGCATTTGCACCCACAGTATGTAAACAATTGTTGACGTGAGTTGTCATTATAGATATAGTAAACATAGACAATAGGAGGTATATCATGAAATCCATTTGTTTTTTAGCTGCTAATCTACAACTAAAAGAAAAAATTGAACAAGTTTTGACTATTGCTACTTCCCAAGAACAGCAAACAGCGATTCCGTTCCATGTCGAGGTATTAAACTTTCCACAGCGTATTGAACAAGCCCAAAAAGCTATTGCGCAGGGAGCGGACGTTATTATCACCAATACGGGAGCGCACCACGACCTTTCTCAAGTGCTTAAAGACGTACCAATTCTTTGTCTGCACTATTCTACAAACGATTTGCTGTATGTATTGTCAAAGCTGCATCATTACGAAAAAATCCATGTCATGCTGAACCAGAATATTATTATTAATGCCGCTATGTGTCCTGCAGAACTCATTCCTAAAATCGAGTTTCACCGTTATCATACCGATATTAGTACGGAAAAACTGGCATCGATTGTCAACTCCATCCCCGCATCACCGCATACCGCCATCGTCAGCTGTATGCTTTTGCCGCAATTCACACACACCTCGCTGCCTATGTTTCCCATCATGCCCGGAGAATCAGCCATTCTTTCAGCTTACCAATATGCCCGCGATATAATTTTATCAACAGAACGCGAAAAAAATCATCTCTCCCTCCTTTCTTCTATTCTTGCCAATGTAGATGAAGGTATTATTATTTATAACGCCGCAGGACATATTACGCATTACAATCAGAAAGCCTATCAATTCCTCAACTTTTCTTACAATCCCGGCACAATTCAAAAGATGTTCCCTGACTTAGAAGAAGCACATCTCACTCCGCCTTTTTTCAAAGATCGAATTCTTCATTGCGCACCGTATACACTCGTCGCCAGCTCGCGTCCTTTTCGTTTAAACGATAAATGTTTCTATATATTGAATATTCGAGATGTAACAGAATTACAGCGTCTGGAAAGCAGTGTACGCTATAAGCTTTCTAAAACAAAATTGCAGGCTGCCCACACGTTTAAAGATATTTTAACCCAAGATCCCATTATAAAAGAGAAAATAGAAACGGCAAAAAAAATGGCTGCATACAATGCGCCTGTACTGATTCAAGGAGAAAGCGGCACAGGCAAAGAACTGTTTGCCCAAAGCATCCATAATGCCAGCCCGCGCCGCAGCGGTCCTTTTGTCGCAGTCAATTGTGCCGCTTTGCCACCAGATTTATTGGAAAGCGAGTTATTCGGTTATGTCGGCGGTGCATTTACAGGCGCGCGCAAAGAAGGTAAGGCTGGATTGTTTGAAATGGCCCACAACGGAACTATTTTTTTAGATGAAATTAACAGCATGCCTGCCGAAATCCAATCTAAACTGCTTCGCGTTTTAGAAATGAAAGAAGTCATGCGCATTGGCTCTGATTATGTCATTCCATTAGATATCCGCATCATTTCTTCCAGCAATGGCAATATTGAAACGATGATAAAAAATGGAGAGTTTCGTCATGATTTGTATTTTAGATTGAATCCATTTATTTTAACGCTGCCTTCATTAAACGAACGGCCTTCTGATATTTTTTACCTCTTTTCAACATTTCTTATGCAAATAACCGGGCATACCGTGCCTGTTCCGCCACAACTTCGTCCTATCTTAGAAGCACATCATTGGTGGGGCAATATTCGCGAGCTGTACAATGCGGCACTTCGTTATCAATTATATGGCGAACAAACAGACCCTCTCTACAGCTATTTATTCGACCATAGTACGACACAGGAATTCTCCCGGCCGCTCACTGCCGATCAAGTCAAACTTAATTTGGAAGACATGCAGCACGCCATGGAAAAATCGCTTATCTCCTATTTACTACAGCAAGGCTGTACCAAAACACAAGCAGCATCTATTCTAGGCATGAGCCGTCAAGGCTTATTTAAAAAAATGAAAAAATGGGACTAGCCAACAATAAAACCCTATTTCGAAAAGTTCTTCACTGTGGTTATAGCTAATATATAGAATCATGCTATAATCAAACCAATATCACACAATACATTTATACAAGGACACTACGATGACTATACAGGATTTTTTAATGACGTATACTAGAAAAACAATTGTATTGGACACATTGGAGAAAATGTTCTTTTCGGTATCTCCCGCCCTTTTTGTACAGCAAATACGGGAATTAGAAAATACGCATATCCTGAAAGGCATCAAATCACAGGGGATGTATGCCAACGGATTATACCGAAAATACACCATTAACGCGCATGCGTTATACGCTCCCATTATCGAAAAAATCCAGTCGGATGCATTGGCACTGCATATTTCCGGTTCTCTGGACATTTCCTGGTATTACACAAAACCACTTGCCTATTGGCAGCAAGACTGTCAGGATATTCAAAAATTAGACACCTATCTTAAAACACATTTCTCTATTCCGCCGGCCTCACTGCAGCAGCGCTCTTATGATATTTTTGGTGATGAAAAACTGTTGACAAAACAGGGAATTTCTTTGCTCAGCCGTGTTCAAATCACGCTGGCTTCCCTGCATATTATCGGCGAATACGACCCGCTTATGTTGGCATTTCATCCCATGCCGAATACCTCAACGACTCTATATCATTTCATTGTCGAAAATAAGGCACCGTATTTTCGCCTGCTTCCGCAACTTTCTCAAACGCATTGGACGTCCTTGATTTTAGGATATGGATGGAAAATTGTCGGCAATCTTTGCTTGCTTCCGCAGCAATGCGGCTGGCCACAAGCCCATCATATCTGCTGGTATTTTGGCGATTTTGACTGGGAAGGGCTGCGTATCTGGCATGCGCTGGCCGAACAGTCATCTCCTATAACCGTTCGGCTGGCTGTACCATTTTATCGCAAATTTTTAACGCATACGCCAAGCAAAGGCAAAGAAAACCAACAGCCAGCTCCATCCGTTTTTAATGATTTTTTACAACATTTTTCATCGAATGAGCAAGAACAGTTTCGCCGTATACTGCAGACCGGCTGTTACTATCCGCAGGAAACATTGACTGTTCAAGATATGCTGCCATGTATAAAGGAGCTTACTTATGAAACTTGAAAATTTTTCAGAACGCATGTCTCGTATTTTACTGATGGCACCTTTGTACCAATTAGGAAAACGCAGGCTGCCGCAAGCAAACTCGTCAACCGTATCTTGTATGGAATTAGGCTTAATGACGCTGCTTTTCTTTTTTGAAACAATGCTGGACGGCAAAAAAAAGGCCGGCATTCGTGATTTAGCCGCCTTTTTACAGGAACAGACGGCTTCTTCTCTCTTTTCTGATTTTGCAGCATATGAAAAATTGGCCCGCGACATCATTGCCGTCTTTCGTCCGCCTACAGGCAAACGAAATGAGGAACATTTTTATGACTGGGTCAACCACATCCCCGCTTCTGTCCAGTATTCGTATCTAAAAGCAGACAAGGCAAATCTTTCTTCTAATGAACAATATTACGTGCTGGATGAGCAAGGGTTGGAACTCATTTTTGCTACGAAAGAATATTTCAATGAATATCAGCTCTCCATCAATCAGCTTATATTACGCAAACAGCTGGAAAAAGGGCAGTTTGTTCTCGCGTTGCGTCAAGTAGAGGAAATGCGTCTGGATGTAGAAACACTGCGAAACCGCATGCATCATATCCAACAAGAAATTCACCGCAGTATCGTTTCTGAAGAAACGCTGCAGCGGTATCGTAAAATTGTAACGGATATGAATCAACGTCTAAAAAGTGAAGAAGACGAATTTAAAGAGCTAAAATCTTTTATCAATGAAACCAAAAAACGTATTCATGACAACGTCGATAAAGACCCGGAACGCCGGGCGTATGAAAATATTCTGGATGTAGAACGAAGATTAGACGCAGTCCATGCCGCACATCGCAGTCTTTTGCAGCTCGGTATCGATTTAGGAACATCTGCCTTGACAGCTGCCGAAGAGGCGTTATATTTTTCCGGCATTGACAGTTTCAATTTTAATGATGAAATTACAAACCGCATGTTTGCATCTCCGTTGCCTTTGACGGCATCGCGCCGAGTAATAGAACCTTTTTTGCCGCTGGAGCAATGTACTGTTTGGTCGCCTCTTGCTGTTTTCTTTCCCCAACGTTTAGAACGGCTGGAACGGGAAAATACACAGGAAGAATTTCCTGATTGGGAAGAAAAAGAGTGGAATGAAAAAATACTGCACAATATACAGCAGCACTATGCAGCTATTACTGCAGACTTGCTGGCTCATCTGCAGCAAAAGCGCACAACAACGTTAAAAGCGTTTCTTTCGTATGAAGAAACCCATCACCCGTCAATATGCCATAACCGTCAATTCTATATCTTCTGGATGCTTCTTCATCGCAAAGGAACACTTCTTTTAACGAGCGACCAATTGACGCCCAACTCCATATATGCAGGTATTCTCACTATTTCTCCTTCGCTGCAGGAAATATCCGTAACAGAATGTTCCGGTACACTACAGTTTGCAACCTATACTATCAGCAATATGACTATCAAGGTGGTGACTCATTCATAATGGAATATACAGATGAAATTATACAAACAGCCTTTCAAATCTATACTAAACTTGCCAGTCAAGGGCAAATTTTAAAATCAGAAAGCGGCAGATATTTAGACGATGAAGAAGTTCGCTCACTTACCAATGCCTATGCCCAAGCCGTACAGTGTACCATTATTTATGATGCAGTGTATTTGTATTTAGTTCCCATTGCTGTCGATTCCCCATTTCATATGCGTAACGACACCATAAAAAAAGAATATTTGACAGCTAAATCCGTCAACATGGATATTTATCTGATGTATTTGTCCATTATCGTCCTGTTTGGCATTTTTTATGACAGTTATCAGTCTACAGAACCGCTGCAGTTTGTTTCCCTATCTCGTTGGCTTGATGAAATGAATCAACGTATGGATACACTGCAGCGATATGATCCGGTGCTCTTACGCCAAGCAGAAACAGAACAAAATATAAACTGGATTTCTCTGCTAAAAAAATGGGCGGATATGGACAGCATTAAAGAAACTGTAAAAAAGCAGGATGCTCGCACCAACAGTCGCCTGAGTTTTTTAATAATGGCCAAAAATTTTCTGATTCGGCAGCAGCTGCTGCACGACGTCGGCAATGATGAGTTAGTACTCACAGAAAAAGCAAAAACAATTATCGTCACATATTATATGGAAGAAGAATATAATCGGGGCATTATGAATTTCATGTATCAGCTAGACCATAAGGAGGAGATCAATCATGCCGTCCATCAGTAGAATCCGTTTCACCAATATTATCTACGACAATGGCAACAAGCGATATCTTGATACAACATTTCGCTTCGACGGATATAATGGTATTTTGCTTTTGGAAAATGGTGCCGGTAAAACCGTATTTGTACAGACCGCACTGCAAGCCGTTTTGCCAAGAAAAACAGTGGCCCAGCGCAAAATCCAAGAAACGCTGCTGCTCAATAACAATATTGCTCATATTGCCATAGAATGGATTCTAAGCGAACAGCCGCGGCGGTATGCCCTGACAGCCGTATCTTTGTTTATGAATACTCACGATACGCTTGCATCACAAGAATTTGCCATGGAATACACCGCCTCTTCACCGGTCCGGCTGGATACGCTTCCTTTTACGCATAAAGAAGAAGGCCGGGAACGACCAGCTACCAAAGAAGAAATGGCATCTTGGTATCGTTCAATCGCCGCAAAAAAAATGACGGCCAGATTTTTTTCAGAAAACGATTCGTTACTGTCCTATTAT
>CAVKOP010000003.1:36848-41624 GCA_963657835.1 Lachnospiraceae bacterium | reverse complement strand
CTATCGAAGTAGGTCTTCGTTTCGCTATTCGTGAAGGCGGCCGTACAGTAGGCGCCGGCGTCGTATCTGAAATCGAAGCATAATATACTGCAGTATCTTTCATGCAGCTTACAAGGGGCTTGTCGCAAAAAGCGATGAGCCTCTTTTGCTTGCTGATTTTAGTGTACTCTTTGTATTGCAGGCAGTATTGAGCGAAACGCTACTACTTCAAATACTTAGCACAGGAACTTATACATGACGACAACCTCGTTATGCGATGGATTTTTGACGATGAGATTACGGCAAGAGAAGAAATAGGATAAATTATTGACAAGTTTTCGTAAAGTTGCTAGAATGTTAGGCATAATCATAGCGATGAATGGAAGAAGCTGTTTGAGTGTATGACAGAGAGATACCTGCATGGTGGAAGGGTATTCATAACGAAGGCAGCAAGTCACCCAGGAGCTGGCAGAAGGAAAGGTCTGCCCGGATAGCAGCCGTTACCTGTATGATGAAGAGGCTCTGCCAAAGAGCAACTTAGGTGGTACCGCGGAAGAGATACAGCGTTCTTTCGTCCTAAGGGGAAACCCTTATGGATGGGGGAACGCTTTTTTTGCATGTTGGAGGGATTGGCAAATGAAATGGAATAAAGAACAATTAGGCGCATACGCACCGAATGAAATTGAAATGTCTTGGTATGATTTTTGGGAAAAGAATGGATATTTCCATCAAGACCCGGATCCATCCAAAGAATCATTCAGTATCGTTATGCCGCCGCCAAACGTAACAGGCCAGCTGCATATGGGCCATGCACTGGATAATACACTGCAGGATATTTTGGTTCGCTTCAAACGCATGGAAGGCTACAACGTAGCCTGGATTCCCGGTACAGACCATGCCGGCATTGCTACGCAGGTCAAAGTAGAACAGCAGCTTGCCAAAGAAGGGAAAACACGCTATGACATCGGCCGTGAAGAATTCCTCAAACGTGTCTGGGCTTGGAAAGAACAGTACGGCAACCGCATTGAAAAACAGGTTCGGCATTTGGGCTCCTCCTGCGACTGGAGCCGCAAACGGTTTACGATGGATGATACGTGTGCCCGCGCTGTCCGTGAAGTATTTGTTTCGTTGTATGAAAAAGGCTTGATTTACCAGGGCCAGCGTATTACCAACTGGTGCCCGCATTGCCATACGGCACTGAGTGATATCGAAGTAGACCATTCCGATGTACAAGGCCATTTGTGGTATATCAAATATCCGGTTGTCGGTGAAGATGACTACATCATGATTGCGACGACACGTCCGGAAACGATTATGGGCGATACGGCTGTCGCAGTCAACCCGAACGATGAACGCATGAAGAAATACATCGGCAAAAAAGTTGTCGTACCGTTTGTCAATCGGGAAGTAGAAGTTATTGCTGATGATTACGTTGACCTCAATTTTGGTACAGGAGCAGTAAAAATTACGCCGGCTCATGACCCGAACGACTTTGAAATGGGCCTGCGCCATCATTTGGAATCTATCATGATTATGAACTTGGATGGCACGATGAATGAAAAAGCCGGTGAAAAATACAACGGCATGACTCGTGAAGAATGCCGTAAAGCCGTAGTAGAAGACTTGAAAGAATTGGGCCTTCTCGATCATATCGAAGAATTGACGCATGCCGTCGGCCATTGCTCACGCTGCAAAACGACAGTAGAACCGTTCTCGACAAAACAATGGTTTGTTAAGATGAAACCGCTTACGAAAGCTGCTTTGGAAGCTGTAACCAGCGGCAAAACAAAATTTGTCCCCGACCGTTTCTCCAAAACTTATAATCATTGGCTGGAAGATGTTCATGACTGGTGCATTTCCCGTCAGCTCTGGTGGGGCCATCAGATTCCGGCATGGTACTGTGATGACTGCGGTGAAACCTCTGTCAGCCGTACGGATTTGACGGAATGCCCGCACTGCCACAGCAAGCATATCCATCGCGATCCGGATGTCTTGGATACGTGGTTCAGCTCTGCCCTTTGGCCGTTCTCGACGATGGGCTGGCCGGATAAAACCGACGATATTAAACAATTTTTCCCGACGAGCGTCCTCGTTACGGGCTATGATATTATCTTCTTCTGGGTTGCCCGCATGATGTTCATGACCTGCGAATTTATGAAAGATATCCCCTTTGAACATGTCTTCATTCATGGCTTGGTTCGCGACAGCCAGGGCCGCAAGATGAGTAAATCCCTCGGCAATGGCATTGACCCCTTGGGTGTCTGCGAACAGTATGGCGCCGATGCCCTTCGCTTCACGCTGGTTACGGGCAACACACCGGGCAATGACATGCGTTTTTACATGGAACGTGTTGAAGCCAACCGTAACTTTGCCAATAAGATTTGGAATGCATCCAAATTCGTTATTATGAATCTGACCGATTATGACCCGAATTTTGTACCGGCAGAAAAAGATTTGACCCTAGCAGACCGCTGGATTTTATCATCCTTCAATGATACGGTTCGCAAAGTTACAGCCAACCTGGATAAATTTGAATTAGGTGATGCTGCCGATGCCGTATACAACTTCATTTGGAATTCCTACTGCGACTGGTACATTGAATTGGCAAAACAGCGCCTTTACAAATCCGATGACGAAACGAGCAAACGCACGGCCCAGTATGTCCTTGTCTATGTATTGACGCATACGCTGGAAATGCTCCATCCGTTTATGCCGTTTGTTACAGAACATCTCTGGCAGCATTTGCCGCACGAAGGCGAAAGCATCATTGTCGCTCCTTGGCCGCAGCCGCAGGAAAAATGGGATTTCACGGACGATGCTGCTACCATGAATACGATTATGGAAGCCATTAAAGGCGTTCGGAATCTCCGGGCAGAATCCAATGTGCCAATGGGTAAAAAAGCACCGGTTATTTTGGCTCCGGCAACAGAAGAAATGGCCCAGACGTTAAAAACGTATGAATATTACTTCCACGTCTTGGCTTTTGCCGATAAAGTTACACTGCTTGCACCGACAGACGGTAAACCGGAAAATGCCGTCGTTGCTGTCGTACCGGGCATTGAAGTATATCTCCAGCTCAAAGACCTCATCGATGTAGAAAAAGAAACAGCGCGTGTCCAGAAAGAACAAGGCAAGATTGAAAAAGAAATTGCCCGTTTGGACAAAAAACTTTCCAACCAGGGATTCTTGTCCAAAGCACCGGCGGCCGTCGTTGAAGGCGAAAAAGCAAAATTGGCTGACTATAAAGAAAAAATGGAAGCTCTCACCAAACGAATGGAAGATTTGGCAAAACTCTAAGAGAGGTTCGCTATGACATACGAAGAAGCAATCTATTATTTGGAACATGCCAGCGTGTTTGGCATTCAGCTGGGACTCGGGCGCATTCAGGAACTCCTGAAACGCCTGGGCAATCCCCAAACAAAATACAAGACGATTCATGTTACCGGTACAAACGGCAAAGGTTCCGTCACGGCCATGATTGCCAGCGCATTGTGCGAAGGCGGCATCAAGACCGGCCGGTATACGTCGCCGCATCTGGAAGAGTACACCGAACGCATCAACGTCAATGGTCAGGACATTGCACGGCAGGATTTTGCCGATGCCGTAGAAAAAGTGTCGCAGGCTGTAGAAGCCATGGCAGCTGACGGTATAGAACGGCCGACGGAATTTGAAATGATTACGGCAGCTGCCTTTTGGCATTTTGCCAACGTCGGCGTTGAATATGCTGTCATTGAAGTAGGCTTGGGCGGCTTGCTGGATTCGACAAATGTCATTATTCCGGAAGTGTCGGTTATTACTAATGTAGCCATGGACCATATGAAATACTGCGGCGATACGATTGAAAAAATTGCCGTGCAAAAAGCGGGCATTATTAAAGAAGGCGTGCCTGTCGTTACGACGGCGGCTTCGCCGGCGTTGGAAATTATTGCGCGGACGGCCTATCAAAAGCACAGCAAGCTCTATGCTCTCGACCACAGCTTTGACGTAGTCGGCAATGCCGGACCGGAAGACCCGGCTGCCGGCCAAATGGTAACGGTGCGGGAAACGTACGGTTTTGCCATTACGACAACGATTCCTCTGATGGGGAAACATCAGCGTATCAACTGTGCTGCTGCAGCGATGGCTTTACTGCTCATTGCGCGTCATGAAAAACGGCTGACTCGCACGGCCATAGAGCAGGGACTGCATCATGTCAAATGGCCGGGACGGTTCCAGGTCTTAAAAGCAGGCAAGGTAGACGTCGTTATCGACGGAGCGCACAATCCGGCCGGCATTGATACGTTCTGCAAGACCTATGCCGATGTCTTCGGCGACAGAAAACGAGTTTTTCTCTTTTCTGTTTTGGCAGACAAAGACTATACACAAATGGTCAAAGAGCTGTTTCATGCCGATGATTACGTTGTCTGTGCACCGGCACCGACTCCTAGAACATCGGACCCCAAGAAAATGGCAGCGATGCTGCCGTGCAAAGCTGATGCGGCAGAAAGCATTGCACAAGGGCTGGATATGGCCTTTGCGGCTGTTCAAGACCATCAGGTTCTTTGTATTGTTGGTTCCCTGTATATTCAAGGCGAAGTACGCAACTATTTACGCAGCACATATCACATAGCTAATTTATAAAATAAATATAAATTCACAAAACAGCTGTAGGCAGATTACACCTGCAGTTGTTTTTTTTTATAGGGGCGGTTGCATATTTATTTTTTTTTGCGTATTATAATATATAATAGTGTATTATTTTCATATGTTGCTGATGATTACAGAGCAATCTTAAAATGCGTACGGTCAGAATAGACA
>CAVKOP010000003.1:19505-36812 GCA_963657835.1 Lachnospiraceae bacterium | reverse complement strand
ACATAAAAACTTGGACATGCATTATTTTTTACAGATATTCTTTATGAAAAGGATTTGATAGTAACCATAAGAAATTATTTGCTAGACAAAAAAGTATGAAAATGGAAAGGAAGAATATATTGGTAAACCAAAAGAATTCAAAAAACTTAACAGTAGCAATACTTCTCAGTTGTTCATGCCTGTATATGCCATGGTATGCTCAGGCACAGGACAGTACTAGTCATAAGGATGATATTATTCATGGAGATGATATAGGAGACGACAAGAATCACAAAGAAAATCATTGGGAAGTCCGTGTTCCCAATGCAAAAGGCGAGAAGCAGTCCTTTGCGATTTTTGATGTGTACGATAAAACGAATGACCCGGAGGGTTACGAGGAAGAAGAAACTGAATTAGATGCTAATGGAAATGAAATTAAAGATTCAAAGGGTGAGACTAAGACCCGCAAGGTTCACAAAGAATATCGTGACTTTCAAACGGGTGAAAAAGAAGCTTTTACAGATAGTCTGATTTATCTTAGTGATATGCTGGGCGTTGCGCAAAAAGACAATCTGCCGCTGATAGAACTCAAATTGAAGAGTGATGAAGATGCTAATGCGCAAGCAGGAAGTTCTACCGCTATTTATAAAGATAATGAAGGCAAGCTGACGAGTTATATTACTGGTACGGAGCTGGCAGAAACAATTCAGGCAAAGGAGAAGCTTAACCTTAGCCCTGAGGAGGGCTATCATGCCGGTGTAGAAATTGATAACGCTGAGAAAGGCCAGAGCTGGTATTTTGATACATTTCCCATTTTGCCGGAAAACGGCACGCAGAGTGATTATTATGGCACGGTGACGCATGAAATGTTCCATGCGTTGGGCTTGAGTGCTAGTGTAAAAAACGATGGTACTTCGGAGAATCCGAATATCCATGTGGGTACGTTGGTGAATGTAAAAGAGGGAGCCTCCGATTATGCAGTTTTTAACAAATATGAAATTGGTCTGCGTGATGTTTTTGGGCGTGTAGGCTATTATTACTTTGACGCCAATGAAAAAGATTCAGATGAAAAAATAAAATATGCTGATGATAATCCTCTGGGTCCTGATGATGGTACAACTCTTCCTGCTGGCGTTAGTTTACGATCAAGGGATATTGTAAGTATTACGCTTGAACAGTATAATAAATTGAAAAACACCCGTGAGCAGTTAGACCCAAATAAATTCTATGTTCTGCGTGATGAAAATACGTCTGCCCCTGATAGTGGTGATGACAGTGCTAATGATGCGGAAGAAAACAATGTTGACAAGCTTAAGAACATGCAGGCAGTGAGTGTTACAGCAGAGGGACATGTTGGTACCCAGGGCGGTGCTTATTTTACAGGTAAAAATGTTAAAGAAGTACTGACTACTGATGGCGAAGTGGCAGCAATTGCGCCTGCTGATGGCGTGCATAATGTTGCTGTGGTAGGCGGTGTGCCTGTTAACGGCTATGAATATGCAGAAGATAATAGACCTGAACTTTCTCATATTGAGCTGCAAAACAGCCTCATGAGCCACCAAAATTACCGCAACTGGTGTACCTTTATGGAAGCGGAACTGGTTGTATTGCAAGATTTGGGTTACGATATAGACCGCAGCAAATATTTTGGCAAATCCATTTATAACAGTGGTGCTCCCGAAGATTACTTCGGTTATAGAAATACTACTGGTTTTAACAGCGCACAGCGTCACGGCATTGGCCTGCATGTGTACGGCAGCTATGTAGATGTAGAGCAGGCAGCGGACATCAACGCTGCTGGCAGTTACAGTATGGGCATCCGTGTAGACGGTGTCGGCAACAAAGTCAATATCAACAGCATAGTTCGTGCCAATGGCGAAGGCGGCAATGCGTTGGCTGTGACCTATGGCAAAGAGCATGATGTAACCCTGCAAAAGGATGCGAGCCTTATAGCTATGGGCAAAGATGGCGTGGCAGCACGCTTTGACTTTGGCAGTAACGAGTTGAGTGATATGGCTGGCTATCGTGGCTCATATATCAAAGCGCATTATGTATCGGAACTAGAGGCGGGCTTTACGGGTAAAAAGGCTGGCTGGAATATGGATGATGATATGCCTGAAGCCATTAACGGAGCACTGGTGGAAAGCTTTGATGTGAACGGTACGCTGGCAGGACAAAAGGCCGCTATTTATATTTCTCCCAATGCACTGGTCAAAAACATCAACATTATGGACGGCGCGTCCATTACAGGTGACATTATTTCTAAATGGAATCCGGACGAAATTATCTATCAAAATGAACAGAAAAACGGCACAGCTGCAGAAAGCGGCGACGAAGAACAGTCTACTGTATTGGCGCCTAAGCTTCCTGAAGGCGAAGACGGCATGACGACCCTGCGCTTTGGCGTGCAGGCTGATGAGAATGGGCAAGCACTGCAGGCCAATAATGCGTATGTTGCCAATAAGCAGTTCCAGATGAACTATACAGGCAATATTATAAGTCCAGCCAGCATCAATATGGATGTAATCGGCGGTACGCTTTCCTTCAACGGACAGGCAAAAGTAAACCGCGTGTTGATTGCTGATGGCGCGACATTGAAAGGAAATGCTGAGTATACAGTGACTAAAACCGAAAATGTTGGCGGGGATAAGAATAGTAGTAGTGAAGCACAGTATGGCTTTATCAATCATGGCACGATAGCGCCCGGCAACAGTATCGGCACGATGCGCATTGACGGTGATTTTTATACGGATGGTACGATTGACGCTGAGGTCATGGGTGATGGCACATCTGATAAAATCATCGTTGATGGACAAGCGGTGTTAGATAGTAAAAACAAGATTCAGTTGACACCGGTGCAGAGTTATTTCAACGGCGATACGAAGATTCAAATCGTAGAAAATAAAACAGGTGATGATAGTAACGTTACCAATAAGATGACAAATGACAACATCACCATAAAATCGGTATCGCCTACGCTGAAGATGACGGCACAGTGGGACGGGGCAGGCATTGTGCTGCACACTTCTCGTGATGCAGACGCATACAGTCAATGCGCAGAAAATACGGTTTCTCGAAACGTGGCATTGGCATTGGACAAAAGCGCTGGCAGCGTGCAGGGTGAGGCACAGGATATAATAGGAGCCATTGATTTTGCCGGCAGTCGGCAGGATATTAGTGCTGCTATGTATCAGTTGAATCCGTCTATTTACAACAGCAGTGCTCAGGCTGCGCTGAATGTACATAATCTGTTGAATAATTTAGATTATTTCGGCAGTTTCAGTGCCTATGAACCGTCTGTTTCACATGCTGCAGACGCAGGTAACGGACGAAATGCTTGGCGTAGCATTGTCATGCCGTTTTACAGCTATACAGATCAGCACGATGGTCTGCGCGGCTATACAAACCATGACAGCGGCGTGCTCGGAGCGATGGAACGGACGCTGGACAGCGGCTGGACCGTAGGGTATCACGTAGCCGTCAATCATCAGTCAACCAGCGATAACGGCGGTAGTGTCAAAGGAGAAGGGTTTTATGCAGGCACACAAGCCAGCTATGCACCGGCAGCATGGAATGGCTGGAGCGTATTTGGCAGTGCGAGCGTAGGAATCGAACAGATGCGCAGCCATCGTAATGTGTATATTGGCAGTTACAGCAGTGCGGCAGATGCCAAATGGACTGGTTACAGCGGCAGTCTGCGGCTGGGAACGGCTTTGACAAAAGAAACGCACACTGTAAAAAGCGGGCCCTTTGCGGCAGTACAGTACAGCTTTGTGCATCGACCGGGAATTACGGAAGACGGCGGGGCGATTCGCGCGCATATAGACAGTGAGACATATGATTCATTGCGCACGCAGCTAGGGTATCAGCTGACAACCTTGCCAAGAATAATACACCATAGTCGTACAGAATGGCAGGCCTATATCAGTGCTGCATGGAATCATGAATTACTTAGCAATAACGGCACGACGACATATCAGCTATTGGATTTTGCAGGTATTAGCATACGCGATACGGCAGAATTATATGGCCGTGACAGCGTAAGCCTCATGGCAGGCGTTACGTTCCGCACGCCGAAGAAAATGGATATATCCCTGAACATTGGCAGTGATATGTATCGTCAGGGAGGCTCCTCTATCTATGGCAAGATAGGCTTGAAATGGAAAGTTTAGAATATTTTTAGTATATATGCGTTTCTGGTATGCTGGAAACGCATAATTTTTTATGCAGACTAGAAAATATAAAAACGTGGTTGTTATACATGTGTGTGTCTAAATATGATATACTTAATATAATGGGGTTCATATATTGCAAAAAAGAGTCTAAAAGGACCTAAAAATATAGAGGTGTCGTATGAAAATAAATAAAAAATATATAGCATCGGCAGCTGTGATGCTGTGCTTGACTGGCAGTTGTTCTGTCTTTGCTGCGTCGCAGGAGCGTACTGCCGTGCCTGCCAGTGTCAGCAATGACAGCGGCATACAGATGAACCGCATGCAGCAGTATTTGGAACGAGAACGCGTACAGCGTCAAATTGCAGAAGACCGTGCGGCTCATAAGGCTAAGGTAGAACAGGAACAGACGCAGCAGACGAAACAGGAAAAAGATGTCAGCTTTGAGTTGAAGAGCATTGTTGTTGATTCTTCTGCTGTTTTATCGGCAGAAGAAGTAGCTGCTATTATCAAGCCCTATGAAGGCAAGACTGTAACTATATCAGACTTGTATGAAGCAGTGGAAAAAATCAACGCGTTGTACCGTGCCAAAGGCTATGTGACCTGTCGGGCATTTTTGCCGCCCCAGACGGTAGCGGATGGCGTAGTCAAACTGCTGCTGATAGAAGGAAAAACCGGCACTTGTACGGTTCAAGGAAATCGATATACTCGGAGCGGCTATATTCAAAACCGTCTTCATCTTACAGCAGGAGACGTTGCTAATATAAAACAGTTAAACAAGGACATGCTTCGGTTTAACGCAGCCAACAGTACGCAGCTGCGCATCGTCATGAAAGCAGGACAACAGCCTGGAACGACAGACTATGAAATTATGGCGTATGAACCGCAGCGGGAAACGTGGACGCTGTTTGAGGACAATGCGGGTAGTGATACAAGCGGCCAGTATCGAACCGGCCTGTTTTATACGACCAAAAGCCTGTCTGGTACCTGTGACCCTTTAAGTGTCGGTACCGTGTTCAGCGAAGGCATGAAAGCAGCGAACGTTACATACAGCCATTATCTAGGACGCAGCGGCACTAAAATGAACCTGCTTTACAGCACCAATGCGGTAAAGACGGTTGACGGCGCATATAAAGACAAAATCAAAGGACATGCCAATTCATTTATGATTGGATTTACGCGTCCATTGGTTGTCAATGAAACGACGCGCACAGAACTAAGCTTGGATTACAATAATCAGACGTCGCAAAGTGATTTTATTGCGAATCCGTATCGATTTAACATCGTCGATGATGCGGTGCAAGATGTGACCCTGGGATTTGCTGCAACCAAGTATGGACATAACTATGTCTTTTACCAAAAGCACAGCTATGTGCGAGGCTATTGGAAGAGCACGCCAAGCACACATCAGGCAGAAACGCAGCACTTTGGTTTTTATAAATGTAACGGCTTGTACCAAAAATCATATGCCGCAGGCCGCCTGCTGAGCATGCGTGCTGACGCGCAGTGGAGCGGTACGGATGGTCTGTCCAGCTCGCGGCAGTTTTACATTGGCGGCATGTACAGTGTACGCGGATATAAAGAAAATTATTTAGGCGGCGACAGCGGTTTTACATTCAGTACAGAATATCAGGTGCCTGTTATCAACAGCCGCACGAATGCCTTTGTGTTTTTTGATTACGGGCATATTTACGGCAGCGGTCAAAGTGATGATGTGGCGAGAATTCTTGCTAGTACAGGCATTGGGCTGCGCAGTACCCTTAACAGCCATCTTTCTGCGTCGGTAACGCTGGGCGTGCCGCTGCGCCGAGAGTTTCCGGCAGAAACAGTCAGCAAAACTAGACTGCATTTTATAGTCAGCGGTCAATTTTAACCAAAAGATAAGATAGGCACAGCCTATAGAGAAAGGATGAATATGATGATGAATAAAAAAGCAGAATTATTCCAAAACTATTTAGAAGAAAAGAAGATTACTTGTTTTGAAATGCAGGAAATACCTGATGATAAATTGAATACGGTTGTATTTCGTTCGTTTATCGAAGTAGAAGGGCAACAACTTCCCACCTTGGTTATTTTGGACAGCAGCATTTATACGATGATTCGCGTGAGCGTAGCCAACGGAGCCCTCAAAGAAAGCAATAAAACGGCGTTGATTGAAGCCATAAATAAAATCAACGCACAGTATAAAATTTTTAAATATTATTTTGCTGAAGACGGTGCTTTGATTTTGGATGCCTATGTATTAAATCGTCCGGAAGAATTGGACGGCGATATGATTTATACGGTACTCGATGTGTTGGTTAAGCATTTGCAGGATGAATATAAACATATTATGAAATTGATTTGGGCATAACCTTTATCATGCAGGGGTAAAAGTATCTTAGATGGGGTGTGAGCGATTCATGAGATTAAGCGAATGGCAGCAGCTGGATGTATTTGCGTACTGGCGCAGGCGCGTCACGGCGACAGAAGCTGGAAAACGAATATGGGGACTGAAACCGGCTGCCGAAGCACGGCTCATGAATCAAGCCCCTGTGTATATGCTGTCTCAACGATACGTTGACTTATATGCTGAAGTGCCTTTGATGGGAACGATTCAGATAGATTTATCGGCTCAATATATGGCCCGTGATTTTTTAGAGAGAAATCCGTTGGCTGACAGAGGCGTTGCCCACGAAGGTGAATTTTTTCACTATTATGCGGCGGAACTGGCACAGCGCAAGCCAGCACTGCTGGATACGTGCTGTTTGTATTTGGAAGCAGATATACAGGAAAAAGAGGAACGGCAAGTTTCCTCTTTTATTAATATATCAGGTGATTTTGTGCAGGCGTTGTTAAGGCCATTACTGATGCGGCGGGGCAGGATGCGGCAAATTGCGCCGGTCCGGCAGCTATTGCGGCACATGCAGCCGGATAGTATTCCTTGGCATATAGGGTTTATGGAATCGCGCCAAGAAAAACCGCTGCGGCTGGTACTGATTGTATCGCAGGGACTGCCGTACATACAGCAAGTCCTGCAGTGTATCGGAATAGGGACAATTCCGGAAGACGGATGGCAGGTATTGCAGCATATTGATGCCTTGGGAATATTTCGATATATGCTGGATATCGATGTCCTGTCAGATGGCAGCATAGGGCAAACAGTAGGTATAGAACTGCTTCCCAAAGACGCGATTTGGCCGGCACGGCAGGTACAGCAGATGAAGACAGCGGAATATACCGCATTTTGCAGCTTGCTGCAAGAGGCGGCATTAGCAGATGGACGAATAGACGGACTGCGTGAAGCCGTTTTTACTGCAGGCGTTACGGCAGATGTGTATATGTATTCACGGATATCGCATTTCAAACTGCGCTGGCATGACAGACAGGCCATGCCGGCTAAAGTATATGTGCAGCTGCGCAGCCTCAAGAGGCAGCGTTGTTTGAATGAAGCATTGGGATATATCAAAAACGTAGAGAAGATAGAGGATATGGAGGGAATATAGCATGAACAGCAAGAGAAACGCAGGATTCGCTAGAAAAGTACCTAAGACTAATGATATGGAGAAACACGCTTCCTTGCGCTGGAACGTGCTGCGCTCCGTATTGGCTCTTGGCGTCGGCTTTGCCATAGTTCCTGGGCTTGGCAGTGACGTGTTGGCAGCAGATACTGGCAAAATTACTCGTGTAAACCAACCTGATACGAATTTAGTGCAGAATAATAAGGCGGATATTTATGCTGAAGCGGCGGATAACAAGGTGGGGCTGAATCGTTTTCAAGATTTCCAAGTCGGAAAAAATGATATGGCCAATCTGTATTTTAAAACGGAAAAAGATCCACAGACGAATTTGGATACACTGGTGAACACGGTACAAAATCGCATCGATATCAATGGCACGGTCAATGCCATTCGTGACAACAAAATTGGCGGCAATTTGTATTTTCTCAGCCCGAAGGGCATGGTTGTTGGTGCAGGCGGTGTGATCAATGCCGGTTCTTTGACTGCCATTACGACCAATACATTACCTAATTCTGCTTCTGGAGCAGCAGATGCTGTAGCAGACATAAAAAAAGGCAACTATGCCGTATCGTCTTCGCTGAATGCGCCGATTGTAGTTAATGGTACGATCAATACGATGACAGGCATTGATTTGCGGGCGGCGGCTATTTATGTAGGAAAAGACCCGGAAAAGACCAATGAAGCACAGAAGGCAGTTCTTCGGACTGGTATGATGTTTGAGACTACAGTCAATACGGATGGGCTGGTGGAAATAGATGGGGAGCGACTGAAGGCTTCTTTTTCTAAAGACGGAAAAATTATCATTGCAGATCCGAATGATAAAGGAAATACAAATTTGCAGGGCGATGGCAGTATCCGCATCCAGGCACAGGCGGACAGTCGAAATACGGCAACAGAATTTTTGGGAATTACAGCGGTCGATAACACCGTAGAAGCTAAGACAGTGGTCGGTGAAGGGGCAACTATCGATGCTATTGGCAATGTGGATATCGGTGCTAAGGCAACAATTTCCAATGCCACCAATATACAACATTTGTGGGATTTCGTGGGCTATTCCAAAGCCGCGACAGAGGTCAATGGCACCGTTAGAGGGGCCGATGTGCATGTCTATTCCGATGCTTCATCGAACTTGAGTTATAAGAATCTAGGAAATCCGCTGGATTTACTTGACGAAGGCACCAAACAGGGAGGCATCAATGTAAGTGACAAAGCTACAGAGTGGTATTGGCAAAAATTGCAAAGAGACGGCAAACTCGGTGGCAAAAAAGATATACTGCGAAATGTGATGAATCAGCTGTATATGCCGTTTAATATTACGGATGCCAAGGCAACTACTACGATTGGACAGCAGGCGTCTGTTTCTTCTTATATCCGCGGACAGGTTACAGATGATAAAGGAATCCCTAAGAACATTGGTGGTAATTTGAATGTGACGGCGAATAGTTTTTCTAACAATGTCATGAAAATCAAACTGCAGCCGCAGCTGAAAAAAGGGGAAACGGATTTGTCCCAGTATTTCACCGGCGGCTTTATTTATGAAGACAGCAACAGTAAAGCGGTTGTCAATGTAGAGGGAAAGCTGCAGGCAGAAAAAAATGTAAACGTTAACGCCAACGCTAAAAACAATACAGCAGCGACATTGGGTGTGAAGCAGCCTATGTTTTATAAAGACAAAGGAAATAACAGTAACGAAGAGTACGCTTCAGCTATGTTTACCGCGGCAGTTGGTATTGTTTCTCAGAACACGACGGCACAGGTGAATATTGGGCACCAGGCAGAGATAGACGCCAAAGAAGATTTGACGGTCAATGCCAACAGTGATAATGGAATTTCCAGTGAAATTACGGTATTAAATAAAGATGACACGGCACTGAGTACATCTATTAATGTAACCAACAGTGATGGTACGGCCGAAGTCAATCAACAGGGAACGATTCAAGGCGGCAATGTAAAAATCAATGCGGCTCATACGATGAGTGATTTCAGCTCGCACACCAGTAATGCTTATGAAGGCGAATGGACTGGCGTAGATGCCGTTTTTGATTCTAAACCATTTAAAGAAACGGTGGATAAGATAGGGGCCCTTTCCAAACTGTTTGGCATTCAAAGCCAGCAGGCGGCCGGAAATAATGTACAGAATCCCAACAATCCGGCTGGGCAAGATCCTGCGTGGAACCAATATTTCGATGTGGGAGCGTCTGTTTCTGTAGCCAATGTAGAGAATAAGGCGACGGTCAATTTGAAGCCGACTTCTCACATTACGTCTGCTGGGGATGTATCCATCGATGCGGGCGTAATCATTGAAGATACGAATATTGTGACCAGTAATATTTTGGCGTCCCAAAAAGATGCTGTAAAATACGGTGCTTCTGCTGCGGTGGCGGTTGAAAATATGCAGAATACAGCAGAAGTCAATGTAGAGGCGAATGGTGATACAGCTATTGATGCTACGGGAAAACTATCCGTCCATGCCGGAACGGAGCAGCGCTATACCCGCGTGGACAACATGGTGGATGATCTCGATGCGGGCTGGGAGGATTTCTTAAATAACTGGAGCAAATGGAAAACGATACCAGATTGGAATAAAAAATTCCAACGGATGCAAAATGCCTTTGTTGATTTCAAGAAGATCGAGATAAAAGATACAGCTACCAGCGCGAAAGACAGTAAATTGCTTCAGATGAAGGCGCAAGCTATGTATGATTTTGCAAAACAATTGACTGGCACAAGTAAACTGACTGCTGCGTTGGAAGCCTTTCTGGATGCGTCCAACTATGCCAATATGTATGTAGCTGCGGCAGCTAAAGGGGAAAGCGATGCCGAGGCGACGGCTATGGTAGCGGGTAACGTGGGCATTCAGAATCTGCACAATACGGCAAATGTGAATATCAAAGCCAATGCCAAACTGATGGCAGGAGATGCGGTGGATGTACATGCCGACGTGGTGGAAAGTAACGTCCTTTTTGCAGGCAAAATGGCACTGATACCCGATATATCTACCATCAAAGGCACTTCACGAGGACTCGGCGGCAGCGTGGGCGTGCAGAATGCGTATGCAAACAGTAACGTGCGAATCGAACAGGGCGTGACTATCAATGCCGGAGAAATCAATGCAGGCACAGACAATGACGTGCTGAATCTTGGTATTAATTTTGGTGGCTCGAAGACCAGCGCATCCGGTATTACCGGTATGGTCAATTACATGGGCGGCGAATCCAAGGCAGAAACGCTGGTCGATGATGATGTCCAACTTACGGCAAAGAAAAAAGTCGAACATGTGAAAAAAGAAAAGAAAAAAGAGAGCGACAAAGGCGAATATGAAGACAAAGTGACCGCTAGCGGCGCAGTCCATATCATAGCTCACAACAATGCCAATGTGATTAGTTTGGCAGGTGATTTTGTCGGCGGCGATACGTCTTCTGTCGGCGTCAGCACCGGCGTGATTTCTTACGATGTGCAAACCTTAGCCAAGGTAAAAAATCTGGAAAAACAAGCCGATGGGACATCGGCGGAAACGGCGCAGACGAGAAATAAAAAAGGAACGATTTCTGCTAATTCCGTAGAAGTCAGTGCCACCACCGATGGGACCATCAATAACCTCACCGTAGCAGGGACCAGCAGCGGAAAATCGGAGAATCCCAATGGAGCAGCTGGCGGTGTCAATGTAGCGGCTAACGGCGGGCAGGCTGCTGGTGGTGTGCAAAATGCACAAATCAATGCAGGGCAAGGGGGCAGCACGGACCCTATGCTTCGCGTGAATGCCGCAGGCAGTGTATCTTGGAACTATGTGGTCGATGAGACCGCTGCTACACTAGACAACGTGGATGTCACATTGACTGATGCCATTATCGGAGAAGGTGTGACGGACCCGGCACTCATCAATGACCATTCGGCTGCATTGCAAGTGACAGCCAGAGACAATTCTTACATTGGCGCTTATAGCGGCGCTATGGCACTGACCAAATTTGGCGTGAACGATACCAGCTCCTTTAGTGGTTCTTTATCGGGTGCCATTGCGGTCAATGATTTGAAAAAATCCACCACCGCTGTGATAGGAAATACTTCTACTTCTAAAGAAGACAACGTGGGCGTCGATATCCTGAACTTCGCGCAAAATAGCGGAGCCCAGGTGGCTGCTGGTCTCTCTTTGGGCGTAGAAACAGGAAAACGAGCTGATGGCATCGCCGTCAATTTGGGGGCTTCCGGTTCCGCCAATTATGTGGATAGCACCGTCGAAGCAGCAATGACAGGAAATACCATCACCGGCAGAGATACAGCAGTGCATAATGTGGCTTACGATACAGATGTGCAAGTGGCAGGCGGCGTGACAGCCCAGTATGCACAGTCCAGTGCCAGCGTAGGAGCGGCTGTTTCTATCAATAAAGTGAAAAATACGATTCAGGCAGCGATGAAAAATAACACCATCGGTACCTCTTCTTCGTATGCCAAAGAAATACATAATATCGCCGCTAGTCATTTAACCCAAGTGGGTACGGCTATTTCTGTGGGTGTATCCCGAGGAGATAAATCCTATGCCGTAGGCAATGTGGCGGTCAATACCAACACCATCGATAACAATGTCGATGCTGCGGTAGATGGTGACAAGATATTTGCGAAGAACGTATCTGTAGAAGCCAGAGATGGGAAACTCTCTGTCGATGAAGCCGAAAATCCGTATATGGATACATTAAATAGTGTGCCCAGTTCGGTGACTATTGGTACAGAGGGACAGTACTGCGACAAAAACGGAAACGAACTCGCTACGTCTTTTGCGGTGAACAAAGACGGTCAAAAAAAATATCGCCAGTATACCCTGCATGACGATGGGTATTATTACGATACGCAGGGAAATAAACTCAACCCTTCCTGGGATGAAAAAGCACAGAAACCGATTTACAAAGACAAAGACGGCTATGCGGTAGATGTGACAGATATCCAATACTTGGATGCCCAAGGAAATCCGATAGATGTCCTTGCCGATGAAAAGAGAGAACTTTTTGACCTCGATGGCAGTGATGCTATGGCCCAGGCCAATGGACAGAACGGCAGTGATTTCAGTGCCAGCGTCACCGATGGAAAAGAAAAAGCAGACTATACAAGCAGCCAAATTATCCTTAAAAACCAGGGCAATACTATCGTCGGTACGGCACTGGGATTGGGCATGAAAACAGGAGCCAGCGGCAAAGCTAATGGCGCTGGTGCTGTGGCGACATCCATTTCCCATGTGCAAAATAATTTCCATGCAACAGTTAAGAATGCATCCATTGCGACGGAAGCCAGTGAAAAAGACGATGCGGCACTGAAAGTGATTGCATCCAGTGATACCCGCATGGTGAGTGTGGCCGCTGGTGCAGCGGCTGCTGCCAGTGGTGGCACGTCTGTCGGATTGGGCGTAGCTGGTTCTGGTGTGAAGCAGACCATCGAGAATGATACCACGGCCACTGTCGAAGATACGAATATCATCACCGACCATTTGCAGCTGCAGGGAAAAACAACATCCAGCTTGGTCAGCGTGGCAGGACAGGTCAGCGTCACGACCAGTCAAAACGGTGTAGCCGGTGGGCTGACGTGGGCAGAAAACCAAATGAATAACATGACCGGTGCCTATGCAAGAGGTCTTACCCTGTCTGGTATTGATGGAGCGGAAACATCTTTGGATGTACTGGCAGAAAATAAAGCCAATACTTGGGCTGTGGCCGCAGGGAGCAGTGTGTCTTTGGGTTATGGGGCGGCTGAAGGGGCTTATGCCTCCAATCATGGGACTAACAGCACCGAAGCCATCGTGGAAAAATCGGCTAGCGGAAAAGGAAATACCATTTCTAAGGCAAAGTCTATTTCTATCCAAGCCAAAGATACATCTAGTGAAAAAGCAGTGGCTGGGTCTGTCAATGTGGCGGCGGGACAAAATGCGATGGCTTCTATCGGCGGGGCTGTCAGCTACAACAACATCGGAAATAGCGAGACAGATAAACAGCATGTGACGGCTAAACTGAGCGATGCCGCTATCACTACGGCAGATGCAGGAACGGTAGATGTACGGGCAGAAAACAAAGCGAACTTGCTGAATCTCGCCTTGGGCGGTGCCGTGCGGGCAGGAAGCGGCTCTATTGGTGTATCTGGACAGGGCAGCGTAGCGGCGACTACGCTCTACAGTGATACCTATGCGGGCATGCAGGATGTCACCATTTCTAAAGCAGAAAAAGCCAAGCAAAAGGCAAAGGTGACCGTCAAGGCAGACAGCCAAAGTCAGGTGACGAACAGTGCCGATGCTTTGTCTGTCAGTGCAGGCACAGAAGCTCAAGGAGCATTTGGCGGTGCCGTTTCAACCATCAAGAGCGATGCCGATACGAAAACGGAACTCAAAAACAGCAATCTGACTGTGGACGATTTGACAGCCCAGGCTGTATCGACTAATAAAGCTTTGAATATCGGTATCGGACTCTCTGTGGGTGCCAGTGGCAGTGCCGTGGGAGCCTCTTTGGCTGGCAACGTGGCTTCTAACAAAATTGAAAATGATACAACTGTGTCTGTCGATGGTTCGGCTATAACCGCTGATGATACAGTGGCCGTTTTGGCAGATAGTGCAGAAAAGCTCCAAAACTATGGCGGTGCTATCAGTGTGGGCGCGAGTGCCGGCGGTGTAGGTGCAGCCGTGGGCACAACGATTGTGACCAATACCATTTTAGGAAATACGCTAGCCAATGTAAGTGATAGCCATATCACGGCGTTGGGAAAAGGTGATGGTGTCTCTGTCAATGAAACGACTGTTGATGATACAACCCATAGCGTAAAAAACAAAGAAGTTACTAAGAAGGGCTTGGTTGTCAATGCCAATGCTATCCATACGATGAAAGACCTTTCTGTTACCGCTGGCGTTGGTGCCTCAGCCACCGCAGGCGTAGCGGCAGATGCTACCATAGTGATTAATACTATTGGCGGAAAGACCAGTGCGGCTATTTCTAATACCCAAATCAACGAAGATAAAACAGCAGATTTGGCAACGGCAGATGTATCGGTTACTGCCTATGACAAAGCAGATATCAACTCCCATTTGGGTAATGTAGCTGTTGGCGCGGCTGCCGAAGCAGGTGTTGGTGCTGCGGGAGCTGGCGATAGAAATACCATTTCCCGTGAAACCGTGGCGCAAATCACAGGTAATCAGAATACACTCAATGCCCATGACGTGGCTGTCAACGCACTGGGAGAAACGAAGATTCACGTCAGCGAAAGCGGTGTAGCAGCTGGCGCCAGCGCGACCGGTGCAGCGGCAGCAGTAGGCTCCGTATCGGATGATCGTTTTACCAGTAAGACGAGTGCGTTGGTATCCGGTGTGACAGGAACGATTCATTCTTTGGAAACGCTTGCCAATCGGCTGGCGAATGTAGCAACCTACAACAATGCCATCAGTCTGTCTGGTGCCATTGGCAGTGCTTCTGTCAGCGTAGGCGTGACGAACGTAGAAGATACTAGCCAGACAAAAGCAAACATATCGCATGTGGCATTGACATCCGATGGAAGCCAAGACAGCCAGGTATCTGTGAAAGCCAAAAATGATGTGCAGGTATCGACAGAACTTTCCGGCGATGCCTTGGCAGTTTCTCTGGGCGGCGCGGCAGGTATTTCTGTAGCCAATGTGAACATGGAAAGCCAAGTGGAAGCGACCGTTGATCAGACAACTCTTGGACAGGAGGATAAAACATTTGGAAACG
The DNA here is from genome assembly GCA_963657835.1 of Lachnospiraceae bacterium. Taxonomy (GTDB): domain Bacteria; phylum Bacillota; class Negativicutes; order Veillonellales; family Megasphaeraceae; genus Megasphaera. The sequence goes on along the minus strand of CAVKOP010000003.1, from coordinate 21,452 downwards.
TCCAGGTTACGGCAGAAAATGATATTTCCCATAGTTATAAAAATGTAGCTGCAGGAATTAGTACACTGCTTGGTGTAGCGGTTGGTAAAGGAGCCGTCAATGTCAATACAGGAACTGGTGCTATGATTTCTAATTCCCAAATTTACGGCGGAAATATCATAGTGGGTGCCGATAAAAAACGAAATATCCAGGCATCTATGGTGGGTGTTGGTGCAGGTGCGGCCAATGTAGGCGTCAATGTGATGTACACCAATGTGGGAACATCACTCAAAGATTCCTATGACTATGACCGAAACGGCGAGGGAGAAAACGCTTCCTACGATACCAAAGAATTACAGAAGTATGTCAATGAAGCCTTGTCCCGCTTGAACCAGCAGACAGAAAAGGCAAAGATGTATGATAGCTCCATAGAAAAAGGAAGTACCACCATCAACAAGGGCGATGCTTCTAAAGCGGGTCTTACGACGGCCGTATCGAATAGCACGCTTCAAGCGAATGACAAATTGGATATCCATGCCAAAGCGACGACGAATACAGATATTGCCATCCATCAAGCAGGTATTGGCATCGCCAATGTGGCTGTGGCCGCTAATCGCATGGATGTGGAAGACAAGCTCCATGTGTCTATTACAGATGCTGCGCTGCAAGGCAATCAAGTACAGATTCAATCTATCACCGATGGAATGCTCAAGAGCTATACCGGACAGGGCGGATTCAGCGTGGCAAACTATGCGGACACCACGGGATATGCCAAACATGGCGGAACTAATATGATTTCTGTCGATGACAGCACGATTACCTCTACGGGTCATCCGCTGTGGCTGCAGGCACGTAATCAGGCCAAAATAGAGAATACCAGTTTGAATATCAACGTGGCTGGTATCAATGCGGGCCGTATGGTATTGGACAGTGAAGACAGCAGTGAAGTAGCGATTCAATTGGGCGAAAAGAGTAAGAATAGAAATATCTTGACTGCCTCTTCTATTGAAATTGAAGCGCAAAATGCACCAGGTGTAAAATCAGAAAACAAGGTAGATGGCACACCGATTGCTACTATTACTGCCAAAGGCGTCATCACGACAGCTAAAGCGACAGGAAAAGCAACGCTTACTGTAAGTGGGCAAAATACGTTTGACACGGGAAAAGAAAGCGGCAAAGTCAGCTTGTCAGCCTTGACGGGAGGCCAAGGAGACGACTACTACACGACGGAAGCTATTAGTCATGCCGTCAGTGTTGCTGGTGCGGGTATCACGGTCAACAAATCCCGTACGTATAATGGGATGGAAGCATCCACCACCTTGGGAGCCGCTTCGTTTGCTCATGAAGAAACAGAGAAAAAAGACGGTAAAGAAGTAAAACATGTGACTGGATATGCCGATGTCAGTGTCGGCGCGTCCAATGCCACTACGTCTCATGGATACATTCATTCTGTGGGTATAAAATGGGGTATTGCCAGCGGCAGTAATTTCGCGCAGAACCATTCCGATGGCAAAGCGACTACGTCCATTGATACGGGAAATCAGCTGCTCCAGGTGAAGAATCTCGACGCCTATGCATCTAATAGCGATACGGTAGAAGCAAAGGCTGATGGATCGTCAGCAGGGGTTGTTTCCATTTCGCCTTATTTAGCAAGAGTAGAAAATACCGTGCATTCCCATACAGCTATACAGGTCAAAGGGCAGATTCTATCGCAAGGTGACGTGCATCTGAGTGCGCTGCAAAATGGCAATTATAATCTGTTAGCGAATGGACTGACCGTGACGATGGGCGGCGGCGGCAATGCTGGCGCGATGAATCAGATTACTAATGATACGTCTATTGGTATCGATCAGGCTCATATTTCCAGCGGCGGCGATTTGCTGATTGATGCAGAAAATGCAACGACCTTGAACCGCGACAAGGGGTTTGAAAAAATGGTTATGGGTACCGGTTGGGACTCTGTAGGTG
>CAVKOP010000003.1:13786-19495 GCA_963657835.1 Lachnospiraceae bacterium | reverse complement strand
CTGTAGGTGTGGATGCATCTCGTATCGACAATACTATCATGTCTAATGCCCGTGTCAATTTAACAGATTCGCAGTTCATTTCTGGCGGTAATGCCAAAGTTATTAGTCACAATGAAGAAGATGCACAGGTCAATGGATATGTGTATAATGTCAGCATGGCAGGTGGTGCTGAAGCCAGCGTGAATAATACTATCACCAATGATGACCACATCACGTTGAAAGACAGTCAAATCAAAACAAGAAAAGCCGGGAGTGATATCACATTATCTGCCGCAGATGATGTGAAACTTTCGACGTATGCAAATGCAGAAACTGCGACAGGCGTGTTGACTGGTGCTAATGCGTTGCTGACGAACATGCTGACTAGAAATAACAGTATCGATATAAGCCAGGGAACGAATAGTCTCTACAGCATGCAGGATATTCATCTTTACGCAGGAAAGCATGCTGACGGCAGTGTATCTTTGCTGGATTTGGATGCCGTAGCAGCGGATTTTATTGGTGGTGCCATTCCGGTAGCTATTCGTCCATCCGTGACGAATACGATTCAGCAAAACAACCAAATTATCATTGGCAAAGACAGTGCCAGCCACAGTGTGCGTCATTCTGATTTCTATGCGGCTTCCGGCCGTGAAATGGCCAATGTGGCGGCTAACCGCTATGTAGGAGCCTATGGCAGCAGTGAAAAAGGAGCCTTTGTCACGACAGATAAAGGGGAAACCATCCAAGGCAAGACAGCCAATAATTTCGTGCAAGTCGATGGTAGTGCTGTTGCCGGTGTGGCCAACAAGATAGATATTGTCATTGGCAGGACTGGCGATGTAGTAGTGCGGGACAAGGCTCTTCGTGATACCGTCGTAGGCGGCGCAAAAGATACAGGCGATATTTCAATTTCTGTCAAAGCTGATGAAAGCACGGGTCTCACCAAGAATTCCCTCCTCTTTGGTACTGAAGATTATACCAGCACACTCTATGAACGGTATCAGGAAATTGAAAATCTTATGCTGGAATACGCCAAAGATGGAGAAGGTTCTGCCGCTTACCAAGGATATAAGGCAGAAGCAGAGCGTATCGAAAAGGAAATGCTCTCCATGGGTCTGGCAGAAAAAGTGGATGGACAGATTATCCCGAAGGCTTCTTTGGCTGTTGATTATGTGGAAATTCCAGAACTCACCAGCTCCGGCGGCAATATCACCGTCGACACCGATGACTTGATGGGCAGCGGCACGTTGAAAGCCCAGGGCACGCCGGAAATTTCCATTACCAACAACACCAACTTGATGACGAAAATCGATGGCATTACTGTCGATGATGCAGGCGGGAAATTTGTATTCAATGGAACCAACCTGACAGGCAAAACGACGGCAGATTTCAATACGAGTATCAATGGTATCAATAAAGGAAAACAAGCGTCCTTTAGCACCGTCGAAGCGGCAGATGGACAATCCGGCAAGATTACCATTAACGGCAACTATAATGGAAATGCTATTCAATATAAAGGCGATGTATGGGATGATAAGGAACAGAAAGTAGGAGAAGTCTCTGGCTCTATGAAACCGATGGCCAATATTCTCATCCAGGGAAATATTTACTCCAAAGATGGCGATGTGACTATCAAGAGTGCCGCTGACAGCATTGTCATCCAAGGCAAGGGCATCAAAGATGCCGTAGCCATCAGCGGGGCTAAGGTCACTCTCGATGCATCGAAAGGAAATATTACTCAAGGGTACACCGACGGCATCGTCAATATTGGGGCCGATGTCAAGAGTCTCTATGATCAGGCCTATAAGGATGCCATCAGCAAAGGACAAGGCACGCATTTGGTAGATCAAATCAAAACGGACATCCAAGATGGCAGTAAAGCCAGTGGCAGCTATATTGCTGGCGGCAACGTGTACATCAACGCCTCGGATATCAATGTCAATGGGGTCATCCAGAGCGGCTTCAGCGATTACTATGCAGATATTTCTGACGCTGCCACCAAGGATGCTATCGAACGCATTAACAAAAGCTACGATGGGCAGCGTGAATTGTCCGATGCAGCAGTCACTACTGGGGACCAATATAAGATTATCGACGGCGGAGCAGTTTGGGATGCTAAAGCGGGCTGCTACAAGTACAAGCTCAATGTGTACTACAATCCGTCTACTAAGAAGATTCTTGTCGAAAATATCGATGCCAGCGGCGGACAGATTTACCTCACTGGTCGTATTTCCAGTACCGGCAATGGACAAATCATTTGCCTCGATGGGGTCAGTGATATTTCTGTGAAAAACGGCACCAGCCATGATTTGAAAGTGGGACAGCTCACCACCCATGACGTGAATGGTCTCGTTCGTATCCAAGACACAGCTAAGAAGACATTGACAGAAATTACCAATGGCAAGACCGTAGTGAAACATATCGGTGATGATGGCAAAATCAGTGGTACAGGGATAGAAAGCGCCTTTGATAAGACAACAGGTTTTGATTACAAGCCAAAGGAAGGGCTGAAATATACCTGGACGACCGGGAAAGAAAGTACGTCCTATACCCGCTATAACCATGATTTTGAGACCGGTGGCTGGGATTTAAAATGGTCCAGCAGCCAAGCCAAAACGGAATTGGCTAAATGGATGGAAGAACATCCGATTCCTGGCACAAAAGTGCCTGCCGGCGTTGCGGATAGAAAACAAGGAGAAGTTATTCGAAGAGATACTTCTACGTCTGGCAATCAGGTCACCGTTTCTCATCAGGAAGTCAGCAAAGATATGACTGTCGATGGGACACGGAAATGGAGTTCCGGTTTGTGGGGATACTACAAACACAATGAAGTGACCTGGACCGAATCGACGGGCAGTCGCGATACCTACGATGCCAGCATCCAAGCGGACAATCCGATTCATGTGAAATTTATCGGAAAGGCCGCAGAAGATGGCAAGATTTCCATTGACTCTGCGTCTAATGTAGAATTGACTGGAAATATCGGCAACACCAAACTCTATGAAACGAAGAACAGCGATGGGATGATACCATCTCGTGCAGAAAAGGGCACCGTAGCTATTACATCCGTTAATGGTTCATTGGTGCAAAACGGCGGCAGCTTCTATGGTGCGGACATTCGCTTGGCCGCTAGGAATGACATAGAAAACATCCAAATTACGGCTGGCGATACGGTCCATGTCAGTGCCATCCATGATGCCACGGGAAAAGATACGGTAGAACAAAATACCATCGACCTCACGGTCAATGGGGCGTACCAAGCCAAAGGCAATGTGGTACTGGGGCATGTCGGGTCGGTAGTGAAAGATGGAGATACCTACATCGCACCGAACAATAGCACTGGCATTACCGGATTGGTAGATATCAAAACCACAGGCAGTGAAGGAACCATTTCCCAAGATGAAAATGGAATCATCGTATCGGACCGCATCAACCTCACCAGTGAAAACGGTTCCATCTACGGACAGAAGAAAGAGGATGGCACCTATACAAACCTCAACGTCTATGCAGGACAGCAGCCTATTGGTTTGGATACCTTGGATGCTTCAATCAATGCGACGGCTAAGGGCGATGTTTCCTTGGCACAAATTGCCGGAGATATGCGTATTGGACAGATTATTTCTAAAGAAGGAGATGTCCATCTGAACGTTTCTCACGGAAGTGTCGTAGATGCCCTTCCCTATGTCTCTAATGACCGCGGTGATGCGGATGATTTGATAGACCGCTGGAGAAGCCTGGGCCTCATTGATGGCAACACAGATATGCAGAACGCTAAAAATCAAATCAATCAGGCTCACGACAAAAAAGAATCCACCACACTGGGGGATTATAACGTATGGGATGAAAATGCTCTGCTCTACGCTATTCAGGACAGCGTGGTCAATCAGACATCGGAAACGCTGCCGAAAACATCTGAAAAAGCACCCAATGTGATGGGACACAACATCACCATCACCGTAGCAGATAGTGCGGGAATCAACAGCGGTAAAACAAAGGAAATCAATACCAATACACTACTGGATAAGAATGCTGATGGCAGTTACAAACACTTGGATGAGTTGAAAGCCCTCTCTAAAGCCGATGCGTCTACGGTGACTTGGAAGAAAGATGACAAGGGAAATACCATTGCGGTCATTTCTGAAACCCTTCCTATCGGCGTACAGCAAACCACAAAAGATGGCAAGGCAGGCACGTTGACGGTGACATCTAGTGCAGAAACAGGAAGCCAGTCCCAAGGAAATATTTTCTTAGAAGGCAGAGAAGACAAGAATACAGAAAGCAATCTATCTTCAGTGACAAAAGATTTGTACCTAGGAAATATCACCACCAATACAGGCAATGTCACCCTGCGCAGTCTGGGCGGCATATACAATGCAGGGACCGAGACGACACCTCTGATTACGGGGAGAAATCTCTATCTCTCGGCTGCTAATGGCAGTTTGGGGACAGCACAGAATAAGCTGACGACCAACCTCTTTGGCAGGGATGCCGCTGCAGATGGCTTGATAGCCATTGCTTCCGGCGGTATCTATATAGATCAGAACGGAGAAAAGGATCTTCTTGTCCGCAGCATTTCCAGTGGGAAAGACATTTATCTAGGTTCTAACAAGTCTATTCTCATGGGCGAAGTCAATGGCACAGACGCTGTGAACTATATCCGTGCGGAAAACAACAGTTCTATCACCCTCGAAGCCCGCGGCGGCAGTATCGGCGAAGCCGAAACTGATACAACGGATAACAAGAACCGCAAATCCAATAAGGGCGTTCGCATCTTGAACTCTGGCAGCGAAAACCAGTCCGACGTAACCCTTCGTGCGAAAGATAACGTCTACGTCACCGGCATCGCCAGTGCAGATGGCAAGACCGCAACTACGGCAGGAAAAGCAGGCAGTCTCGATTTGACTGTTGGCTCTGTAGATACCAATAGCACACTGCAGAACGTAGGCATTTCCGTGGATGGCACACTGAACCTCACCGGCGATGTCAAGAGCGCTGCAACCGCTAGCATCTATACTACCACCGACATCACCGTAGGACAGTCTATTTCTTCTAAGGATACCTATGTAGGGACTACAGGCAATATGACTTTGGCGGGAGACACTTTGGAAGGAATAGAGAACCTGACACTGGAAGCAGAACAGTCTATCAATCAGAACAAAGAAAGTGTGATTTCCAAGAATACCAAAGCCAAAGCTGGCAAAGATATCAATCTGACAAGCACAACTAATAAACTGCAGAACGTCAGTGTCGATGCCCAGCATGGCAGTGCAGCCATTGTCAGTGCCAATGATGCAGATGGTGATTTGAATGTCACCACCGTTGGTACCGTTGCTAATAACTTGACCATTACTAATCTGAACAATGGCAAAGCCAATAAAGTTTACTTCGATAAGAACCTCAAGGCTGGTGGAAATATCACCATCACCAATGAAGAAGCAGACATCGAAGTGGCAGATGGCACCATGGAAGCTACGAATATTTCTCTCGTTGCAAAGAACAACGACGTGAACTTTGCTGGTGGTACTGTAACGGCCAATAAGGATTTGAATGCAGAAGCACGGAATGTGAATGTTGTAAATGGTACTTTGCAGGTGACAGATAATGTATTGTTCACAGCAACTAAGAATGCGTCTGTAAAAGGCGGAACTATTTCGGCGAAGAAAGTTCGTGCCGAAGCAGAAAAATTGGCTATTTCTGGCGGCAGTATCAAAGCTGCTACTGTAGAAG
>CAVKOP010000003.1:0-13441 GCA_963657835.1 Lachnospiraceae bacterium | reverse complement strand
AAGGTGATTTGAACGTCACGACAGTTGGTAAAGTGGCGAAAGACTTGACCATCACCAATCTGAAAAAAGGCAACGCCAATAAGATTCATTTCGATAAGGCTCTGAAGGCTGGTGGAACGATCAACATTACCAACGAAGAAGCCGATATCGAAGTGGCAGACGGCACTACCATGGATGCCCAAAACATTTCTCTCATTGCAAAGAACAATGATGTGAAGTTCACTGGCGGTACCGTGACGGTCAATAAGAATTTGATTGTAGATGCGCAGAATGTAAATGTTATCAATGGTACTTTACAGGCAACAGACAATGTACTGCTCAAAGCAACCCAAAGAGCTACTGTAAAAGGCGGAACTATTTCAGCGAAGAAAGTTCATGCGGAAGCAGAAAAATTGGCTATTTCTGGCGGCAGTATCAAAGCTGCTACTGTAGAAGCAACCAAGACACTGGAAATGACTGGTGGAACCGTTCAGACCGGAACCAGCAAAGGAACTGTTTCTGCTGATAGCATTGCTATGAAAGATGGCAAAATGCTTGGCACTGATTTGGTCATCAAATCTACCCATGACATCCAACAGATTGGTGGAGAAATCACTGCTGCGAAGGCAGCTTTGGAAGCAGGTCAGATGATCAACCAGACTGCAGGAAGTGTCATTGCCAAAGACACGACAGCCAAAGCAGGAGCCGATGTGAAGCTGGCAAGCAAGGATAACAAACTGCAAAACGTCAGCGTCGATGCTCAGCATGGTAGTGCGACCGTTGTCAGTGCCAATGATGCAGAAGGCGATTTGAATGTCACCACCGTCGGTGCCGTTGCTAAAGACTTGACCATCACCAATCTGAAAAATGGCAAAGCCAATACTATTCGTCTCGATAAGAATTTGCAGGCTGGTGGAAATATCACCATCACCAATGAAGAAGCCGACATCGAAGTGGCCAATGGCACAATGGATGCCCAAAACATTTCTCTCATTGCGAAGAACCACGATGTGAAGTTCAATGGCGGTACCGTAACAGCTACTAAGAATTTGAATGCAGAAGCACAGAATGTGAATGTTGTAAATGGTACTTTGCAGGTAACAGATAATGTATTGTTCACAGCAACTAAGGATGCATCTGTAAAAGGTGGAACTATTTCAGCGAAGAAAGTTCGTGCTGAAGCAGAAAAATTGGCTGTTTCCGGTGGTACTATCCATGCATCTGTTGTAGAAGCAACTAAGGCTATAGAAATGACCGGCGGTACAATTCAAACTGGAACCGGTGTAGGAAACATTTCTGCCAATAGCATATCCATGAGCAATGGCGCGATGGATGGCAATGATTTGACAATTACAGCTGCCAAGGATATGCAGCAGACTGGCGGACAGATTTCTGCAGCTAAGGTAAGGCTGGAAGCAGGAAATACAATTCATCAGACTGCAGGGAGTGTCATTGCCAAAGACACGATAGCCAAAGCAGGAGCCGATGTGAAACTGGCAAGCAAGGATAACAAACTGCAGAACGTCAGTGTCGATGCCCAAAATGGCAGTGCGACCGTTGTCAGTGCTAATGATGCAGAAGGTGATTTGAACGTCACGACAGTTGGTAAAGTGGCGAAAGACTTGACCATCACTAATCTGAAACATGGCAAAGCCAATGCTATTCGTTTCGATAAGAAACTGCAGGCTGGTGGAGATATTACTATCACCAATGAAGAAGCAGATATCGAAGTAGTTGGTGGTACAATTATGGAAGCTAAAAATATTTCTTTGCTTGCTAAAAATAATGATGTAAAAATTAGCGGCGGTGTGGTTAAGGCAAGAGATCAGGTGAAGACGGAAGCGAATGGTATTATCATGAGCGGAGGCACACTTAGCGCGGCTGATGCGGCTTTTTATGCCAATAGAGATATCGTGCATACTGGTGGTAGTATGGAGCTTGATAATAAAGCGACACTGCAAGCTAAAGGAAACATTCTGCTTCAACAAGGTGATATGACAGCAACTCTTGTGGATATGATTGCTGGCGGGTATGTGGATGAAACGTATGATAATGAACATGCTGAAGCGGCCGATAGCTATAACTTAACTGTAAAGAATACACTGCAGGTACAAGCTGGCGGTAAGAATGCAGCTGATGATAAAGACTACGGCATTGATTTAGGCAGTAAGAAGAATGCATTGTCTGCGGTTATCATGAATTCAGATAATGGCAATATTATTTTAGGGAATGGCGGGGACCAAGAACTCAAGGTTTCTGTGCAGAACGGTAAACAGGTAAATGGCAGTATTGAAGTTCACAATTTTAAAAGTAGAACAGCTAATGATGTGCGCATCAATGGTTCTCTTCAAGCAACTGGACAGATTCATATTTACAACGATGAAAAAGATATTTTTGTCCAAGGGGCTGGTGATGATGTCATCAAAGGAAATGACATCCAACTCACCGCAGCCGGCAGTATTACCAATGCGCATTCTATTCAGGCGTCGCAAAATGTTTCTTTGATGGCTCACCAAGATGTAATTAATAGCGGCGATGTAGATGCTAAGGACAATATCCTGATTATGACGGAAGTTGGTTCTGTTTTGAATCCTGGCAAGTTAGCAGCTGGTGATGCCGTAACAATTGATGCGAAGAAAGACATTGTCAATCTAGGTGATGCTATTACAGCCAATGGCAATATCCGCATGAAGGCGGGAGACATGCTTTGGAATATAGCGGATATAGAATCTAAATCTAGTGATGTAAGTTTGAAAGCTGGCAAGAAAGTTCTGAATACGACAGAGTATAACAACCGCGAGGGACATGGCACCATTCAAGCAGCTGGCAATGTAAGCATTACTACTACTGCAGGCGGAGAAAAAGACGGGGTATATAATGATGCAGACATTACAGCTGGTCAGGCCGTGACCATCAACTCCCAAAATACGCTGGAAAATAGCGGTAACATTGATTCCACTAATGGAGACGTACTCCTCTTTGCTGCCAACGATGTAGTCAATGGCGTGGAAAACAGCACAGGAGAAAAAGGCAGGATACATGCTGAACAATCTGTGAAAATTACCTCTAATAAGGGAAATGTAGTTAACTATGGCAATATCAACTCAGGTGATGATGTGACACTCAGTTCCGCTTGGGCATACAATCAGCCTGATGAAAAAAATGCTGATGTCGTAGGCAATGTGACCAATTTCGGAAGTATTCAAGCAACGAAAGATGTTTTGCTACAGACAATGAATGGGAACATTAGCAATCAGAATCAGATTACATCTGCTGACGGCATGGTGAAGATGAAAGCCCTGTGTGATACCACGTACACGGGTACAGAAGCAGTAGGCAATATCAATAATGGACTGGATACGAAAACACCTGATGATAACGCAGATATCACTGCCGCTAAGGGCATCCTCTTAACTGCTTATGGTGATGTGGACAATACAGGTGATTATTTTGTTCGTCAAGATGGTTCCATTCAAGTAGAAGCACAACATGGTACCGTTTTCAACTGGGGTAAATATACGGTTGACGGCAGCGGCAACATCGCTGTAATTTCTCGCCGCAACGACATCGTCAACTTTGGCGATTACCAGACAAAGAATGGCAATGTATCTATGACTGCCGGGAAAGATGTACTGAATCTAGGCGTTATGGAAACCCTCAAGGGGGATGTGACAATTACCTCTGATACGGGCAGCATTTACAATCAGATGGGAGCAGACCTCATCAGCGGGGATGGTAATGTGACACTTCATGCTAAGAGTCAGGATGCGAAATCTTACTACTATAATGATGATGGAGAACTGGCTTTGTTGCCAAATGGAGCAAATGTCAAAACCTATACCGCTGGAGAAAAACAAGGTGGACGGTACATTGTTCTGGGTGGAAAAGAATATGATGTCATTAAAGATGGCTCTGTTTTCAATGCCGGCGATGCGTTGGCTTTGAACGGTACGATTTCCTTCATTTCTGACCATGGTGATGTCACGAACTATGATGACTTTGATATCTTGTCTAATGGTTCTACTCAATTTAACGGTAAAGATATTGCTACGAGCAATGTAGAAATCTCTGCGGCTCATGGCAGTCTGTACAATTCCAAAGACATCGAAGCCGGCGGAAATATTTCTCTTACGGCAGCAGAGGGACTGCAAAACGTTGCGTATAATCTCTATGCGGGCAAAGACATTACGCTCCATGCGACTCGCGGGGATATCACTAATACGTCTGTATTGGAATCTGTGGCAGGCGATGTTACGCTCAAGGCAGACCAGGGCAGTATTACTAATGGTAAGGGAAATACTCAAAATTCTGGCGATATTATTACCCTGGGTGGTACTGTCAAGTTGGAAGCCAAGAAGGATGTCACGAATTATGGTGATATTGCAGCCATTGATGCCAATGCAGGTGATACGAAAAATGCTGGCAGCATCATTTTGAAGTCTGAAGAGGGAAATGTCACCAACTATGATGATTTTAACCGTATAGATGACAGTGAAAGCTATCAATACCAGGCAGCCAAACATCTCAGCTACAAAGGTCTAACTGACGGTACGAGCTACAATGTAGCGACGAATAATATCGAAATTTCCGCTGCTCAGGGCAAGCTGCACAATGACAAGAAATACTTGGTAGCCCTGAACGATGTAACGCTCACTGCCAAAGATGGTTTGGGGAGCTATGGCGATGTGATTTTGGCTGGCGGCAACATTTCTATGACCGATACGGATGGAGATCTCATCAATCGAGCGAACCTGGTATCCATGGATGGCGATATTTCGCTGAAAGCAGACAAGGGCAGTGTCATCAATGTGACGAAAGGCAAAGTAGTAGCACTTAATGGCAATGTCACCATGAATGCTGGCGGTACGACGGAAAACAATCATCAAATCTATCTAGTAGATGGTGAAGGCAAGCAGCAGACGCTCACGAGTAAGATTGATGTGGGAGATCGGATTCTGATTTCCGAAAGTTATTACAAAGATGACCAAGGAAAGAAGCATTTCCTGTCCAATACAGAACTGACAGCACCGGAAGGGAAGGAAGTCTTTACGCAGGTTAGCTACATCGATGATAATGGAAAACGTGCCCTTCTGGAAGAAAATTTGGAAGGACAGCTGGAAGCATTCCGCAAAGGCGATGTAGTGAACCGCGGTGATATCGTTTCGTTGAATATAGCAGATAAGTCACAGACAGAAGCTGGCAATGTCATACTGAAATCGGCTTACGGCAATGTAAGCAACTACGATGACTTCAAACTGGTAGACGGCAAAAAAGATGATAAAGGACAAGGATTCTATGATTTCTTGGGAGCTGATGGCGTAGCCGGCGAGAATGGCGCGAAGTTTAATAAGGGCACTGCCTATACAAAAAACAAACGCTATATCCTAAGTGACAGCGGCATCGAAATGAAGGCACCAGAAGGGTATTTGTATAATGATCTGGCACTTATCAGCCATCAAGATGTATTGTTGGAAAGCGGTAAGGATTTGATAGTAGGCACCAACTTTGCTTCCGTAAAGGCAGATGGGAATATTGTCATTCGTTCGACAAAAGGCAGTGTGAAAAACGACAGTACCGTTATTTCCAATCACGGCAGTATTGTCTTGGATGGGGAAACGGGCGTTGCCAGCAGCGGCAACAGAGACAGCCTGCAGGCTGTCAATGGGTCTATTAGTGCTGTATCTACTATCGGTGAAGTGAATATTGCGGAATTGTTTGCCGGGAAAATGGCGGCAGCTGGTACCAAGAGCGGCAGCATCAAAATTGGCGCGATTGGCGGCAGAGATGTCGTGCTTTATACCGAAGACGGCAATGCCAAGATTACTATCGGTAACGGCGGCATTACTGTAAAAGACCATCTATTCCTGCAGGGCAATGATTTTGATTTGCCTGTCATAGACCGTAGTGAAAATACAGGTACGCTGGTTGTAGATGTTCATGGTGTAGGCAGCGGCGGCAACGTGAAAGGTGATTTGAATCTGAATATTGATGGCGATGTACGGTTTACAACGATGAATGTCACCAATGCAGATGTTCGTGTCGGCGGTAAATTGAGCGTCGATAAGCTGCATGTAGCCGGAAAGGGTATTTTTACCAGTATGGGATATGTGACCGGTGTATACGGCATAGCACCTGACCATGATTCCAGCAACGCTCTTTATTTTGACTTGGGTACGGGCAGCGGCAACAATGGCCTGCAGCTGAAAGCGGAAGAATTCCGTGCCATCAAGGAAGGAAATCCGGAAGAAGTACGGGCTTTGACGACAATGCGAAATCTTCGGGAACGGCTGGACAAAGCCGGAACGGGTGCAGACACCTTTAACACAGATAATGACGGCTGGATGAATCTGTATGTAGATGGTCCGAGAAGACAGCGTTCTAATGGCTTGCTGCTGCATATCGACACGTACTATCACAGTGCTAATCAGAGATGGTCAGCAGAGGACTTGAGTGCTAAATTATTGGATTATCGACCGGTACAAAGCTATGAAACACTGTATGGCGATGCATTGGGAATGTTTGACAGATATAATCTTTGGGAACTGTTGGACGATACGGAAAAACAATAGTATAGTATACGTAAAAAGCGTGGCACAGTAGCGTGCCACGCTTTTTGTCATCTTATTCTTTTATGTAATCAAAGGCAATGCGCGGTGAACCATCGGCTACGTGAATGATGCCGCAGGGGCGAAAGCCATAGCGTTTGATAGCATTTTGCATTGGCAGATTATCTTGATGCGTGTCGATGCGGACGTAATCTTTTTTGGCAGTGCAGTAATCAAAAATATATTTCGTTAGTCCTTTGGTCGTGCCGTCTGATGCTGCGCGGTGGATGGTGCCGTATTCTTTAGCGGCATGCCAGGCACCGTTTTCGATAACTTGATAAGTTGGGTCTTCGCCGATAATGAAAGCAAAGGTGCCGACGATGCGTTTTTTTTCTATGCAGACGTAGCTGTTGGATTTGCGGATATCCTGCATGAGCAGGTCTTTTGCCGGATATCCGTGGGTCCATTGGGTAGGATTGCCCTGCTGTATCATAAATGTTCGTGCTTCTTGGTAGATTGCGAGTAAGCGGTCTATGTCTTCGGACTGAGTATGTCTTATATACATATGAAATACATCTCCTTTGTGTTCTGTATCCTGTGTTTTATGAATACAAACTATACCATAGCATAGATGACAGCCCTTGACAAATGATAGACAATCCCTTTGGAACGAAGCATGGAGGGGGCTCTAGTCACGGCGTATTTCTTTTAGTATAATGGAACACAAAGGAGCGATGGGAATGAAGGGAATTGTATGGAAAACCGGGGAAACGCCGTCAGAAAAAGCAAGACTGCGTGTGGTATATGCGTTGATGGCGACGGCTTTTTGTCTGCCGTTAAATATTTTTGCAATGGAGTTTTGTTTTATTATAGCTATAGTATTGGCGGCCTATTATAGTTGGAAATATGATGTGCGCCGTGTTTCCTGGATGGGTATTTTCTTGCCTGCCGGTTTGTTTGCCGTAATTTCACTGATTTCTTTGGTCGGCTCGCCTAACGCTTTGTTTGGCTTGGGGTTTTATGTCTTTACGGTACTGCAGTATATGTTGATGTATGTGCTGCTGATTCTTTTTGTGCGGACTGCTTCAGAGAGGCATCAGGTCATGGTATGCCTGCTGGTCAGCGCAGCCGGTACGGTGTTGTATGGGATATATCAGTATGCGCATATGCTGACGCTGCATGAAGCGGAATGGGTCGATAATTCGGCATTTCCGCTGCTGAAACGGCGTATGTATTCGACGCTGTACAATCCGAATTTGTATTCGGCCTTTTTATTGATGATCATGGGCGGAACGGCGTCGATGTCGATTTGGACACGGCATACGTGGCACCGCGTTGGTTATTTGACGCTTTTTGCGGCGTTGGGTCTCTGTCTGATATTGACCTATTCCCGCGGTGCGTGGCTGAGTGTGGCCGCACTGGTATTTTTCTTTGGGCTCGTGTGGGATAAACGGCTGTGGCTGTTGTTTTTGCTCGTACCGCCTGTTCTCTTGTTTTATCACGGCGGCGTGACAGACCGTCTGCTGTCTATCTTTTATCACAGCGAGGCCGATACATCGGTATCCATGCGGCTGGATATGTGGTACAGCGCCGTTGAGATGATTATAGAGCATCCGCTGCTGGGCGTAGGCTGGGGGGCATTTAAATTTGTATACCCCGTATATAATGAATTAATTCAGGAAGCGGGAATTACTATCTTCCATGCGCACAACATGTTTTTGAATATATGGGCAGAAACAGGGATACTTGGATTTGTCTGTTTCTTTTGGTTTTTTTACGGCAATGCGTACTATGGATGGAAACTGCTGAAGATGCCACAGATTAACACGTTTGACCGCGCGGCAGCTACGATGATGATTGCAGCCGTTGTATCGCAAACTATTTGCGGGTTCAGCGACTACGATTTATTTAGTACTCAAATTTCACTTACTTTTTGGCTGATTTGCGGCATATTTGCTAATGCATATATAGAATGTAAAAAATAATAAAAAAAGTTTGCGAAATAATTCACAATGATATATAATAGCTATGTAACTTATTATAATAATGTATGATTGTATATAACTAAAATGAATAGATATATATATCATGGTGGGAGGATATTTCCATGAGACAGAAAAAGGCAATATCAGATGCTGTTATCGAACGATTGCCGCTGTACTACAGGGACCTTTTGTTGCTGCAAGATGCGGGAATTGATATTATTTCATCAGAAAAATTAGGGGAACGTTTGGGCATTACGCCGGAACAGATTCGTAAAGATTTGACGTGCTTTGGCGCTTTTGGCAAAAAAGGCGTCGGATATTATGTCAGTGAATTATGCCAGCAAATTGTCGAAATTATTGGGCTTCAGCAGCATTGGAAAATCGGCATTGCCGGTATTGGACACTTGGGCTGGGCGCTGGCAAACTATAAAACATTTGGCCGCTTGGGATTTCGGACGATGGGGCTTTTTGATGTAGACCATCGTATTATTGGTCAAAATGTAGGCGGTGTCGTCGTGACGCCTATTGCTGAAATGGGAGACGTCATTCGCAAAGAAGGCATTCAAATTGGCATCATTACGGTTCCGGCTGCTGTTGCCCAACAAGTAGCGGATCAGATGGTAGAAGCAGGAATTAAAGGCATATTGTCCTTTGCGCCTCTTCGACTAAATGTGCCGGACAATATTTTTGTATTCCGTGAAGATTTGTCTATTGGATTAAGCCGTATTTCATATTATTTGACCAATAAAAAGGAATAATACATAGAGAATCTATCGAGCATAACGGGTATGCCTTGCGGCGTACCCGTATTTTGTACAGTAAAAAGCACGCATACCTCAATATGCGTGCTTTTTACTATCGTTTGAGCCCCGTGTGCTCTCTGTATGCTTCAGCGGCTGTCGTGTTGCTGATATATCCTTGTTCCACCATCAATGCCAGTACAATTTTCTGCCGTTCTCTGGCAGCATCATAATTTTGCAGTGGATTGTAGTATGTCGGCGCTTGTACCAGACCGGCGAGCATAGACGCTTGAGAGAGACGAAGCTTTTCCGGATTGATATCATAATAAATTTCACTGGCTTCGTAAATCCCCGTGGCGTTAGCACCAAAATAGGCTGTATTCAGATAGATTTCCAGTATTTCATCTTTTGTGTAGTAGTGTTCCAGAAGATACGCCAAGACGACTTCCTGGGCTTTGCGGGTAAATGTCCGTTCGTGAGAAAGAAACACGTTTTTTACGACTTGCTGGCTAATGGTGCTGCCGCCTTCTACGGTGGAACCGGAATAGAAGTTGACAACAAGCGCGCGTACAATTCCGATAGGGTCTAAGGCGCCATGTTCATAAAAACGGCGGTCTTCTGTCGCAACGATAGCATGCCGCATGTCTTTGGGAATCAAATGGATAGACACATACATCGGTATCGATTTGATATGGTCTTCCATGGCTTCATGAAAATGAAGGTACGGATAAGATTTTTCCCGCAGCGGTGCCAGCGGTTCCTGCCAAAAAGGCCGTGAAGGCGCAGACGAAGAAAAATCAGTATGAGCTGGTTTGGATGTGTCCGTTCCTATACTCCACGCGGCGCAGACTGCAAAAGCTATTAAAAAGATGAAAAAAAAATATTTCTTCATAACTCCTCCATAGTATATTGTGTATTGTATCATATTTTGCGGTCAGAAGGAAATTTAAGAAAAACATGACAAGGTTTTATGCAATTTACTTGCATATTATTTCAATAGGGTGTATACTATCAACCGTAGATAGTTATACAAATCAATTTGCCGCTTAGTTTGCAATAGGAGGAATTATCATGAGTGAAATTAAAAAAATCGTCTTGGCCTATTCTGGTGGCCTGGATACATCCGTTATCATTCCTTGGCTGAAGGAAAATTATAAAGGTGCTGAAGTCATTGCCGCATGTGCCGATGTTGGCCAGCCGGATGATTTTGAAGCCATTGAAAAGAAAGCATATGCTTCCGGTGCTTCCAAAGTATATGTCATGGACATTAAAAAAGAATTCATGGAAGAATACGTATGGCCGACTGTTAAAGCAGGTGCCGTATACGAAGGCAAATATCTTTTAGGTACATCCTTTGCCCGCCCGCTTATTTCTAAAAAGCTCGTTGAAGTTGCTGAAAAAGAAGGCGCTGACGCTATTGCTCACGGCGCAACAGGCAAAGGCAACGACCAGGTTCGTTTTGAATTGACGGTAAAGGCCTTGGCTCCGCAGATGAAGCTGATTGCTCCGTGGAGAATGTGGGACCTCAAATCTCGTGAAGATGAACTCAAATATGCAGAAGCTCATCATGTACCTATCGATTACCAGTCGGAAGAAAACCCGTATCCGTACAGCATGGACTGGAACATCTGGCACTTGAGCCATGAAGGGGACGACCTCGAAAATCCGGCTAATGCACCAAAAGATATGGTATACATGGTTACGAAGACACCGGAACAAGCTCCGGATAAAGCAGAATATGTCACCATTGATTTTGAAAAGGGCATTCCTGTCGCTGTCAATGGCGAAAAAATGGATGCTGTAGCTTTAATTACAGCTCTTAACGAAATCGGTGCCAGAAACGGCGTAGGCATCGTAGATATTGTTGAAAACCGTCTTGTTGGCATGAAGAGCCGTGGTATCTATGAAAACCCGGGCGGCGCTATCCTCATGTATGCACACAGAGAATTGGAATATCTCTGCCTCGACCGCGACACGTTCCATTACAAAGAAACGGTTGCCAACAAATTTGCTGAATTGGTATATGACGGCAAATGGTTCTCGCCGCTGCGTGAAGCACTCTCTGCTTTTGTTGACGAAACACAGCAGACCGTTACGGGTCAGATTAAATTAAAACTTTACAAAGGCAACATTATCAGTGCTGGTTCTACTTCGCCGTATTCCTTGTACAATGAAGAATTTGTCACATTTGGCGAAGATGATGTATACAACCAGAAAGATGCTGAAGGCTTCATCAACCTCTTTGGATTGCCTCTCCAGATGCGTGCGCTCATGAAACAGCATGCAGAAAAGAACGGAAAATAAGGAGCGAAACAGAATGAAATTATGGGGCGGCCGTTTTACAAAGGCCACGGATAAAAGTGTAGAAGAATTCAATGCCTCTATCCAGTTTGACTGCCGCATGTATGCAGAAGATATTTGCGGCAGCATTGCCCACGCGACGATGCTGCAGCGGCAGGGCATTATTTCTGCAGCAGATAAAGATGCCATTGTCACAGGGCTGAAACATATTTATGAACAAATTGAAAAAGGCGAATTTGAATTTTCTGTAGAACTGGAAGACATTCATATGAATGTGGAAAAACGGTTGACAGATGCTATCGGTGAAGCCGGCAAACGGCTTCATACCGGGCGCAGCCGCAATGACCAGGTTGCATTGGATACGCATATGTACGTTCGCAGGGAAATTGCGGCAGTTGCCAAGCTCCTTGTCAAACTGCAGGAATCCATTGTCAAGGCCGCTGAAAAATACAGTGACGTTATCATGCCTGGCTATACGCATTTGCAGCGGGCACAGCCTGTTTTGTTCAGTCATCATATGATGGCGTATTTTTCCATGCTGTCTCGTGATTTCATTCATATGAAATATGCTTGGGAAATGGCAGACATGATGCCATTAGGCGCCGGCGCGCTGGCTGGTACGACCTATCCGCTGGATCAGCCTTTTGTCGCCAAAACACTGCACTTTGGCAAACTATATGACAATAGCATGGATGCTGTCAGCGACCGCGATTATATCATCGCATTTTTGGAATTTGCGGCGCAGCTCATGATGCACTTGAGCCGGTTGTCTGAAGAATTTATTCTTTGGTCTTCTTCCGAATTTAAGTTTATTGAACTGGATGATTCGCACTGCACGGGCTCGTCTATTATGCCGCAGAAAAAGAATCCGGATATTTGCGAACTAGTTCGCGGCAAAACCGGACGCTTTTACGGGCATCTGATGGGCGTGTTGACGATGATGAAAGGCATTCCTATGGCATATGATAAGGATATGCAGGAAGATAAAGAAGGCGTTTTTGATGCCATTGACAACTTGAAGTTTGCCCTGACGATTTACGCAGCGATGATTGACAAAATGACTGTCAACGGCAAACGCATGCGTGAAGTGCTGGAAAGCGATTTTTCGAATGCAACCGATATGGCAGATTATCTCGCCAAAAAGGGACTGCCGTTCCGCGAAGCGCATGCTGTCGTCGGTAAGGCCGTTCATTATTGCATTGAACAGGGGAAAGTACTGCAGCAGCTTACGTTGGAAGAACTGCAGGCTATGAGTCCCTTATTTGCGGAAGATATCCATCATTTCCTGAATATTGAAACCTGTGTAGATCAGCGTAATACCTATAATGGGACATCGCCGGCATCTGTACAGCGTCAATGCGGCAAAGGACATGAAACCATTGCGGCAGAACAACAGCAAATAGAACAGTGGGATACAACTGTATCTGCTGTCTATACTCTCTTGCAATAAGCGGCAGGAGATATATGAAAACCGTCGTACATCGTTGGTGTACGGCGGTTTTTGTGCGTGTGTTGGTAAATTGGCAATAGCAGCAGCGTTCCTTTGCAATTTGTGCAGTACTCGTGCGTACAGCGTGTATCTGAGAGCCGCTCGATTGTATGGTGTTGTGTTAAACTGTACCAACGCGATCGTTCACGGCTGTGAAGCCCGTCCTTTTACAGATATTTGCGTTAGTGTAAAATAATTGTGGGAAAACTTTATTAGGCTAAAAAGAGGAACATATAAAAAAAGAAGGAACTTCTTTGGTATAATGAAATCAGCACAATCCATTACAAAGGAGTCCTTCTTATGACTAGTATACAACATATCCTCACCCGTAGTACAGACTTTTTTAATTCCTTATTGCAATCTATCGTAACGAAACAATCCACCATGGCAGATTTGACACAA
>CAVKOP010000002.1:18176-43598 GCA_963657835.1 Lachnospiraceae bacterium | reverse complement strand
GAGCGCCTGCCTTACAAGCAGGATGTCAGCAGTTCGATCCTGTTATCGCCCACCAAAATCTTTTTTCAAGGCATACACAAATGTGTATGCCTTTTTTCTGTATGTATGCTGCTTGAAACATGCATAGAAAGCAGAGTCTATGTATGGGATAGTGGAGATTGTAAGTGAAAAGAGATAGTAATTTCATTGCTGAAAGGGGATACAATGTTATATAATAAAAAGATACAAAGCGCAGAAAGGAGGGACTGGCAGTGTCATCATTAGGAACTATTTTACGAAAAGAAAGAGAAAAACAAGAACGGACACTGAAAGAAGTTTCTGATGCGTTAAATATAAAACAAGAGTATTTAGAGGCTTTGGAAAAGGATACGTACGATGATATCCCAGGTGTTGTTTTTATGAAGGGATTTACCCGCAACTACGGCAATTATTTGGGCTTAGACGGAGACGCCTTGGTTCGGGAATACAAAGGAGCCTTTGCTGCTACGATTCCCCAGCCGGATGTACGGCCTGCTGCGGTACCCAAAGTGTCTAAAAAGCCGAAAAAAGATGGTAAAAAGAAGAATAAACAGGGCAAATGGCCGGAAATTACGATTATTGCCGGCATGGTGATTTGTTTACTGCTTATTATTTGGATTTTAGTATAGAGGGAATATATGGCAGATAATTTTTTAGTAACAAGCCGTGCGGATATGAAACGGCGCGGCTGGGAGCAGTTGGATTTTGTATATATCAACGGAGATGCGTATGTAGACCATCCGGGATTTGCTGCCGCTGTCATTGGCCGGGTACTGGAAAGCCGGGGATACCGTGTCGGTATTATTTCGCAGCCTGATTGGCATAGTGCAGAGCCGTTTAAAGCGTTGGGCAAGCCCCGATTGGCCGCGTTGATTACAGCAGGCAATCTCGATTCCATGCTGAATGAAAAGACGGCGGCTAAGAAGTTCCGCAGCAAAGATAATTATTCTCCCGGCGGCGAAGCGGGCAGACGGCCTGAACGGGCAACGATTGTCTATGCCAACCGCATGCGTGAGGCTTACAAGGATGTGCCCATTGTTATTGGCGGTATTGAAGCCAGCCTGCGCCGGTTTGCCCACTATGACTACTGGTCAAATAAGGTGCGCCATTCCATTTTGCTGGACAGCAAGGCGGACATTTTGAGTTACGGCATGGGTGAACATTCTGTCGTAGAAATTGCCGATGCCCTGGCAGAAGGCAAGACCGTGGCAGAAATGTACAATATTCGCGGCATTTGTTATGTTACCAGTCATGCGCCCATATCTGCGCATACTGTAATGTGTCCGTCATATGAAGAAGTCAAAGCCAGCAAGAAGGCATTTGCCAAGGCATTTAAGATACAGTATGAAGAACAAGATCCGTTTTATGGCCGGACAATTATTCAGCCTTCAGAAAATCGGTTTCTTGTCCAGACGCCGCCGGCGCTGCCGCTGACGACTAAAGAAATGGATGCGATTTATGAACTGCCGTTTCAACGGCGCTGGCATCCTGATTATGATGCGGCAGGCGGTGTACCGGCCCTGCAGGAAGTCCAGTTTAGCCTGACGAGCCAGCGCGGCTGTTTTGGCCACTGTCATTTTTGTGCCATTACGAGCCATCAGGGACCGATTATTCAAAGCCGCAGTCATGAGTCTCTTCTGCGTGAAGCCAAGCATATGACGCAGTTGCCGGGATTTAAAGGCTATATTCATGATGTAGGCGGCCCGACAGCCAATTTCCGCCATCCGGCCTGCCAAAAACAGCTAAAAGCAGGTGTCTGCAAAAACAAACACTGTATTGGCAGTGAAATATGCCCGAATCTCGATACGTCCCATGAAGACTACCGGAAACTGCTCAAAGAAATCCGCAGCATTCCCGGTGTAAAGAAAGTGTTTGTGCGTTCAGGCCTGCGGTACGACTATGTATTGGCAGATCACAACAAGAAGTTTGTTGAAGAATTGTGTCAGTATCACGTCAGCGGCCAGCTGAAAGTTGCGCCGGAACATGTTGTCAAGCATGTAACGGATTTGATGGGAAAAGCAGATGTTCATGCCTTTTTGAAATTTAAAGATTGGTTTGATGAAGCCAATCGCAAACTGGGAAAAAAGCAGTATTTGGTACCGTATTTTATGTCCAGCCATCCGGGCTGTACACTGGATGATGCCATTGCGCTGGCTGAATTTCTGCGGGATATGCATATGCAGCCCGAACAGGTACAGGATTTTATTCCTACGCCGGGCAGTCTTTCGACAGCGATGTATTATACAGGAATGAATCCCTTGACGGGAGAACCTGTTTATGTGGCACGACGGCCGGAAGAAAAACAAATGCAGCGTGCCTTGATGCAGTATAAGAATCCGGCCAACTATGATATTGTCTATAAAGCCTTGTGTCTGGCCGGTCGCAGGGATTTAATCGGTTTTGGGCCCAAATGCCTGATTGCGCCGCGCAATATACGAAAAGAACGGGGCAGACAGCATGCCGCATCCCGTCATCATGCGCCATACCGCCATCTGGGCAGAACCAGCCAGAGAGGGCCTGTACGAGGTAAAAAATGAAACGATATATGCCATTAGTTTGTGTCATCTTCTTTGTGGTGGCACTGCTGGGGTTTAGCAATTATATATGGCATGAGCAGCAACGGCAGCAGGAAGAACAGTCTTCCTACGAAACAGAGCGGCATTTAGTTGTCTTTTCTGATATGCCGGCTGATGTCAATGCCGATTTGGCAGCCGCTTTTTACAAACAGACAGGAATGCACGTGCAGATTATCAGTAAAACAGATGATGAACTGCACCGGCAGATGAAAAAGGCGCATGCCGGTGATCTGCCGGATGTACTGATTGCCTCTGAATCCGTACTGCGGCAGGCAGAAACCATACAGCAGCTGAAAATGTACGCTTCGATACAGACGGAAACCGTACCATATGCATTTAAAGATGCAGACGGGTATTGGAACGGGCTTTGGCTCAACCCAATGGTTTTTGTCGTCGGCCATGAATATTATGCCAGGCGCGGCGTAGATATACGTACATGGGATGACTTGCTTCGCGATCCGATGCTGACTGTTGCATTTCCGGATTTGGCTTCTATGGATATGGCCGGCGATTTTCTCTGCTCTCTTGTTGAAATCAATGGCAGTGAAGAAACAGGGCTGTATCTGCGGGCACTGCAGTCTCATGTAGCAGCCTATTCCAAGTCGATGGCATCCAGCGTACGCCGCGTAGCCAGCGGTGAAGTCAACCTAGGGGTCGTCGATGCCGTGACGGCACGGCAGTATCGGCAGGACGGCGCGCCCATTTATATCCTGTATCCCCGTGACGGCACATCATATTGGCTGACTGGCACGGCGATGACGGTACAGTGTCAGGATGAAGAATTGGCAGCGGCGTTTATCGACTGGCTGTATGCTAAGGATGCTGATGCTGTTTTGCGGAAAAATCATTTATATTTTACGTATGCCAGTGAAACAGCACGAAAAATATTAGATTCGCAGGGACAGGAACTTATCTTGTTCCCGACAAAAAAACAATATACTGATGCGGGCCGCCGTGATTTGCAAAATTGGTGGATAAAATCAGTTCGCTTTGGAAAGGACGAATAGATTGGAAAAAATTGGATTTGTCAGTTTAGGATGTTCAAAAAACCTGATTGATACAGAAGTGATGCTTGGAATTCTCAAAGACCGCCATATGGAAATTACAGAAGATTTGGCAAAAGCAGATATTATTATTGTCAATACCTGTACATTTATTGAAAAGGCAAAAGAAGAATCCATCAATACGATTTTGCAGGCAGCCAAATATAAACAGGAAGGCCGCTGCCGCATGCTCATTGTTACAGGCTGTCTGAGCCAGCAGTACAAAGAAGATTTACTGAAAGAAATGCCTGAAATTGATGCCTTATTAGGAACGGGGTCATGGGACCGTATTTGGGAAGCGATTGATACGGTAGAACGCGGCCAAAAAGCCTGCTTTATGGATAATGTAAGCCATTTATACGACCAAAACACAAGCCGTTTGCGGACGACGCCGTCATACAGCACGTATGTCAAAATCGGTGAAGGATGCAATAATGGCTGTACGTTCTGCATTATTCCGCATGTTCGCGGCCCGCTGTGCAGCCGTCCTGTAGCATCCGTAGTGGCAGAAGTGAAGAAGCTCGCGGCTGACGGCGTTAAGGAAATCAATCTTATCGCGCAGGACACGACAAGCTACGGCGTCGATTTGGCAGGTCATTCTCTCTTGCCGGAATTGCTGCGCCAGCTCGTCAAAATC
The DNA here is from genome assembly GCA_963657835.1 of Lachnospiraceae bacterium. GTDB lineage: Bacteria > Bacillota > Negativicutes > Veillonellales > Megasphaeraceae > Megasphaera. The sequence continues at coordinate 39,324 of CAVKOP010000002.1, read as the reverse complement.
GAAGGAATCCGCTGGATTCGGTTATTTTACTTATATCCTCATTATTTTACGGATGAGTTGATGGACCTTATTGTCAAAGAAGATAAAATCTGTCCCTATGTGGATCTGCCGCTGCAGCATATTTCTCAGACAGTCCTGCAGCGCATGAACCGCCGTGACAGTGAAGCAGATGTACGGCATCTTGTAAAAAAATTATGCAGCCACGGCCGCAAGCTGACGCTGCGTTCGACATTTATTGTCGGGTTCCCTGGTGAAACAGAAGAAGAATTTCAAGCACTCTGCGATTTTGTCCGTGAAGCCGAATTTGATGATGTCGGTGTCTTTACGTACTCGCAGGAAGACGGTACGCCGGCAGCCAAGATGCCGAACCAGATTCCGGAAGACGTGAAAGAAGAACGGTATCATACGCTGATGGCTATTCAAGCTAAAGTGTCCGAACACCGCAATCAGGAACTGGAAGGAACGCTGCATACGATGCTGGTCGAAAAAGTAACAGAAGAAGACGGCGTGCGTCAGGCTGTCGGCCGTATTGAAATTCAGGCACCCGATGTAGACGGGCTGACATATTTGGAAAATGCTGATGGTGTAGAAGTGGGAGATATGATTCCCGTTCGCATCGCTCAGGGATTTGCGTATGATTTAGTTGCTGAACAAGTCTAAATGAGGTGAGCATGTGTTAGTAGAATTGGTGACGACAGGCTCTGAACTGCTGCTTGGAGAAATCGTTAACGAAAACGTGCAGTATTTGTCACGAGAATTAAATGCTTTAGGCTATTCGATTGTCTATCATACGACAGTAGGAGATAATCCGCAGCGGATGGAAGCCGTTTTGCGGACGGCGCTCGCCCGAACTGATATCGTTATTACGACGGGCGGTTTGGGGCCGACGCAGGGTGATATGACTAAAAATATAGGTGCCAAGGTATTGGGACTGCCTATGGAGCTTCATCCAGAAATTATTGAATCTATCGCCCAATGGGTCGAAGCCCATCATCCTGGTAGGGGACTGACAGAAAGTCAAAAACGGCAGGCCATGATTCCCAAGGGCGCCACCGTGTTTGCCAATGGAGCCGGCACGGCTCCCGGCACAGCGATACAGCATAATGGCAAAGTACTCATTCATCTGCCGGGGCCGCCGATGGAAATGCGCTGGATGTATACGCACCGTCTGCGTCCTTGGCTGCTGAAGACATTTGGTTCTCAGGGATACATCAAATCTTTATACATGAAGATTTATGATATGGGAGAAGCCTTTATTGAAGAAAAACTCATGGATTTGGTGCAGCACCAGACCAATCCGACGATTGCGATGTATGCCCGCCCTGGTTTTGTCGAAGTACGCTTGACGGCGAAAGGCGCCGATGAGGATGAAGCGACTGCACTGCTGGAGCCGTTAAAAAAAGAACTGCAGCAGCGACTGCACCGCGTTGCCGTTACGTATGACGACGAACCGATTGCGGCCTTGCTGGGACGCATCGTATTGGCACAGCACATGACCGTCAGTGCTGCCGAATCCTGTACGGGAGGACTGGTTGGCTCGTACATTACGGACATTGCCGGCGCGTCGGAATATTTTCGTGGCTCTGCCGGGACGTACTGCAATGAAATGAAAGAACATATACTCGGTGTTTCGCATGATACGCTGGAAACATATACGGCAGTCAGTGCGCAGACTGCCGGAGAAATGGCAGAAGGAAGCCGCAGATTGTACGGTTCAGATATAGCGATTAGCACGACGGGCATTGCCGGCCCCGGCGGCGGCAGCGCAACTCAGCCGGTAGGGCTCGTCTATACGGGTATTGCCGGGCCGTGGGGAACGCAGACGTATCGGGATGTGTATCTGGGCGACCGCATGGAAGTCAAACGCCGGGCTGCAACCGGCGCTATTTATTACGCTGTCAAATATATTTTAAAACATATACATTAGGAGGCTGCTATGGAAGCAAAACAAACCGCACTTGAAAATGCAATGCGCAAAATTGAAAAAGATTTTGGCAAAGGCGCGATTATGCGTCTAGGTGATTTAGCTGATAAAATGAATTTGGAAGTTATTTCGTCAGGCTCCCTGGCAGTTGATTTAGCTGTCGGTGTCGGCGGCTATCCCCGCGGTCGTGTTATCGAAATCTACGGCCCTGAATCTTCCGGTAAAACGACGTTGGCCCTGCATGCGATTGCTTCAGCACAAAAAGAAGGCGGCATTGCGGCCTTTATTGATGCTGAACATGCGCTGGATCCCGTATATGCCCGCCATCTTGGCGTAGATACAGCCGAACTGCTTATTTCGCAGCCGGACAATGGGGAACAAGCGTTAGAAATTACAGAAGAACTCGTCCGCAGCGGTGCTGTCGATATTATTGTAGTGGACTCGGTAGCGGCTTTGGTACCGAAAGCAGAAATTGAAGGCGAAATGGGCGATTCTCATGTAGGCCTGCAGGCTCGTCTGATGAGCCAGGCACTGCGCAAACTGACCGGGATTATTTCGAAATCCAAAGCCATCGTTATTTTTATCAATCAGCTCCGGGAAAAAGTCGGTGTCATGTTTGGCAATCCGGAAACAACAACAGGCGGCAGAGCCTTGAAGTTCTATGCGTCTATCCGTATGGAAATTCGTAAGGGAGAAGCGATTAAATCCGGCGGCGATGTCATTGGCAACCGGGCTCGTGTCAAAGTTGTCAAGAACAAAGTGGCTCCTCCGTTTAAAAACTGCGAATTTGATATTATGTACGGTACGGGGATTTCTCGTGAAGGAACGATTCTCGACTTGGGTGCATCCATGGATATTATTGAAAAGAGCGGTACCTGGTACTCGTATAAAGGCGAACGGCTGGGCCAAGGCAAGGAAAATGTCAAAGTATTCCTCAAAGAACATCCGGAAATTGCTGACGAAGTAGAAAAAATCATTCGGGATACGTTAGCGGCTGAACCGGAAAAATTTGAAGAAGTTATGGAAGAAGAACCGATTACAGCGGCTCCGGAAGAAACAGCGGCAGCAAATACGGAAGAATCATAAAGCATGAATTATAAAGAAACGTATGCCAAGGCGCTGCGTCTGCTTAATGTTCGATTTCTCAGCGAAGGAGAGCTGCGGCAGAAACTGCGCAGTCGGGATGCTTCCGAAGAAAGTATTGATGACGTTATCGCCATGCTTAAGAAGGAACATTTTATTGACGACGAACGCCTGGCTGCCGATGTATACCGCTATTATGCACGGAAGGGACAGTATGGGCATCTGTATATCGTTAATAAACTACGGCATCGGCAGCTGCCTGTTCCGGAAGAACGGGAACCGATAGACGAATATGCATTGGCAGAACGCTTGATTGCCAAACGCTTTGCCAATAAAGACCAGGACGGCAGAAAAATTGCCAGATTTTTGCAAAACCGCGGCTTTTCGCTTTCCGTGATACGGGATATGCTGGACCGCTTTACGTGGCAGTAACCACTAACAGAAATCCACACAGGGACTGCCGCACGCAATGCTAAGCCTTGAGCCTTTAACATTCCGCCTTTAGTTTATAGCTTGCAGTACAGACACTGTGAAATGAAGACCTCAGCTTAACATAAAAAAGGGATGCTGCATGATGACAAAAAACTTCATGCGGCAATCCCTCTTTTTTTGCCAGAAAAGGCAATACGATACGATGAAAAGTGCGGCAGCTGATTTGTTTTTCTGCAGTCCAATAAAATTATGCGCGCAGGTTTATGACATAATGATTAATTTGTATGTCGAAATTTTTGCTGAACTGGGATAAATAGATAGAAATATATTTGATTCGACAGGGATTTGTATTATAATAGGTATGTTGGAATTTGAATTTAGAAACTTATTTAAGGAGTGGTCCCCAAATGAGATTTACAGATGATTTAAAAGCTCGTGTAACTAAAGCACAGAAAAAAATCGTTCTTCCGGAAACAAACAGCCGCCGTGTATTAAAAGCTGCTGAACGTGTTCTGGCTGACGGTTTTGCTAAAATTGTTCTTGTAGGCAAATTAGAACAGATAAAGAAAGATGCTGCAAAATTCCAGATTGACCTCACTGGTGTAGAAGTAGTAGATCCGGAAACGTATTATCGTATGGACGAATTGTGTGCATACTTTGCAAAACGCCGTGAAAAGAAAGGCATGACTGTTGAAAAAGCACATGAAATCATGACAAGCAACAACACATTCTTTGCTGCCGGCCTCGTTGCTCTTGGTGAAGCTGACGGTGTTGTATCCGGTGCTGCTACGACTTCTGCAGATGTTATCCGTGCAGGCCTTCAGGTTGTTGGCCCTCGTCCTGGCAACAAAACGGTATCTTCCGCATTTATCCTTTTGACAAACACTCCGCAGTATGGCGATAATGGTATCCTCGTACTTGGTGACTGCGGCGTTATTCCGAACCCGACAGCAGAACAGCTCGCAGATATTGCTTGCATCTGCGTAGAACGTGCTCGCCGTACGGTTCAGATTTTGAATCCGAAAGTTGCATTCCTTTCTTATTCCACAAAAGGTTCCGGTGCCGGCGAATCTGTTGACAACGTTCGTGAAGCCGTTGAAATCTTGAAGAAACGTAATGTAGACTTTGAATTTGATGGCGAATTGCAGGCTGATGCTGCCTTGGTTCCTGAAGTTGGCGAACATAAAGCTCCGGGTTCTAAAGTTGCTGGTCATGCTAATGTTCTCATTTTCCCGAACCTCGATGCTGCCAACATTGGTTACAAAATGGTTCAGCGCTTTGCTAATGCAACCGCCCTTGGCCCATTGGTTCAGGGCTTGGCAGAACCAATCCTTGACTTGTCTCGTGGCTGCTCCTCTGAAGATGTTGCTGACGTTGTTGCAGTTTGCTGCTCCGACGCTATCACAGCTGACATTTATAAAAAAGAAATGGCTAATAAATAATATAAGCTATTAATTGCTTATAATTAAAAAGGAAGTTGCTGCACAAAACTTTTTGCTTTGTGCGGCAACTTCCTTTTTTAGTTTCTTGAGCATATTGCTTTTATCATACGAACCATTTGCCGTTATTTATGTTTTGCATACAAGGCAGAGTCTCTTCCTCGTTGTATGGACATTTTTTCTAGTAAATTTACCGTTTTCAAACGTATCTTACTTCATTTTTTTATGCGTCGGCGTTTGTTTCCGACAACCATAGTCGGACTCAGGGTGCGGTAGACCATATAGGTAAAGAACATAAAGCCAAATAAAAACACCAGCGCGTAGTCATCTGTCAGCGGAGCATCCTGTGTAAAATAATATACACATCCTAACGTAAGCAGGAGACTGGCATACATCGAGATGGTTACACACCATGTACGTTGGCCCCGGTCGCGCAGGGTATAAAAATCTTTATATTTAACATACATAATAACAGTCGAAATCAGCAGCACTGCTGCGACGATACCGGAAAAGGCCAAACTAATCTGCAGATACAAAGACACGAGGAAGACAATCATCAAGGTAAACGTTCCCAAAAAGATGTTTTTTTGCAGCCGTAAATCCTTTATGTTTTCCGTGTCTTCCTGCAGATGGCGGTTACGCGGTCGAACCATAAGAAACACCTCCTTTCGTCAGGTCATGTCATAGACATTATATCATATTTTAAAGAAAAAAAAGGATATAATGATTGACAATGGCGAGTGCATCGTGGTACTCTAAATGAGGATACTCTAAAAGAGAATCGCATGTCAGCCCGTTGGGAATTCCCCAAACGGGTTATTTTTATGTCCCCTGACAAGAGGAGTGGATATACATGAAAGCGATAAAAACATATGATGTCATCATTATTGGTGCCGGTCCGGCAGGTATTTTTACAGCCTTGGAATTGGCCGACAAAGGATTAAAAATTTTAATTGTAGAAAAAGGGCAGGATATTCGGGAACGAATTGCTACCAGCAATAATAAGAATGCGCTGCCGAAAGATAAAGTTCGCAATGTGGTCTGCGGCTGGGGCGGAGCCGGTGCGTTCAGCGACGGTAAACTGACGCTGACGACTGAATACGGCGGCAATCTCGATGATTATATGTCCAAAGCAGAATTGATGGAAAAGATTGATTATGTAGATAGTGTATACTGTCGATTTGGCGGCGCAGACAGAAAAGTATACGGCGATGAAAATAAAGATAAAATTCGAGATATACAGCGCAAAGCAGCTGCCGCTGACCTTCGCTTGATTCCTGCCCGCATTCGTCATTTGGGAACCGATGTCAATGCACAGATATTGACCAATATGCGGGATTTCCTTGACGGCAAAGTGGATATTATGGCTGATACAGCTGTAGACCATATCGTCGTGGAAGACGGACAGGTTCAAGGTGTACTGATTGCAGACCAGTTTTATGCCTGCCGCTATTTGGTCAGCGCGCCAGGCCGTGAAGGCTCTGAATGGTTTATTCATGAAGTCAGCAAATTGGGCTTGGAATTGACTTCCAACGCCGTGGATATTGGCGTGCGCGTTGAAATGCCGGCAGAAGTATTGGAAACGATTACCGATGTTGTCTATGAATCCAAACTGATTTACTTCAGCCAGTCTTTTGATGACCGGATTCGTACGTTCTGTATGAATCCCTATGGCTTTGTTGTAGAAGAAAACAATGATGGCCTGCTGACAGTCAATGGTCACAGCTATGCGCACAAACGCAGTGAAAACACGAATTTTGCGATTCTTGTTTCCAAGAAATTTACGCAGCCGTTTCATGAACCGATTAAATACGGCAAATATATTGCTAATTTGGCAAATATTCTCGGCGGCGGCGTTATCGTGCAGCGGCTGGGTGATTTACTCGATGGCCGCCGGTCTACGCCGGAACGGATTCAGCGCGGCTTAGTACGGCCGACGATGCCCAATGCTACGCCAGGGGATTTGTCTTTGGTTTTGCCGTATCGTCATTTGCAGGACATTAAAGAAATGCTCGAAGCTTTGGATAAAATTGCGCCGGGCGCCAACTCTCGTCATACCTTATTGTATGGGGTAGAAGTCAAATTCTATTCCAACCGTTTGGAACTGAGTCATAAATTAGAAACGAAAATCCCCAATTTCTTCGCTATTGGCGATGGTGCCGGCATTACCAGAGGTCTTGTGCAGGCATCGGCAGCAGGTGTTACGGTGGGACAGGAAATACTGGCACGGGAAAAACACGCCTAATCCTTTTACATTTGGCAAAGAGTAGGATATAATCCAAAGTGACACCCAGTCTAAGAAAGGAAGGGATACGCGATGGATAAGATTGCCTTGACTAAAATGGCAGCCTGCGCCGGGTGAGGCGCTAAAGTAGGAGCCGGAACACTGGCTCAACTGTTGGACGGGATTCCAACACGCAAAGATAAAAGACTGCTGGTAGGCTATGATAAAAGCGATGATGCTTCTGTATATGCCGTCAGTGATGACTTGGCACTTGTGCAGACTGTCGATTTCTTCCCTCCTATTGTAGATGACCCGTTTTTATTTGGACAGATAGCGGCAGCCAATGCGCTGAGTGATGTCTATGCCATGGGGGCAGAGCCTCGGCTGGCTATGAATATAATGTGCATTGCATCGCAAATGGGACAGGATGCAGTCAAAGCCATTCTGGAAGGCGGCTACAGCAAAGCCTATGAAGCCAATGTCCTCATTACAGGCGGACATACGATAGAAGATAAAGAGCCTAAATACGGACTCGCTGTAACTGGGTTTGTTCATCCCGATGCACTGCTGCGCAATTCTTCTGCCAAAGAGGGAGACGTGCTGATTTTGACAAAACCACTGGGTGTAGGCATTTTGATGACAGCTGCGCAGGGGGATTTTGTGGATGACGGACTGCTCAAGAAGTTGTATGAACAAATGGCATGCTTGAATAAAAAAGCACGGGACATCATGATACAGTATGATGTACACAGCTGTACAGATGTGACGGGGTTTGGCCTGCTGGGCCATGCCTGTGAAATGGCACGGGGCAGTCAACAAACGATTCACTTTGATGTATCAGCTATACCATATCATCAGGACGCCTATAAGATGGCTGCTATGGGACTGGTCCCTGCCGGCGCATACCGCAATCGCGATTTTGCAGCACAGGATATAACTATGAAACGGCCTATAGCGGAACCCTTGCTGGATATATTGTACGATCCGCAAACATCAGGCGGTTTGCTGATAGCCGTTGCAGAAAAGGATGCATCTGCCTTGGAACAAAATTTGCAGGATGCTATTCCCTGTGCGAAACGTATCGGATATGTTACCAAACGAACAGAAACTGCTTTGATATTAGAATAGCCAGGAGCCAAGGAGCTGTCGCATGAACGGTTTGACATCATGCGACAGCTCCTTTTTTTGAAATTTTAGTAAATAACTTTCTATTTTCAATATAAAGTTTAAAAAATTAAAAATTAGTGAAAAACGAGTTATTTGAAAACGATTTTTTTGGCGCGACGGCCTTTCGTTGCAGAGAGACATTTTCTATGCTATATATGTATATAAGATTTGCGATATAGTTCTTGTATAAGCCCGTTAAACGTTTTATAATACAAGTAGTCAAACAGAAAACGGGATTACTATTGGAGAAAGGTATGGTGAATGAAGATGTCTCAATGGAGCGATATGTATCGGCAAAAACTAACTACACCGGAAAAGGCGGTGGAGATAGTAAAATCCGGCGATTGGGTAGATTATGGCATGGCAACATCCCAGCCGATTCTGTTGGATAAAGCATTGGCTGGACGAAAAGAAGAACTGAAAGACGTGAAAGTACGCATGTCCTTTTCGTTTGCGCCGCGCCAAGTTGTTGAATGCGATCCGCAGCGGGATACGTTTACTGCGATGAACTGGCATATGAGCGGCTATGACCGTAAAATGTGTGCCAAAGGACTTATGAATTTCATCCCTATGTGTTATCGCAACGAACCGTCTATGTATCGAAATATTCTCGATGTAGACGTGGCGATGATTACGGTAGCCCCTATGGATAAACATGGATTTTTTAACTTTGGGCTGAACATTTCTGCGACAGAAGCGATTACTAAAAAAGCCAAAAAAGTCATTGTAGAAGTCAATGAAGCGATGCCTCGTGCCTTAGGCGGCCGCGGCGAACAAATACATATTTCTGATGTAACAGCGATTGTTGAAGCAGGCTCCCTGCCGATGCCGACGATTCCTTTTAAGACAGGCGACGCAGTGGATACGACGATTGCTGAAATGATTGTCAAGACGATACCGGACGGCGCGACGCTGCAGCTTGGTGTGGGCGGCCTGCCGAATACGGTGGGTGCGATGATTGCCGAATCGGATTTGAAGGATTTGGGAATGCATACCGAAATGCTTGTCGATGCTTTTTATCTGATGTATAAAGAAGGCAGATTGACAAACAAAGTGAAAGCCCTGGACCGAGATAAAGCGGTTTGGGCATTTGCGCTGGGGTCGCAGGAAATGTATGACTGGATTGATGATAATCCGTATTTGGCAGCGTATCCCGTTGAGTATGTCAACGACCCTTGCGTCATTGCACAGCTGGATAATTTTATTTCTATCAATAACTGCGTGGACATCGATTTGTTTGGACAAGTGTCATCTGAGTCTTCCGGCATTCATCATATCAGCGGCAGCGGCGGACAGCTTGACTTTGCGGATGGAGCCTATCGCTCACCAGGCGGCAGGAGCATTATTGCTCTGCGTTCGACATTCCATAATAAAAAGACGGGAAATGATGAATCGCGTATCAAACCGACACTGCTTAACGGTACGATTGTCACCGATCCGCGTACGCAGGTGCATTGGGTAGCGACGGAATACGGCATGGTCAACTTGATGGGGTCTTCAACATGGGAACGGGCAGAAAAACTCATCAGTATTGCCCATCCGGATTTCCGGGAAGATTTAATTAAAGCGGCAGAAAAAATGAATATTTGGCGCTATACGAATAAACGCTGATTGATAGTTTCGGCAGTCCTGTCCTCGTGACAGGTATAGAGCCAGCTTTCTGAAAAATGGAATATGTTTTGGCAAACGGGGCTGTAACAAAATGAGAATTTTTAGTTCATTTTGTCACAGCCCTCTTACTATACCGTTTTACGTACATAGGCTGCGGCATGGGCAGGATGTCTTGATGTATGAAAAACGCATAGCAGATTTACAAAGTTAGATACCAAAAGTCTTTTTAAAACAAGATAAATAGTATATAATATTAATATATGAGTATCTATATATAGAATAGCAAAGGGGACTATATGAAAAAATTCAAGATAAAGGCAACCCATGACGGTGTTGGGGTCATGGGCTGGCAAAACAAAGCTAAGCTGTTCGGCTTGGCCCAAAGATACTGGCCGCGTACGGGCCGGTACATCATATATACAGGGAAAAAAGAAGAAGGTCATTAGGCTGCAGTCGCACACTTGGAAAAGCAACCCCCGTCCAAGTGTGAAGATGGTACGTAATGACCTTCTTTTTTTATATATACAAGGAGGCGAAGAAAATGGATGAAACATCATTGACGCTGCGAACGGCAGCCAGACTTTTATGGGAAAATAAATTTTCGTGCAAAGGGCGTGTTACCAGGCTGGAATTTTGGTTGAGCAGCATTGTATTGGGATTTGCTTTTGGTATAGCCGGTATCGGTACGTTTTTATTAATATTTTTGAGTCTCAACCTGTATGAGGGAACGCTTTTTGCCGGTGTAGTATCTCTTTTTTTATTATTTGTTTTGGGAATTATGATACTGGTGATTTTTCTTTTGTACATCGTGCTGTACATACGGAGATTTCACGATATAGGAAAAAGCGGCTGGTGGGTTATGATGCTATTGGTTCCTATGATAGGGGCAGTGGTGTCCATGCTGTGGGTTGCCCGGCCTTCTGATGAAGAAAACCAGTACGGCCCCAAACGGGTATATTAAGGCTGTTTTATTGTAAAAAATTTTTCGGCGGCGTATAAACGGGCAGAGTTTTTCTTGGTATTCGCTGACTTTCCTCTACCTTCTCTACACGATATAGTGTATAATAAAACAGGTGGGTTTTTTATCAACCGTACTCATGAATAAAAAGGAGAGATTCAACGTGATCGAACGCTATACGAAACCGGAAATGGGTCATATTTGGTCAGAATACAATGAATGGGACACAATGAAACAGGTTGAAATCCTGGCAAGTGAAGCCCAGGCCGAACTTGGCAATGTGCCTAAGGAAGCTGCGAAAGAAATTCGCGAAAAGGCTAAGTTTTCTGTCGAACGCATCCATGAAATCGAAGCGGAAACACATCATGATATTGCCGCATTTGTATCTACCTTATCCGAAAATATTGGAGAATCAGGTAAATACGTACATTTGGGATTGACTTCTACAGATGTAAAGGATACGGCATTGGGATACATGCTCAAACAAGCATCTGAAATTCTTGTGAAAGACTTGGAAGCATTCCGCGACGTACTGCGCCGTCGTGCTGTTGAATTTAAATATACCCCGTGCATCGGCCGTACACACGGCATTCATGCTGAAGCTACGACCTTCGGCTTGAAATTGTGCAACTGGCTTGCTGAAGTAGAACGCGATATTGAACGCATGAAGCGGGCTAAAGAAACGATTTCTGTCGGCAAGATTTCCGGTGCTGTCGGTACCTATGCGGACGTAGATCCGTTTGTAGAAAAATATGTCTGCGAACATCTCGGCATTGCGCCATCTCCGATTTCCTCTCAGACGCTGCAGCGTGACCGTCATGCTGAATACATTACGACGTTGGCTGTCATTGCCAGCTCGATTGATAAATTTGCTACGGAAATCCGTCATCTTCAGCGTACAGAAGTACGTGAAGCAGAAGAATATTTCAGCCCTAAACAAAAAGGCTCTTCTATCATGCCGCATAAACGCAACCCGATTACATGTGAACGCATGTGCGGCCTTGCCCGCGTCATCCGCGGCAATGCACAGGCTGCGTTGGAAGATGTAGCTCTTTGGCATGAACGCGATATTTCCCATTCTTCCGTCGAACGCATTATTTTACCGGACAGCACGATTGCGCTGGATTATATGCTCCAGACTTTTACGCGTGTTATCGACCGTCTGCTCGTATATCCGGATAAGATGATGAAAGACTTAAACTTGACAGGCGGCTTGATTTACAGCCCGATTCTGCTTAATACACTGGTTGAAAAGGGTGCCGTCCGCGAACAGGCATACCGCTGGGTACAGCGCAATGCCATGAAACGCTGGTTGGAAGGGGAAGACTTCCTGACAAACCTGAAAAAAGATGAAGATATTGCTAAATATATGACGAACGAAGAAGTTGAAGCTTGCTTTGACGTCAAGAAAATGCTCGGTCATGTAGATACGATATTTGCCCGCTTTGGATTATAATCACAGCGCGGATTTGACTGTATGACAACAAGACTTCCATAAGACATGTGCAGCGTGTTCTTATGGAAGTCTTTTATCTATCCGGATATATTCTAAATGGTCATGCTGAAAAAAAACAAAGAAATACATAAGGAGGTGATGCGAATGTATTATTTTGATAATGCAGCGACGACGGCACAAAAACCGCAGGCCGTGGCGCAGGCCGTCTATGAAGCACTGCACAGCGGCGAACTGGGCAATCCGTCACGGGGAACGCATGCATATGCCATGCAGGCTTATCGCCGGGTCTTGGCAGTCAAAGAAGACGTGAAGCGGCTTTTTCATGCATCGGATGATTATGAAGTGGCGTTCACCTATAATTCGACGACAGCCGTGAATATGGTGTTAAATGGCGTGCTGCAGCCGGGCGACCATGTATTGACGACGACATGGGAGCATAATGCCGTCCTGCGGCCGCTGTATCAATTGGAAAAACAAGGCGTATCTGTTGATTATATAGGCAGTGATGCCTTGACGGGACAGCTTCATTATGATGAGCTGGAGGAAAAGTATAGGCCGAATACGGCGTATCTCGTCTGCAATCATGCATCCAACGTGACGGGTAATGTGTTGGATTTGCAGCGGATAAAATTATTTTGCCAAACGCATCACATCGGTTTGATTGTCGATGTATCACAGACAGCAGGAGCTTATCCCATCGATATATCAGACGGCATCGTGACGGCCCTTTGTTTTACAGGGCATAAGTCGCTGTATGGCCCGGGCGGCACCGGCGGTATTTGCATTCGGAAGGATACGGCTGTACGGCCCTATCTGACCGGCGGCGACGGCATCCATTCCTTTGAGCGCGAACAGCCCTGTCAGATTCCGGCTGTGTTTGAAGCCGGAACGATGAATGTTGCCGGCATTATCGGTTTGGGAGCCGGTATTCGGCTTATTTTGCAGGACGGCGTGGCGCAGCGCATGCAGCATCAGCAGGCGTTGGCAGATATATTCGTTTCTGGTGTGCAGCATATCCCCCATGTTACGTTGTACGGTGATTTTACGAAGCCGCATGTCGGTGTCTATGCGCTGAATATAGGAGATGCAGATGCAGCTGTTGTCAGCGATGCCTTGTGGACGGAATACGGCATGGCTGTACGTGCCGGATTTCACTGTGCGCCGCTGATGCATAAAGCCCTCCATACCGAAGTACAGGGGGCTGTGCGTTTTTCTTTTTCTTGTTTTACTACGGAGACTGAGGCAGCAGCTGCTGTGCAGGCACTGCGTGACTTGGCAGACCGTTAGTCTACCAAGTATTTTTGGATGATGGCTTTATAAATTGAGACAGCCCGTTCGATTTTGGCAACAACGGCATACTCATTGGGCTGATGTGCTAAGCTAAGGCTGCCGGGGCCGCAGATGATAATCGGCAGTCCCGTATGGATAAATGCCGCCGCATCGGTATAGCCGGAGAAGCCTGTCGGCGCCGGCCAGGTGCCAGTAGTTTCTTGGACTGCTTCCTGACAAAGCGTGACAAAGGGATGGGCCGGGCTGGTTTCTACAGGCGGCCGATTGCCTATGATGTCGATTGTGCCGTGAAAATCAGGATATGTTTGCTGTAATTTTTGGAATATTTCTTTGAAGTCACCGAGCAATTCGTCATGATTCATGCCCGGCAGCGTGCGAAAATCTACTGTCAGATGGCACGTATCGGGAACGACGTTTGTTTTTACGCCGCCGTCAATCAGGGAAACATTCATGGTAGGTGCCGACAACAAGGGATGGGGCGTGAAGTGAAAGGAGTACTGCTGCAGTTCATTGAGCAGCGCATTCATATGGAGAATGGCATTGACTCCGGCAGAAGGCATAGAGCCGTGTGATGTTTGGCCGTGTGTTGTAAAACGCAGCCATAAACAGCCTTTTTCGGCAATCGTGATGCCGTTTTCAGTTGGCTCGCCGATGACGATAGCTCCGGCATGTTTCAAACCGCCGTGCGTTACGAAATCGATGGCGCCGAGGCTGTCCGTTTCTTCATCGCTGGAAGCACAAATAATGAGGTCGCCTTTTAACGGCAGTCCTTCACGCTTTACTTCTTTGACGGCCTGCAGCATGGCAGCGACACCGCTTTTCATGTCTGAGGCGCCGCGGCCGTAGATTTTTCCATCGACTATATCGCCGCTGAAGGGGTCATGGCTCCAGGCTTGTTTTCCTGGGGAAACGACATCCAAATGTCCGTCCAGTACGAGGGCTTTGCGCTGTCCGGAGCCGGCGATGCGGCCGATAACATTGCCGCGGTTGGCTCCCATGTCAACGACACGGGCTTCGATGGTGTCGTTTTGAAGCTCAGAGGCAATCCACGCTGCCAGGGGCAGTTCATTTCCCGGCGGATTGACCGTGTTTGTCTGCAGCATGTGCTGTAGTATAGTGATGACTTCCGAAGAAGCAGCTGTACTCATCATGTATCATCTCCTGAGAATATACGTAATTGATTACTATGCTGTAAATTAAAAATATAACTTATTTTATTATAATTTCTTTAAGAACATAATGCTACTGGTATGATAAAATCTTTGATGCAAAAAAAGTTTGTGTGCTATACTATAAGTACCATATTTTATAGAGGTGATATACGATGTTTAAAATTGATGCACTGGGCAAAGCCTGCCCGCTGCCGGTTATTGAAACACATAAAGCGTTGAAAGAAAATGATGTCGTAGAAACGATAGTAGATAATAAAATTGCGACAGAAAATTTAAAAAAATTGGCAGAAGATATGGGATGTACGTATACCATGACGGAAGAATCCGAAACGCATTATACAGTCGTGCTCGCTAAACATGCGGGAAACCAAGCTGACGAACCGAACCGGACTGCTTCTGCAGCTAAACCGCAGGACAGCTATATTGTCGTCATTAATTCCCCAACAATGGGGATTGGCGATGAAGCGTTTGGCAGACAGCTGCTGAAGACATTTATTTACACGCTGACAGAACAAGATATACTGCCGCAGACGATTATTTTTTATAATGGCGGCGTGCCTTTAGTAACGGCTGATTCCGAATCGCTGGAAGATTTGCAGAAACTGGCATCCCAGGGAGTCAAAATCTATGCCTGCGGTGCCTGCCTCAATTATTATGGGCTGACTGACAAGGTAGCTGTTGGTGAAATTACCAACATGTATCGTATTGTTGAAATGATGCGGACAGCGGACCGCATTGTTCGTCCGTAATCCCATGGCAGAACGATACGGCATAGCCTTGATTCCGTCTACGCGGGATGCGATGGCAGCAGAAGCCCAGGCCCAGGCGGCCCAGCTGCAGGTACGGATTATTCCCACACCAGGACGCATTCAAGCCAACTGCGGTTTTTCTTTAAAATATGAATTGGCTGAAGAAGCCCAATTACTGGCATTGCTGCAGCAAATGCATATAGCGTGTGAGGGGCTGTATGAAGCCGAGCAGCGCGGCTTGGCAGCAGCATATACCCGGCGCGGAAAGGATTAATTCATGGCAAACTATATGGTAATCGCAACGGCCGGCCACGTAGACCATGGCAAAACGGCATTGGTCAAAGCCTTGACCGGCATTGATACAGATACGACGGCAGAAGAAAAAAGACGGGGCCTGACGATTCAGTTGGGGTTTGCCTATATGGATTTGCCGCATCACAGACGTGCCGGCATTGTCGATGTACCTGGCCATGAACGGTTTATTAAAAATATGGCTGCCGGTATGCCGGGGATTCAGCTGATACTGCTGGCGATTGATATACATGAAGGCGTCATGCCGCAGACACGAGAACATATACATATTGTATCCCTGTTGGGGATACGGCATATTCTCGTTGTATTGACAAAAGTGGAAACTATGGATGCCGCATTGCGGCAGCAGGCTGTGGCAGAAATTCGGAAGGAACTGTCCCAAACGGAAGCTGCCGGGGCAGCCATCATCGAAACAGATGCCGTTACGGGATATGGAATTCCGGCTTTGCGGCGCAGTATTCAGGACATTGCTGAACAATTGGAAGATATGGCAGAAACCGGCAGCGGCAGACTGCATGCAGACCGTGTGTTTTCTGTCAAAGGATTTGGCACCGTCGTGACAGGCACACTGCTGGATGGCTCCATGCGTGTCGGTGACGATGTATATCTCTATCCGAGCCGCCGCAAACTGCGAATCCGTTCCATACAAGTTCATGAAGAACCTGTTGTCAAAGCGATGCCGGGACAGCGGACGGCACTGAATCTTCCCGGCATTGCCAAAGAAGAAATACAGCGCGGCGATGTACTGTGCACGGCGGATATCTTGGAAGGTACGCGCATGCTGGATGTCAGCGTACAGTGTTTGGCTGATTCTCCTGTGCCTATTGGCTTGTGGAGCCGCGTGCGTCTTCTCATCGGCACGGAAGAAGTCATAGGACGAGCGGTTCCGATAGGTACAGCAGAGATAAAGCCGGGACAAGCAGGCTTTTTGCAGATTCGCCTGGAACAGAAAGAGGTTTTTGTCAGCGTACGAGACCGATTTATTTTGCGGACCTTCTCTCCTATGCAGACAATTGCCGGCGGGGAAGTGCTGGATATACATCCTCAAAAGCACCGCCGGTTTCATCCAGATGTCGTGCAGCGGCTGCAGCAGCTGCAGAAAGGAAGCGCAGAAGCCGCTGTTGCTGATTTTCTTTGCCGCAAGCCAACGCCGTTTGCTGATATAGAAGACATAGCAAAAAGGCTGCAGCTGTCTAGTAATGCATGTACTGCGGCAGTCACTTCTTTGGTAAAACAGCAGCTGCTGTGGCATACGCCGGTTGGTTATATCCATCAGACAGCGTATAAAACATGGCAGGCGAAAGTGCTGCAGATGCTTTGGGTATATCACCGGCTGCATCCCTTGCGTCCGGGTATGCCGTATACTGAGTTTAAAGCCCGCATGGGCAGACAGCTTTTGGCAAATGAAATAACGGTCCTGATACAGCTTCTGCAGCAGCATGAGGCCTGCCGCTGGGATGGAGATGCCATTGCGGCCAGTCGGTTTCAGGCGACATTTACTAAAAAAGAAAGAAAAATCTGCCAGGAGATAGAGGCGATGCTGCAGCAAAACGGCTGTTATGCCGTAAAAAAAGCAGATCTGTTTCAATTGGGAAATGAAGCACCTGCTGTTGTAGATGCGCTGAATGACCGTACGCTGCTGTTTTTGACGGATGAATATATCATTAGCCGCAAGGTGTATCAAGCGGCTGTACGAGCTATTTGCCGATATATCGCGGTGCATCAGCAAATCAAGTTGTCAGACTGCCGGGATTTGCTGCAAACGAATCGGAATGCTGCACTGCGGATTTTAGACTATCTGGACAAGCAGCATATTACAAAACGGCAGGACGCATATCGTGTCTTGGACTATAGGGGACGACAGATGCTGGGAGAGAAAAAAGTACATGAATGAATGGATACAGCAACAATTACAAGCATTGCCACAAGTGGATTGGCTGCTGCGGCAGCCGTTCTTAAAACAAGGGGAACAACTTGCCTCGCGTGCGGCCTGTAAAAACGCCATACGCATGGTATTGCAGCAGTGGCGGCAGCACATACAGCAGGGAGCGGCAGCCCCTTCTATGGCACAGCTTGCTGCCGATATAACGGCACAACTGCAGCGGCGGCAGGCCTATCATCTGGACTCGCTGATTAATGCGACTGGGACTGTACTGCATACCAACTTAGGACGAGCCAGGCTCAACGAAGAACTTAGCTATCATATTGCACACATTGCCCAATCATATTCCAATGTGGAATATGACTTAGCTGCGGGACGGCGGGGCTCCCGCTACAGCCATGTACGGACGCTGATTCAAAATTTGACAGGAGCCGAAGACTGCTTGATTGTCAATAATAATGCGGCAGCTGTACTCTTGGCGCTGTCTACGCTTGCTTTGGGCAGGGAAGTCATTTTGTCACGAGGAGAACTCGTGGAAATTGGCGGCATGTTTCGCATGCCGGACGTTATCCGGCAGAGCGGCGGCATCATTCAGGAAGTAGGAACGACGAATCAGACCCATCTTGCCGATTATGAAGACGCTGTGCAGGAGCAGACCGGCGCCATACTGAAAGTACATACGAGCAACTATCGGATTATAGGGTTTACTTCCTGCCCGTCTGTGGCAGAATTGGCAGCGTTGGCACATCGGCACGGCATACCGCTGCTGTATGATTTGGGAAGCGGCTTGCTGACAGACCTGCAGCCTTTGGGCCTGCCATATGAACCTACAGTGAAAGAAGTGTTGCAGCAGGGCTGTGATGTGGCCCTTTTCAGCGGCGATAAACTGCTCGGCGGCGCACAGGCTGGGATTATTGCCGGTTCGGCATGCTATATTGAAAAAATGAAAAAAAATCAACTTTTGCGGGCACTGCGGGTAGATAAGCTGACCTTGGCCGCATTAGAAGGTACATTGAAACTATATGCTGAAAAAGACCCGATAAAAGAAATTCCAACGTTAGCCATGTTGGCAGAATCCAAGGAAACCTGCTTAAAAAAAGCTCGCCTTTTGGCGGCAGCATTGCGGCGTATTGATGTGCCGCTTGTCATTGACACGATGTCGTGCGACGATGTTGTTGGCGGCGGGGCCTATCCGGGATATACGCTGCCGGGATATATGGTTGCTGTATCTTCGCTATCTATTACAGCCAACGAATGGGAACGGCGGCTGCGGTGCCACCAGCCGGCTGTCATCGGCCGCATACACCAGAACAAAATAGCGTTTTCTGTCCGCACGATGACCGACGAAGAACTGTCCTGTATACCGCAAATCGTGCAGGATTGTTTGCAGGAAACAACATAGAAATATCGCCTGCGCATACGCAAAAAGCCCTCACAGCTCAATAGTAGTTTGGCTGTGGGGGCTTTATATATGCCGTTTTAGAGAAAACGCATTATGCATGCTGTACCTGTTCTTGGTTGGCCCAGTGGAGCAGCGTGCGGCAGGCATAGAGCATTTTTTCTGTCAGCAAGTTGTCATCTAAACTATCACCGGCAGACAGTTTCTGCAGCAGTAACTGATGAAAATAGGAGATAATGACGTCGTTGAGTAAGTTCAACGCTGTTTTATCTGCCTGACTGCCCATCAATTGCGTAAGGAGCAGATAGTTTGTACTGTATAAATTGCCGCAGTACAGCAAATCATCCAGGGTAATGCCTATGCGAATCAGTTCGTCGGCAAATAATTCATAGTAATCTTGTAAAAGTGTATCTAACCGATGACTATGCCGGCCAAAAAATACATGGTTGATGCATTCCGGATGCTGAAATGAACTTTGACAAAAAAAACGCCATTCCTGCATATACAGTTCGAACGGTTCTGCCGTTTCCGTGCTTTTTTTTCGCTCTACGTATTGCCGTGTCATTTCTTTTAATAAATCGACACTGGCAAAAAGAAGCAGTTCATCCAAATCGCTGAAATGCCGGTATAAAATGGCTGTGTTGACATTGGCTAGCTTAGATACTTTGCGCAATGTAACATTTGCAAGGCCCTCTGTGAAGATAATCTGCTGCGCTGCATGGATGAGTGAGGTAGCAATCGAGTGTTTTTCTTCAATGGTAAGTGGGGGACGAGGCATTATTATCGCGCTCCTTTACTTAAAGTATTATCATGTAACCCAAAAGAAGCTGCCGCATCGTGCGACAGCTTGCGTCTGCATGGCGGGAAAGTGTAGGAATCGAACCTACCTAAGAAGCTGTTAACTCCTCAAGCTGGTTTTGAAGACCAGAGGGCACACCAGAACCCTTACTCCCCCATAATTAGTAGTATATCATTGCATGACATAACAATCAAGCTTGGATATACTTTTTATTTTTTTGGCAGCGGTGATGACTGACCGATAATTTTACTCCCCTCGATATAGACGACAGTAGGATTTTCTTGTTTCTTTTCAATCAAATTAACAAGCAGATGCAGACATTCTTCCCCGATTTTCCCCATAGGAATATCGATACGGGAAAGAGATGGAATGGCATAATCGTTAAATTCGGCCATATTGATGCCGATAGTGAAGACTTCGACATCATCAGGAATAGAGACGCCTAATTCATGGCAGGCATAGAGCATGCCGTGAGCCAGCACGTCAGATTCACAAAACATGGCGCGCGGCATATGACCGGACGCGTAGAGTTTTTTCGTTACATCAATGGCACTGGAAGAAGAGGTAGTACATAATATAATATTTTCTTTTGGTACAGGGTGTCCTGCTTTGGCAAAAGTATCCAAAAAGCCATTCATCCACATGCGCATGATGGGAAAGGTCGTATCATGCGTCAAAACGCCGGCATCATAAATGCCCTTGTCGAGAAAATGCTGTGCGACATTGCAGCCAATCGTATAGTTGTCCATCGTTACACTGCTGTATTTGGGTGATTCACGGTTAAACAACACAACGGGATAGGAAATATTGCAGGAATTTAAGTAATCCATGTCGGAATCAGACATATTAGCGATAATAATGCCGTTAAAAAATTCATTCTGCGTCGTTTCCATTTGTTTTTTCAGCTTATCGACTTCATAGGGGACGACTGTCAGATGGACTACTTTGTTTTGATGCATAATTTCTTTTTGAATCCCCAAGGTAATACGGGCTAAATAGTTAATACGGAAGTCTGTTGCCCAGTAAAATGCAATTGCATAGCTGTCTTTTTGGGCAGAACGCAGTTTTTTGGCAGACTGGTTAGGTACATAATTTAACTGTTGGGCAATATGATGTATTCTTTTCTGCGTTTCAACCGATATTTTTCGTTCAGGCCCCTTGCCGTTTAAGACAATGGAAACCGTAGCGATAGAAACACCGGCTTCGCGGGCAATATCTTTAATCGTAGACATCGAAATACCTCCTCAATTT
>CAVKOP010000002.1:0-18166 GCA_963657835.1 Lachnospiraceae bacterium | reverse complement strand
CATAAATACATTGAATTTTCAAGATGTACCTGGAGACGACAGATTGTTTTGTCTATCGCCGGACATAGGTCTATGATACAATAATAACGATACGAAAGGGAGTGAGTCCTGTGAATTTTGCAGAACAACTAGATGAAAAACTGCGCAATTTGGCCAAACCGCCGGGAAGTTTAGGCTTGTGGGAACACCAGGTGCGAAAAACATTTTTGGCGTGGGGCACGATGGAAAAAGAACTGCGGCCGCGCCATATTATTTTTGCTGCCGATAACGGTGTCGTAAAAGCCGGCGTGGTTGCGCAGCTGGCAGATATTACGTATATGCAGAGTCAGCACATGGTGGCGGGTACATCGGCGGTCACTTGTTTTTGCCGCTGCAATCAGATTCCCTATGAAGTCGTAGATGTAGGCATTGACAGCAGCGATGCCGTGGGGATTGACCGAAAGATTGCCAGAGGCACGGCTGATTTTTCTAAAGAGCCGGCCATGACACCGCAGCAGTATCAAAAAGCGCTGGCTGTAGGCAAAGAACGCGTGGCACAGGCTAAAGCAGACGGCTGCAATTTCCTTTCGTTTGGAGAAATGGGTATTGGCAATACGACGACGGCTGCTGCCGTACTGACGGCGCTTGCTTCGCCGTATGCTTCTTTTTTAGTCGGCTATGGTTCGGCCAAGGGGAACTATAAATTACGGCTGCATAAAGAAGCCGTTATCCGCCGCGCACTGACGGCATATAAAGAAAAACTGCATACGCCGCATGATATACTGCAGTATGTAGGCGGTTTTGATTTAGCTGCTTTGTGCGGTGCCATGATGGCCTGTGCAGACAGCCGCCTGCCCTTTTATATAGATGGGTTTATTACAGCCGTGGCCTTGGCCTGTGCTGTCCGTCTTGCCCCGGCTGTACAGGCATATGCCCTGCCGTCCCATCTTTCGCGGGAGCCAGGCATGAGCGCTGCCCTGCAGCTGTGCGGCATTGATGTATATGATGTGCCTATTCAGGCGGATATGTCTTTAGGAGAAGGGACAGGAGCCGTATTGGCCGTGACGTTGATGAAATCCATGATATACGCCGTATGGCATATGGCGACGCTGGACGGGATTAATGCAGAAGCCGAAGAACGGCATAAGAAAAGGAGAAAACAGGATGAATGAAGAAATTCGCAAACAGGCGAACCAGATATTTGAACGGCTGGGACTCAGCGAAGAAGAAGCGATAGAACTCTTTTTCAAACGCACGATTGCTGCCGGCCGCATGCCTTTTGCTGCGTCAACAGAAACAGAAAAAACAAAAGTAAAAAAGAAACGCATGAATGAACGATTTGCTGAATGGGATGCTTTCTAACGGGAACATACCATTTTCTATACGAAAAAAAGCAGGCAAGGGACATGTTCTCTGCAGCAGCCTTGCCGGGCATGTTGCATTCATATGACAAAAAAGACTTTCCACGCTGCGTCGAAAGTCTTTTTTGTATAGAGGAATCGTATTGTTTCTGCTCACTGTCAGCAGCATTGATATGTTTTTTTAATCTGTGCAATCGTATCCGTACTGATGTCCAGCGGCTGCTGCATGTCGGCTTCAATTTCGCTTGTTTCAACGACCCAGCGGTTAAATGCCAAATCCTGTACATGCCGTTTCATCTGCATGGCGATGGCTTTAGCCGCTTGGCTGTACGGCAAGCTTTGCACGACATAGCGAAAGTTCGTTCTAGGGACGGCTTTCATCGGCTGTTTCCATACTTCTTCGATTTCCAGCGTATAGTCGCATTCGTGATACCCGTTGGATACGGCTTCACGGCCAATATCTTCTGTGTTTTTTTGACCCATATCGAGAAGCAGATAATCATAGAGGAGCGTGTGTTCCCATTTGGCTTTCATAATGTCGCGTTCCGGCAGAATATCGCAGGGATC
This sequence comes from Lachnospiraceae bacterium, assembly GCA_963657835.1. Lineage (GTDB taxonomy): Bacteria > Bacillota > Negativicutes > Veillonellales > Megasphaeraceae > Megasphaera. The sequence continues at coordinate 16,259 of CAVKOP010000002.1, read as the reverse complement.
TTCTGCATACAAACGCAGCAAATCGAGAAGAAATGCCAGCCGGTGCTGCTTGAAGGTAAAGTCGGTAGCTTTTAGAAACAATGTACGCATGAGGATATATTGTTCCGTTTCTTTTTTGAAATCGGCGTCAAAATAACTCAAGGGCGTTTCTGTCTGTATATATTGAAACAGCTTTTTTTCCAACGCAACCAGCCGATGCAGGGCTTCGGTGCGTACGGCAGCGGGAGCCAGCGGATCTAAGCGTTGACGGTTCAACCGGTCTAAATAATTTAATCCGGCTGTTTCTACGGCAAGTGTACTAAACGGTCCATTATCTTTTTGATGGGAAAATAATTCTGTTTTATCCGCTTGGGATAATTGGTGTGTCATGACGAATCATGCTCCTCTATATGGTTTTATAAACTTATACACGCGATGATGTTTGTGTATCTTTGAAGTAATTTTTAAACGATTGTACCCATGTGCGGGCTGGATGAGATAAAAAGCCCTTGCTTTTCCAAATCATGGCCAATGTCCAATGAATAGTAGGTTCTACTAACGGAATATGGACGGCTTTTTCTGCAGGAATGCGGGCACAAATACTCTTTGGCAGCAGCGCAATGCCCAAATGCGAATGTACCATAGCAACCATCAGGTCCCAGTTGCTGCTTTCGCAGACTGTTTTGGGATGAGCCATGATTTCCTGATAGAATGCGCGAATATATGTATGCAGGGTAAATGATTTTGCATAATATACCAGAGGTTCATCTTTGATTTCTTCCAAGGTCAGCGCGGTGCGTTGTGCCAGGGGATGTTCAGGCCATAAGACGACTTCCAGCGGTTCTTGTTTAAAAATGAAGAAATCATAAGGCATTTCCGTTGTAATCGGCAAAGCGACGAACCCGGCTTGAATAAGGCCTTCGTCAATAGCAGACACGATGTCCTGCGAACCGACTTCAACTAATTCAAGCTGAATATTGGGATATGCCTTGATAAAATGACTGATAAACGGTGAAATAAAGGAAGAGGCAATCATCGGCGGCACACCGATGGTCAATTTTCCGGCATTTAACAGCTGGGGCGATTCGATTTCTTCATTGATGCGGGTAAAGTTTTTCATGAGTTCTTCAATCTTGGGCAGCAAATACGCACCCATTTCGGTCAGCTCGATGTTTTTTCCTTTACGATCGAAAAGCCGTACGTTCCAATGGTCTTCTAAAGCTTTGATGCCCTTACTGATAGAAGGCTGACTGATATGCAGGGCTTTGGAAGCTTTTGTAAAACTTTTTTTATGGGCTACTTCGATAAAATATGTTAATTGGAATAAATCCATAGTGCTAAATCACCTCACATTAATATCATTAATAGTACCATATTTCGATAAAGAATAGAATATCCTTTGTATAGATTGTGCTATTTTTTGTATATATCATCTATATTTACAAGGGCAAAACGTTGTATAATAAGAGACATAAAGGAAGAGAGGAGAATGACATGGCTGTACGTTGGATTATGCATGTCGATATGGATGCATTTTATGCGTCGATTGAACAGCGGGATAATCCGGCCTTGCGGGGCATGCCTGTCGTGGTGGGTGGTCTGATGAACCGCGGCGTAGTAGCGACGGCATCCTATGAGGCCAGACAATTTGGCATCCATTCGGCAATGAGTATGAAACAAGCCCGCAGGCTTTGTCCCAACGGCGTGTTCCTGCCTGTGCGAATGTCGCATTACCGGCGTATTTCACATCAAATACGACTTATCCTTTCCCACTACTCACCGTTGATAGAACCCTTGGCGTTAGATGAGGCTTTTTTGGATGTATCGGGAATGGAGCTGAAATACCCGGAAATTACAGATATTGCCAAAGCGGTCAAGGAAGATATTCGCCGGACTACAGGGCTTGTGGCATCTGCAGGCATTGGCCCGAATAAGTTTTTGGCTAAATTGGCATCTGATTTGCAAAAGCCGGACGGATTGGTATGGATTCCCTACGGGAAAGAGCAGGAGATATTAGCACCGCTGCCCGTAAGCCGGCTTTGGGGTGTCGGCAAGGTGACAGAAGACGCATTGAAACAAGCGGGCTTTCGGACAATTGGCGATATTTCTCAGGCAGGCCCGGACGCCCTGCGTCCTATTGTAGGCAATCAGGCTGTGCGAATTTATGAACTGTCTTTGGGCAAAGATAAACGGCCGTTGGAAGTGAGCCGGCGACCGCAGTCTGTAGGCAATGAGCATACCTACCTGCATGACTTGCTGACAGAAGCGGAAGTAGATGAACAGTTTCGGCTGCTGGCAAACGAAGTGGCCTGGCGGCTGCGGCAAAACCATATTATGGGGCGGACGATTACGCTGAAAATTCGGTTTGCATCGTTTCAAACGATTACCCGGTCCTTGACGCTGGATATGGGAACCTGTTCAGAAGAACAGCTATATTTTGCGGCCAAACGATTGTACAACAAGCGGGGCCAGGACAATCCGATTCGCCTGCTGGGGCTTACGGTCAGCCAGCTGCAGCCGTGGCAGGTGCAGGGCGATTTGTTTTCGGAAGATGCAGAAATGCAGGAAAAGGTAGCGGAAGCTATCGACAAGCTGCAGCAGCGGTTTGGACGTAAGGCAATTATGAAAGGCTTTTTGTGGGAAATGTCTCATGAAAAAGACAAATAAAGATATGTATGAATGGGAGGGTGTACTTAGTATGGCGATTTTTAAAGTAGCAGCCCATACGGGTGATAATAATAACGGATATATTGCGTATAATACGGAATCAAAAGAACTGCAGGTTTGTTTGAACGATGATGCCGTGAATGCTAAAGTCTACGAATATTTGACGACAGAACGAGGCATGCACCGGTTTACGGATTTATCGTATTATGAAACGGTAAGTGCTGTGCCGGCCAGCAGTTTGGAAATGTTGAAGCTGGCATTGTGCTATATTTGGCGTTCCTTAGGCGTACACGTCGATTGGAGCCGTCCTGTTGATGCTTGAAACATAAGACAGTGCGACATATCCACAGGTTATCCACATTCTCCCCATTATACGGTGGCTAGAATGTGGATGTTTTTTACAAAAGGCGTAAATACGCCATGGAATGCTGTGCATATTTTTTTAAACATTTTTGTGAAAATGTGGATAACTACTGCTGACAGAGATAAAACAATCGTTTGCATGCTGCTGTAAACGGCATAATTAAGCGAATAGTATAACATATAAACGATATAGAACGAATGTGTATAAATTAAATAAAAAAGTGGATAACTGGAAATAAAAAGTTACACACAGGCTGTGGATATATGGAAGTAAGGGTATACACATAAGAAATAAGCCGAAAAATCCTATTTTTTTCAAAGAATTAGATAAAGTTATCCACAAGCCTGCTTTTTTATGTATGATATATACACAGCGATATAGATAGGAGGAAACGATATGAAAGCAATTATTGATGGGTTATTGGTCCTGCCGCATGAAATCGTAACAGGAAAAGTATTGATGTATGAAAAGGATATTTGGAAAATTGTTCCCCGTAAAGAATTTCGGGCAGGCATGTGTACTGATTTAGTAGATGCCAACGGCGGTTTTGTCGTACCGGGATTTATTAATGAACATATTCACGGCTGTGCCGGTGCCGATACTATGGATGAAACGGAAGACGCATTGAAAAAAATGCAGGACGTACTGCCCAAGACGGGTGTCACGTCATTTTTGCCGACGACGATGACGATGCAGCGTGACCAGATTGAACGGGCACTGCAGCGCATACGCCAGGCCAAAGACAATCCGGGCGCGCAAATTTTAGGGGCTCATATGGAAGGGCCGTTTATTAGCCCGCTGTATAAAGGGTCGCAGGCAGAAGAACATATCGCAGCTCCGGATTTTTCTTGGATAGAACCGTATGCCGATGTCGTCAAGATTATTACCTTGGCGCCGGAAACGTTGAAAAACAAGACCTTTTTAAAAGAATGCGCAGCACATCATATTGTTCCTTCCTTTGGACACAGCGGCGCATCCTATGAAGACGCCATGGAAGCTATGGAAAAATGCGAAGTTTGTCATGTAACGCATCTGTACAATGCCATGACGCCGCTGCACCATCGCAAGCCGGGACTTGTCGGGGCGGCTTTGCTGTCCAAACAGGCGCATTGTGAATTGATTTGTGACAATCTTCATGTGCATCCGGCGGCACAGAAACTGGTATATCAGCTGAAAGGCCGAGACGGCATCATTTTAGTTACAGATTCACTGCGTGCCTGCCTTATGCCTGATGGAGAATCTGAATTGGGCGGCCAGAAGGTATTTGTCAAAGACGGCCAGGCACGGCTGGCAGACGGTACGCTGGCCGGCAGTACGGCTGCTATGAATCAGGTTGTACTTAACTTTTTGCTGAATACGGGAGCTTCGCTGCCCGATGTAGTTGCCATGGCCACTATCAATCCGGCCAAGGATTTGGGCGTATACGACCGAATTGGCTCGCTGGAAGAAGGCAAGCAGGCCGATATCGTTGTCCTGGACAGCAATGATTTTCATGTAAAACAAACAATAATTGCCGGAGAATTAGTATATGATGAAATCACCAATCATTAAAAAAGGAATCCAGTGGGGAATCCGAATAGGCTGCGTGGTGGCTGTGTTTGCGTATGCATTTTTCTTTTACGGCCATGAAAAAACGGAAGAAAGAGATACGAATCAGCCGACGGCCAGTATAGAAGAACAGGCAGAAACGATTGCAGCGTCTATGTCGCCGGAAGATAAAGCGGGACAGCTGCTTATGGCAGGCATCCAGCATAAAACACTGGATACCGAAGCGGCGGGACAGATTGCAGCCTGCCATATCGGTAATATTATTTTGTTTGACCGCAATATGGAATCACAGCAGCAAGTAAGCCAATTGACAGCAGCGCTGCGCAAGCAGATTGGAGCCCAAAGCCATATTGCGCCGTTTATCGCGTTGGACCAGGAAGGCGGCCAGGTGTTGCGCATGCGTCAAAATTTTCCTGCTGTGCCAGGAGAAGCAGCGATAGGAGAAAGCGGCAAGCCGGAAGAAGCAAAAAAATGGGCAGCCATAACGGGACAAACGCTGAAAGATATGGGAATCAACGTTAATTTTGCGCCGGTTGTCGATTTAGGTTCTAAGGCAGGACGGTCATACAGTACCAATCCGGATACGGTTACGGCATTTGCTGTACAGGCCTGCCAAGGATACAGTGAAGCTGGCATTTGGTGTGCCCTCAAACATTTTCCCGGCATCGGCAGAGCTAAAACAGATCCGCATATTGACGGCGACCGCGTGCCTGTATCACGGGAAGAGTTGGAGCAGCAGGAGCTGAAGCCATTTCATGATATTTTGCAGCAAGTACAGCAGGACAGTGTTTTCGTGATGGTATCCAACGTAACCTTTCCTTCATTGGATGCGCAGTGGCCGGCCTGTTTGTCTGCCAATATTATGACGGATATACTGCGCAATACATATCAGTATCAGGGACTGATTGTATCCGATGATATGGAAATGGGAGCTATGGCCAAGCATTATGCCTTTTCTGATATGGGGGTTATGGCCATTAAAGCCGGTGCAGACATGGTGCTCGTCTGCCATGATTATGGTCATGAACGAGAAACCTATGAAGGACTGGTAAAAGCCTATAAGGAAGATGAAGCGTTCCGCCAGTTGGCCGATGAAAAAGTAAAACGGATTATACGTATAAAACTTGCAAAGGGCGATATGATGCTTCCATAAAACAGATATGCGGCTATAAATAAACCGTATAGTTTCTATGAGATAATAATGCAGCTGGTTTGTGCCTGAATTGTTGACTTTAGTGCCAAATCATGTAGAATAATCCATGATAACCAACCATTCTATTTTTTTCAAAAGGGAGTAATCGCCATGGATTTATTATTGTACAGCATAATCCTTAGTATCGTATTCGTTGCAGCCGGCAATGGATTGGTCAAAGCGACAGCCGCTTTTTTGGATGAACGGGCTGCAGAAGCAGAAAAAGTAGAAATTTCTCAACGGTATCGCTAAAAGAAAAATATAAAGATAAATCGTATCCTTATATTCATGAGGATACGATTTTTATTTTTGAAAAAGCTGGGGGATGATATCATGGAAATCAGTTTAATTTTGCTAAAGGAAATTATTAAATTATTTCTTATCATGCTTATGGGATTTGCACTTATTCGTACGGGGAAGTTAAAAACAGCTGACGGCAAGGCACTGTCCGTACTGCTCGTATATTTAATCTTGCCCTGCGTCATTATTCATTCATTTCAAATTGATGCAGCTGATGAAATCAAAGCCGGCTTGCTGTTTGCATTGGCAGCATCTGCAGCCGTGCATTTTATTTTTATTGTAGTGACCGCCTGCCTGCGGCCGGTTTTGCGCTTAAAAGCTGTAGAACAGGCCTCTCTTATTTACAGCAACGCCGGCATCCTGGTAATTCCGCTCGTTATGGCGCTGCTGGGCACAGACTATGTGATTTATCCGTGTACCTATATGGCAGTGCAGCTGGTACTGCTGTGGACTCACGGCAGTCATTTGCTTTGCGGCGGCGGCGAAATCCGATTCCGCGCGATTTTCAGCAATATTAATATTTTGGCTATTGTCCTAGGGGCTGTTCTTTTTTTACTGCAAATCAAGCTTCCCGTCTTGCTGGATCAGACGATGGCTTCTGTAGGCTCGACTATTGGACCGATTGGGATGTTGATTACTGGGATGGCTATTGCAGACTGTGATTTAAAAGAAATTTTTCTGAAAGTGCGCAATTATATGCCGGTTCTTATCCGTTTAGTCGGATACCCCGTATTGTTGGTTGTTCTTTTTGCTGTACTGCATCTGAGCGGATATGTGATGGATGGGAAAAATATACTGCTGACTATTTTTATTGCTTCTATTACGCCGACGGCGGCTATTGTTACGTCTATGGCGGAATTGTATGACCAGGACCCGTCTTACTCTGCGGAACTGTGCGTGCTGTCAACGATTTTATCCATTGTCACGATGCCTATATTAGTCTTTGGCTACCAGTGTTTTGCGTAAGCTTGAATCTATAAAACCATAAGAAAAATGCCTTACCTCCTGCAACTGCATGGCTGTCGGAGATAAGGCATTTTCTGTTTATAATAAGATAGTCACGGCATGTTATTCCGGCCGTTCAAATTTACGCTGCCGTTGTGCGGCAACACTGATGGCTAAAACAATTAAAGCCGCTAAAATAAAGATGTATTTGATTCCTAAAAATGTGGCAACTACACCGCCTAACAACGGTCCTGTCATGGAGCCGATTTGCTGTGCAGAAAAGAGCAGGCCGAAGACGTGACCTTTGGTATGTGCGTCGGTGTTTTCCGCAAGAATGGCATTGATTGAAGGATAAATGCCGGAGAAGAATAAGCCGACTGCAAACTGGCTGGCTGCAAACAGCATCAAATCATTGGGGAGCGCCTGCAGGAAAAAACAGATGCTCGTTGCGATCAGCGCGTACGTTAACGCCGTATGGAATCCGTGATGCTGGCCGAAGCGTCCCCAAAGCGGGGCAGAAATCGCACTGGCAAAACCGCCTAAGGAAAAGACCAAGCCGGAGATAAAAATCAAGTTATCCATCTGACCGGCTAATTCAGAGACGTAAGTCGTCAAAACCGGCTGAATGATAAGAATGACAAACTGCACAAATACGGCGTAAATGAGCATGTTGCGGATAAGCGGATTTTTCCACAAATTGGGCGTTTCTTCCGCTTGTTTTTCGTTGGTTTGTTTGGCATCATCCGGCGGTTCTTTAATAAAGAAGACAAGTACTAGAAAATTTAAGAACAAGGCTGCAGCTGCCAGAAAGAAAGACATGCGCATGCCAAAAGCTTCAGCAAGAATGCCGCCGAATAAGGGCCCGATGACGCCGCCGGCTGTGAGCGCGCCCTGCATAATGCCTAAGCAGATGCCCAGTTTTTTGGGGGGCGCATAAATGGTCATAATGGCCAATTCCATCGGCCAGAGGCCGGCTGCAAATCCCTGAAACATGCGCATAAAAGTCAGCTGCAAGGGGGATGTGACAATGCCGCCGAGAAAATAACTGATGGAAAGAAGCAGACTGGCACGAATTGCCATCAGTCTTTTTCCTTTTTTATCGGCCATACGTCCCCAAATAGGTGCCATAATGGCACTGACTGCAAAGGACGAAGAAAAAACGACGCCGGACCAAATGTTTACGGTCGAAGGATCGACGCCCAGTTCGTGTGTCAAATACATGGGTAAGAAAGGGACAAGCATCGTATAACTGCCTGACATAAAGACAACATTGCAGGTTAAAATCGCCAGGCAAAATTTCCAGTTCATAGATAAGACCTCTTTCCTGTAGTGGTTGTTGCATGTGTGTATATTCTTTGGAATTTATCTATTATACAGTATTTTTTCGCAATGTCAACGGTTGGCAGACTGACAGCGAAATGAGATGTTTTTTCCGGCTTGGTCAGGCTGGATGCGAAAACCGATTTATGGGCCAAGACTTGCTGAATTGCGCATAGGTTTATATAATAAAGTATCATTGTGATTTATGAGTAAGGAGTAATACGCATGGTTATGTATTTGATAAAACGATTAGCAGGGACAGCTGCCGTGCTGTGGGTTATTATTACTATCACGTTTGGACTGATGCATGCTATTCCAGGAGGGCCGTTTACGCAGGAAAAGAAACTGCCGCCGGCTGTGATGGCAACTGTAGAAGAACGGTATCATTTGAATGATTCGTTATGGGATCAGTATACCGATTATGTTCGCCATGCTGCCGTATTGGATTTAGGGCCGTCGTATAAGTACCCCGGAAAGACGGTCAATGATATCATTGCAGAAACCTTTCCTATCTCTGCAGAATTGGGATTGATTAGTCTGCTGCTGGCTGTCGGCATGGGTGTTCTTTGCGGCATGGCCGCAGCCTGGTATAAAAACCGCTGGATTGATTATCTCTTGATGATTGGCGCGACCTTAGGCGTATCGGTGCCCAGCTTTATTATTGCTGCTGTGTTGATTCAGCTGTTTGCCTTTACGTGGCCCGTGCTGCCGGCAGCGATGTGGAAAGGACCGGCATACGTTGTCTTGCCGGCGTTGGCACTTGCCGCGCATCCTACGGCCTTTATTATGCGTCTTACCCGTTCCAGTATTTTGGATGCATTGGGACAGGATTATATCCGGACAGCCCGCTCCCGCGGCATCAGCACGAGACGGCTTCTCTGCCATCATGCATTGCGGAACGCCCTGCTTCCGGTCGTCAGCTATATTGGCCCTTTGGCAGCGGCTCTTCTTACGGGCAGTTTTGTTGTAGAATCTATTTTTGCTATTCCCGGCTTGGGACGTCATTTTGTGACGAGCATTTATAATCGGGATTATACTGTCATTTTGGGCATTACGATTTTTTATAGTTTCCTCATCATGATGATGAACTTGTTGATTGATATGGTGTATCCGCTGCTAGATCCGCGCATTACGTTGAAATCAGGAAAGGAGGAATAAATGGTGAAAAACAGTGATTTTCAACCGATTCGGCCGGAAGACCGGATAGAGCCGTATATTCCTCCGCAGAAGCTGCGGGAACGAGGCTGGCGGCAGATGAAAAAGAACCGTCTGGCGCTTTGGGGGATGGCGATTGTCTGTGTCATGACGGTATTGGCTGTGTTTGGCCCAATGGCAGCGCCGTATGATTATGCTGCTCAGGATTTTGCCATGGCGAATGCCTGGCCGTCTGCTGCGCATTGGTTCGGTACCGATGCATTGGGACGGGATTTATTTGTCCGGGTGTTATATGGCGCCCGTATTTCCCTTTCTATTGGATTGGTTGCCAGTTTGATTAATGTATGCATCGGCATCGTATACGGCGGGATTGCCGGCTTGGTCGGCGGCCGCGTAGACCGCGTGATGATGCACCTTGTCGATATTTTGTATTCTATTCCTATGCTGTTGTACGTTATTCTGCTGATGGTCGTTTTTAAGCCGGGACTGCTGAACATATACCTGGCATTGGGCATAGCCTATTGGCTGAACATGGCACGGATTGTCCGCGGCCAGATTTTGAGTTTGAAAAAGCAGGAATATGTATTGGCTGCCAAAGCCTGCGGGACATCCACTTGGCATATCTTATGCCGGCATATGATTCCCAACTGTGTCGGTCCTATTATTGTCACTTTGACGTTATCCATCCCGGATGCTATTTTTACGGAAGCCTTTCTCAGCTTTATCGGCCTCGGTGTTTCGGCTCCCATGGCCAGCTGGGGCGTACTGGCATCGGACGGCATTAACAGCATTCGTTCGTTCCCGTTCCAGCTCATTTTTCCGGCTATTGCCTTAAGTCTGACTATGCTGGGATTTATGTTCCTAGGTGATGGGCTGCGGGATGCGTTGGATCCGCAGAGCCAAAAAGGAGGCAGCTGATGAAACCATTATTGGAGATTGACCATGTATCTGTATCGTTTACAACGTATCGCGGCGTGTTGGAAGCTCTGCATCAGGTATCTCTATATGTGCAGGCCGGGGAAACGATAGGCATTGTCGGGGAATCAGGCTGCGGCAAATCCGTTACGTCGCAGGCGGTGATGAAACTGCTGCCGGCAGAAACGACACAATATACCAAAGGGGCTATTTACTGGCAGGGAACAAATATCCTGCCGCTGCCGGAATCGCAAATCAACGAAATGCGCGGCCGTGACATGGCCATGGTGTTTCAAGACCCGATGACGGCACTAAATCCCGTGCTGACGATTGGCGACCAGATTTGTGAAGGACTGCAGCGTGCTGAGACTATGCCCAAAGAAGAACGGAAGAAAAAAGCAATCAAACTGCTGCAGGCCGTTGGCATTACATCACCGGAGAAACGATTTTGCCAGTACCCTCATGAACTGTCCGGCGGCATGCGGCAGCGCTGTCTGATTGCCATGGCGTTGGCAGGCCGGCCCAAACTTTTATTTGCGGACGAACCGACTACGGCATTGGATGTCACGACAGAGGCACAGATATTGGCATTGCTGCAGCAGCTACAGCACGATACTGGCATGGCGATGGTTTTGATTTCCCATAATTTGGGAGTCATTGCGCAGATGTGCCGACGGATTTATGTCATGTATGCAGGAACTGTTGTCGAAGAAGGAACGGCAGAAGATATTTTTTACCGGCCGGCCCATCCCTATACCCAAGGGCTGCTGGCTTCTCTTCCCGATCCGGCCCATAAGGACAGAGTGTTAAAAGGCATTGCAGGACAGGCTCCGGATTTGTTTCATATGCCTCAAGGATGCCGGTTTTTTAGGCGATGTCCGTATGCAATGCGGATTTGCATGCAGAAATTATCGCCAACATACGAGATAGGCGCAGGTCATCGTGTGAGCTGCTGGCTGCTTTCGCCGGAAAGGAAAAACGCATAATGGATTTAATTCGTGCCCATCATATTACGAAAAAATTTGTTGTCGAAACTGATTGGCTGGGACGTCCTAAAACGATATTGACGGCGGTTCATGATATGTCGCTGACGATTCACGAGGGAGAAACTGTCGGGTTGGTCGGCGAATCAGGCTGCGGTAAATCGACATTTGCCAGAACGGTATTGGGACTGTATGCTGCAAGCCAAGGCGATGTTTTTTATAAGGAAAAAAATATTCAGGATGCAGCGGTACGGCAGCAGTACCGCCGACATGTGCAAATGATTTTTCAAGATCCGTACTCGTCTTTAAACCCGCGGATGACCGTAGAAGATATTATTAGCGAGCCGCTGCGCAATTATGGCATATGTCAAACTCGTCAGGAGCGGCAAAAAAAAGTCTGTGAGCTGTTGGAAGAAGTCGATATGCGGCCGGAAGCGGCTCAGCGGTATCCCCATGAATTCAGCGGCGGCCAGCGGCAGCGTGTAGGCATTGCCAGAGCGTTGGCCGTGTCGCCGGAATGTATTTTTTGTGATGAACCTATTTCGGCCCTTGATGTATCCGTGCAGGTACAAATCGTCAATATGATGCAGCGTTTGCAGAAAGAACGGGGATTATCCTATTTATTTATTGCCCATGATTTAGCTATGGTGCATCATATGAGCCATCGTATCGGCGTCATGTATTTGGGGCGATTGGTTGAATTAGGCACTGGTGATGACGTATATCATAAACCGCTGCATCCCTATACGCAAATCTTAATTGCGGCAGTGCCCCGGCCTGACCCACGGTATGTGCGCCGGGTACTGGTACAGGGAGAAGTACCGAGCCCGCTTCAGGCACCGTCGGGATGTGTATTTCATACGCGCTGTCCGTATGCAGATGCCCAATGCAGCCAGTCCGTACCGCCGCTTCGGGAAGCGGCACCGGCACATTGGGTGGCATGCCACCACGTAAAAGGAGGGGACAGGCTATGATACGCACATGGATACTGGGGCTTTGTTGCTTGTTGATGCTGGTTTGCGGCGGCTGCAGCAGCGTGCAAAAACCAGATACAGTTAGCTATGTATTGGAAGCTGAACCTTCACGGCTAGATCCGGCAATGACGACCAACTTGGCTGAAAATAATACAGAACTGCAGCTGTTTGAAGGGCTGACCCGTCTGGACAAAGAGGATGTTCCACAGCCGGCGTTGGCTAAAAGCTGGGATATTTCACCGGACGGCAAAGTATATACATTCCATTTGCGGGATGGAATCCAATGGAGTGACGGGACGCCGATTACAGCACAGGATATAGAATTTTCCTGGAAACGAGTGATTGACCCGGATATTGCTTCGGAAAATGCATATATGATGTTCTGCATCGATAACGCAGAAAACTATTTTAAAAAGAAAGCCGCGGCAGACGAAGTAGGCATTCACGCATTGGATGACAAGACCCTGCAGGTGCGGCTGACGAATCCGACAGCCTATTTTCTGAACTTGACAGCGTTTCACTGCTATTACCCCGTCCCGCGCCAACAAGTAGAAGCGCATCCGGATACCTGGGCTTCCGATGCGGAAACAATGGTGTGCAGCGGACCATATAAAATTACAAAATGGATTCACTCCAGTGAAATCACGATGGTAAAAAATGCCCGGTACTGGGATAAAGATGCCGTACAGCTCCCGTCCATCGTATTTCCGATCAGCGATTCACAGGCAACACGGCTGACATTGGTTGAAAGCAATCAGGCGAATATGACCGTAGAACCGCCGCCGGCTGATCAGGACCGCTTGGAAAAGATGGGCTTATATAAAGTAGCACCGTATTTGGGAATTTATTACTATGTATTTAATGTGCAGAAACCGCCTTTTGATGATGTACGCGTGCGCAAAGCCTTTGCCTTGGCTGTACAGCGGCAGGGCTTGATTCAGCATATTGTCAGAGGACAGAAACAAGCAGCCTATGCCTGGGTGCCGCCGGGAATTTTAGATAAAACGACAGGCCGTGATTTCCGTGCAGAAGGAGGCAATCTGATGACAGAAGACGCTGCAAAAGCACGCCAGCTTTTGCAGGAAGCGGGCTATAATGCAGACCATCCATTGCCGGAAATCAATATACTTTTTAATACCAGTGAAATTCATAAAGCCATTGCGGAAGCTATGCAGGCCATGTGGAAAGAAAATTTGGGAGCAGATGTTCAGCTGACCAATCAGGAATCAAAAGTTTTCATGGCTTCCCGCAGTCAGGGCGAATATCAGATTGCCCGTGCGTCATGGATTGCCGATTACAGCGACCCCATGAGCTTTTTGGATGTATTTGATGATGAAGAAAATGATGCACAATACCATAATCCTGTCTATCATGAACTGATTCAAAAAGCAAAAACAACTAATAATGAAGCACTGCGCATGCAGTATATGCATGAAGCAGAACAAAAGCTGTTTGACGACTGCGTAATCATACCGATTTATTACACGACGCAGCCCTATGCGGCCCAGCCGTATATCAAAGGATACCATTGGTCTTCTCTGGGGTTAGTTGATTTTAAAGAAGCCTATATAGAAAAGGGGAATTGACACTATGTATAAGCAAGGAAAAGCCGTGCATCCCGGAGATACGCTGGGGATTGTAGGCCCTTCTTCGACATTGGGAGATCATAGTTTGGAACAGGGCCTGGCCGTACTGCATGCGTTGGGATACCAGACAAAACTTGGAAAATCGGCTACAGCGCATTGGGGCTATTTGGCTGGTGATGACGCATTGCGCGCACAGGATATAACGGACATGTTCGCAGATGACAGCGTCGATGGGATTATCTGCCTGCGCGGCGGCTACGGGGCAACGCGCCTTCTGCCGCTGTTGGATTATCAAACGATTGCAGCGCATCCCAAGCTGTTTATTGGTTTTAGTGATATAACGGCACTGCATACCGTGTTTTTACAGCGATGCCGGTTTATGCCTATCCATGGGACGATGGTCATGTCCTTGGGGCGAGACGCATCGGCATATACGAAAACATGTCTGGCAAAGGGATTGGCCAACCCGTATCAGCCCGGCAAAATTTCCCTTCCGGCCGATTGGCATATGGAATCCATCGTTCCCGGTGATGTGACGGGGACGATTTGCGGCGGCAACTTGATGCTGCTGGCTGCGACGGCAGGGACGCCGTATGCTCTGCAGACAGAAGATGCTGTCCTTCTCATTGAAGAAGTTGGTGAAGAAGCCTATTCACTGGACCGGATGCTTTGCCAATTAGAAGAAGCAGGAATTATTGCTAGGGCTAAAGGTATTATTTTTGGAGAATTTACACGATGTGAACCGAATGAACCGGCACCGTATGAATTTACAAGCAGGGAAATTGTGTACCAATATGCCAAACGATGGGGCAAACCGGCTGTTTGGGGCTTTCCTGCCGGCCATGGAGCAGATAATACATGGCTGCCGCTGGGAATGAAAGCTCACCTTTGCTGTCAGGCAGACCCATATGTAGAATTACTGCCTTAGTAAGGAGGACAGAGGAATGGATAAAAAAGAAATGAAACAAGAAGGCTGCCGGCAAGTTGATATACTGCAGCCCGTTATTTATGAAATAGCGTCATATCTGCATGCGCACCCCGAATTGGGGAAACAAGAAGTACTGGCTTCGTCCTATTTGCGTCAAGTCTTATCGGCTCATCGGTTTCAGGTCGAAGACTGCGTGCCTGAAGCCTTTCCTACGGCGTTTCATGCCTCCTATGGGCAGGGACCCTGTCACATTGGTTTTTTGGCAGAATACGATGCACTGCCGGGATTAGGACACGCCTGCGGTCATAATTTGATTGCAGCAATGAGCATCGGAGCCGCCATTGCGTTTGCTAATGTCTGCGGAGAATTGGCAACTGTGCATGTATATGGCTGCCCGGCAGAAGAAACGGTCGGCAGCAAGGTTTACATGAGTGAACACGGTGTGTTTGATGGATTGGATGCGGCGATGCTCATTCATCCCGGCTCGGATACAACATGTATTGGCGGCACATCGTATGCTACTCATCCGCTGCAGTTTACTTTTTTGGGAAAATCAGCACATGTAGCCGATCCGGAATACCATGGTATTAATGCGCTGGATACGCTGGTTGATTTCTATGGACGGCTGAAAGCATATGAAAAGACACTGACAGAACGGCATATTATTGGTGCTATTATTACAGAAGGCGGAACAGCTCCCAACGTTGTACCGGATAAGGCGGTCATGAAAGCCACGATTCGGGCACTGCGGACAGAATATTTGGAAGAAAAAATGCTGCCGGATATTAAAGCATTAGCGCAAGATACGGCAAAGGAACACGGAGCGGCCGTACAAATGCTGCACTATGAACCATTATTCAAAAATATGGTCAATGATGCTAAAATGGAAGTATACTTTGCCGAAGCGTTCAGTGACCTCTATGAAGAATTTACTGTCGAAGACGATGATGCGGCTGAAGGCTCGACCGATGTAGGAAATGTAAGCCAAGTAACGCGTGTCAGCCAGCCTGAAATCTGTATCGGATATCATATTGCTGCGCATACTAAAGAATTTGCTGAAGCGGCCGGCAGCGATTTAGGAAAAATGCAGGCTCTCGTTGGAGCCAAAGCCATGGTACGAGTTGCCGTTGATTTGGCCTTTGAAAAATAATTAATACAAATTACCATACGCGGAGAGCCGATACACAAAAAGCGGTTCTCTGCGTATGGTATATTCTCCATTCGTTATATGGTCAATTCAATGCAGTTTGTATCCTCGTATAAGCTAATTTTTTAATATAACAACTATAAGTAGAGAAAACGTCAGTCTCTTGTCAAAAAAATGTAAAAAAAGAGTTGACAGAGGGTTCTATTTGCGATATACTAATCAAGCCGTCGGGAACGGGGCACTGCAAAGAGCCTTG
>CAVKOP010000001.1:0-54431 GCA_963657835.1 Lachnospiraceae bacterium | reverse complement strand
ACCTATTATTAATGACCGATTTTCTTCCCTATCAAGAGAAACAGGAATTAGCTCTTTCACATTAAGTCAGATTCACAAACTTTTAACAGAAAAAGGAAGTCATGAATGTACAGTAAACGAATTGGCTGATTACTTACATATATCTACGCGAGCGGTAAATCGAATAATTCTAAAATTAATTGATACTCGTCACTGTTATGAAATAGGGAAAAAATACCATCGTAAAGCCGGTCGTCCATCACGGATATTACAATTCGATTTCTAATTTTCCTTAGATATACCTCCCCATCTTCATGCATGCAAGGATTTGAGTAATTTTTCTGACGGATTGTTTTTTTATCGTTGTATACAAGTATCTATTATCTCATTTTTTCGATATGAGGTTTTCGTAATCAAAAAAAGACACCGCGTACACAATTGTACACGGTGTCTGACAATAATTTCAGCAGAAATTATTTCAATTCAACAGAAGCGCCTGCTTCTTCGAGTTTAGCTTTGAGAGCTTCAGCGTCAGCTTTAGCAACGCCTTCTTTAACAGCTTTAGGAGCGCCGTCAACGAGAGCTTTAGCTTCTTTCAAGCCAAGGCCAGTTACTTCACGAACAACTTTGATTACAGCGATTTTTTTGTCGCCAGCAGATGTGAGGACAACATCGAATTCGGATTTTTCTTCAGCAGCAGCGCCGCCAGCAGCAGGAGCTGCAGCAACAGCTACAGGAGCTGCAGCAGATACGCCGAATTTTTCTTCCATATCTTTTACGAGTTCGGAAAGTTCCAAAACAGTCATGTTTTCAATGGCTTGCATGATTTCTTCTTTAGTCATTTTAAAATACCTCCATAGTATCAATTTGTAAATATTACAGTTATTTTAGTTTCGCATTATCAGTGAATCTCTATTACGCCGCATTAAGCACTTTCTTGTTCTGCTTTTTTAGCACGTACTGCGTCAAGCACATAAACCATGTTGCGGATGTTGCCCTGAAGTACGTTGACGAGGCCAGAGATAGGAGCCTGCATGCTGCCAACGATTTTCGCGATGAGTTCTTCGCGGCTTGGCAAGTTTGCCAATGCGTCAACAGATGCTTTGTCAATAACTTGACCATCAGCAATACCAACTTTAACGGTAATAGCTTCTGTCTTTGTTTCTTTGATGAATTCTTTGAGGATTTTTGCCGGTGCTACAACATCTTCTGTAGAATATGCGATAGCTGTCGGGCCTTCGAGGAATTCATCCAATCCATTGTAGCCGAGTTCATCAGCAGCAATACGAGTTAATGTGTTTTTGATAACTTTGTATTCAACGCCGCCTTCGCGGAATTTACGACGAAGTTTTGTAACTTCAGCTACAGTTAAGCCGGTAAAACCGACCAAAACAGCACCCTGAGCGGACTGCAGTTTTTCTTTCATTTCTTCAACGACTGCAGCTTTTGCCGGGGATACCTGATGTTTTGCATACATAGACATGTTTCGATACACCTCCTTGATGTGGGATTTATATCGTCTTAGCAATAAAAAACGGCCTCATTTGCATGAGGCCGAACTAGTCATAGTCATAATCTACTAGTTTTAGCCTCAGATGGCGGACAATCGTCCATTATACATACCTTCAGTCTACAGCTAAGAGAGATATTATTGTTCGTCAGCTTTTACAACACCTTTAACGCTGAACGGGTTGATGTGAATACCAGGGCCCATTGTAGAGCTGATGGTAATCGTTTTGATATACTGGCCTTTAGCACCCGACGGTTTTACTTTGATAAGTGTATCGACGAGAGTTGTAAGGTTTTCAACCAATTTATTTGCATCGAAAGATTTTTTGCCAATAGGGGAATGAATATTGCCGGCTTTATCAGTACGGTATTCAACTTTCCCTGCTTTACTTTCGGAAACAGCTTTTGCAACGTCCATCGTTACAGTACCAACCTTCGGGTTAGGCATCAAGCCTTTAGGACCGAGGATTTTACCTAAACGACCAACTTTGCCCATCATTTTCGGTGTAGCGATTGCTACGTCGAAATCAAGCCAGCCGCCCTTGATTTTTTCAACCAAGTCGTCTGCGCCGACGTAATCTGCGCCAGCTTCTTGAGCTTGTTTTTCCTGTTCGCCTTCAGCAAATACGAGAACCGTCTTGGATTTACCAATGCCGTGCGGCAGAACCAAGGCGCCACGAACCTGCTGGTCAGCATATTTCGGATCTACGTTTAAGTTTACAGCCAATTCAACGGTTTCATCAAATTTAGCTGTATCCATTTTTTTCAAGATATCTACTGCTTCAGCCGGGTCATACAATTTTGTTTTGTCGACCAATTTAGCTGCTTCAGCATATTTCTTGCCTACTTTTGCCATGTGTTTTCCTCCTTATGTGGTTTAGCGGGGCGATAGACCCCTTCCACGGGCAGAGAAACCGTTCGAGATTAGTCGACGATTTCGATACCCATGCTGCGGGCAGTGCCTTCAATCATTTTCATAGCGGCTTCAACGTCGTTAGCGTTGAGGTCCGGCATTTTTGTCGTTGCAATTTCGCGAACTTTGTCACGACCAACTTTTGCAACTTTTTTCTTGTTCGGTTCGCCCGAAGCTTTGTCGATACCAGCTGCTTTTTTCAAGAGAACAGCAGCAGGCGGTGTTTTTGTAATGAATGTAAAGGAACGGTCTTCATATACAGTAATTTCGACAGGGATAATGAAACCAGCCTGTTTAGCTGTACGTTCGTTAAATTCCTTTACGAAAGCCATAATGTTGACACCAGCCTGGCCTAATGCAGGGCCAATAGGAGGCGCCGGAGTTGCTTTGCCAGCTTCACACTGAAGCTTAACCATTTTTGTTACTTTTTTTGCCATGGTGAGTTACACCTCCTTACATTACAAGATGTGGTAAGCGAATCTTTCGATTCTCCCACTCGCGGCTTACGCCACATTTTAGAAGTATATTATTCCAGACTCTTCTCGATTTGAGAATAGTCGACTTCTACCACTGTTTCACGGCCAAACATATCAATGAGGCCTTTTACGGTACCTTTTTCTTCATTAATTTCCGTAACGGTAGCAATGCAGTTTTCAAATGAACCGGATGTGATGCGAACCTGTTCACCAATTTCTACTGAAATCTGTGTCTTAGGTTCATTGTCCATACCCTGAGTTTTCAAAATCTTTTTGACTTCATCCGGTTCCAATGGAACGGGCTTCGTTGCTGAGCCAACAAATCCTGTTACGCCAGGGGTGTTGCGTACGACGTACCAGGAACGGTCATTCACTTCCATTTCGAGAACGACATAGCCCGGATACATTTTACGTTTTACCGTGCGTTTTTTGCCGTCTTTTACCTCTACGACTTCTTCCATCGGCACGAGGATTTTACTAATCGTGTCTTCCAAGCCCATGGATTTGACCTTGCGTTCCAGTGTAGCCATTACTTTATTTTCATAACCGGAATACGTATGGATGACATACCATTTTTTATCTGATTCCATCTAAGCGCAGGCCTCCCTATCCGACAATATTACGAAGTAAATTAAACAACTGAGAAAATACGCCATCTGATGCGCCGATAATTGCCATAACAACAATCGTTGCAACGATAACCATGACAGTATAGTTAATCAGTTCTCTTTTTGTCGGCCAGATGACCTTCTTCATTTCTACCTTAACGCCTTGTAAAAATGACTTACCCGGATTCTTCTTATTCTTTTGTGCTGCTTTTTTAGCTGATTGTGCCATATAACCTCTCACATCCAAATAAGATTCAAGCAACATCTTATTTCACAAATTATTTTGTTTCTTTATGTAATGTTTCTTTTTTGCAGAACGGGCAGTATTTTTTCAATTCCAAACGATCCGGATTGTTTTTCTTATTTTTGTTCGTCCGGTAGTTACGCTGTTTGCATTCTGTGCATGCCAATGTAATCGCTGTACGCATTCCTTACACCTCTCTTAATCGATAGTCTATTATAAATAGTCGCAGGCCGATTGCCTGCGTAAGACTGCCTTTATAATGTATCACACCTATAAGGCTAAGTCAAGAAAATTTTTCTGTAACTTAAAAAAGCTAGGCTTAAATTCCCTGCCTAACTTTGTACACTATACCATGAGCTGCAAAAATTGTCAATACACTGACTGATTTTCCGTGTTGTCCCGCTGCATGGTCACATAAAAACTGCAAGCAAAAAGGGGATGCCGCTTTGTGCGGCAGCCCCCTTTTTTTATGAATTTATGCTTCCTTAATAGTGCCTTGTTCAATTTCAAAAAGATGTACCGTATCGGTTTCGCCGGCCAAGGCCTGCTGTACTTCTTTGGCAATATCCCGCGTCGTGCGCGAGCAGGTAAAGAGGAAAATTTGTTCCTTTTTGCCAAGGTCCGCCAAGAAATGCAATGCTTCTTTTTGCCGCTGTTCATCAAACCGGACAAAAATATCATCCAAAATAAGCGGCATCGGTTCGATTTGTTTGGAAAATGCCATGGCCAGACTAATGCGGATAGCCAAGTAAATTTGGTCGCCAAGGCCGCTGCTCCATTGTTTTTCCGGAATGCGGCGCTGCGTCCCATCGACAGCATATAACTGCTTGCCGTCAAACGTAGCCTGCAGCGTGTACCGTCCCTGCGTCATAAGATGGAGATAATCACTGGCCTGACGGATGACAATAGGCTGGCGGACCCGTTCATAATAGGCCTGTGCTTCTCCCAGCATATATTGTGCAAACGCATAAGTAAGCCAGTCATTGACTTTGGTATCTAACTCAGCTTTGCGGTTTTGTTTTTCCTGCAGCAGTTTATTGTACGTATCGCTTTTAGCCATTTGGCTGAGACGTTCAATAAATGTTCCTCTTTTTTCAGCTACTTCTGCCAGTTTCTTTTCGGATTCAGCAATTTTCTTTTCGTAATATGTCCGTTCATCTGTCCAGTTTTTCAACGTATGGATTTTTAATTCATGCCGCAGTGCTGCCAGATTTTTCGGATTTTTAGCAATCAAACGGATATGGGCTTCCGATTGTTCATAAATTTCTTTATATTGTTTAAACTGCCGAAATTTAAGAACTTTACTGCGAAATTCACCGACAGTCTGCGCACCTGTCAAAACGAGCAAGTCCTGCTGCTGCCGCTGCCGAATTTCTTTATCTTTCTTCAGCTCTTCAATCTGGGCATCCCGTTCTTTCTGCTGTTTGTCTTGTTCTTTGGCCACTTCAGCCTGTACGCGAATCTGCTGCCACTGTTTGTATACCGTTTCTACTTGTTCCGGTGTGACAGCCGCCGCAATGCCGATTTCTCTAAAAAGCTGTTCAGCGCCGTCATGCCATTGGGCAATGTGGCTTTGCAGGTCTTCCTTGCGTTTTTGCCATGTATGCATGGATTGAGATACATTCTGCCATTTTTCCCAAATATCCTTGGCTTCCTGGATTTTGTCTATGGAAAGTTTTGTCAGGCCCGTTGCTGTCAGCCAGTTTTCCCATGCTTTGCGGCAGGTATCGACTTTTTCTTTCCAATCATGTCCTTCTTTATCCCATTTATCGTAAATAGCGTCATACATGACCTTCTGTTCTTTTTCCCACGCCGTTTTGCTTTCGTGCGTTTTCCAATCCATATATTTTTTACGGACTTCATCCAGCTTTTGAGTCCAAACTTCGGTAGCATCGGAAGCCTGAATTTCCAAATGGGCTTGCTCTGCCAATGTCATCAAGGTATCTTCCATACCTTTTTTTCGTACTTCCAATTCTTCCATTTTTCTAGGAATCCGCCCCGCATTAATCCGCTGCTTTACATAGGAAGCCGCAGCAATCACAGCACAGCCCAATGTCCCGCCAAATCCAAGGGTTTGGTCCAAATCATACAGGAAA
The DNA here is from genome assembly GCA_963657835.1 of Lachnospiraceae bacterium. Taxonomy (GTDB): domain Bacteria; phylum Bacillota; class Negativicutes; order Veillonellales; family Megasphaeraceae; genus Megasphaera. The sequence goes on along the minus strand of CAVKOP010000001.1, from coordinate 48,606 downwards.
ACGAACGCCAGCAGTGCGACAGCTCCTATAAAAAATAACCCTGAAAGAATCGCAAAGCCATGTGAATTATTGCCTGATTCGCTTTGCAGCCACTGCAGCTGTTCTTCTATTTTCTGCCGTTCCAACAGGGACGCCTGAATCGCTGACACGGCTTTGCCAATCGCAGTCCATTCTTCTTTGGTATGACCTGGTTCTTCTTCGTTTTCTTCAGGAAGAGAGGTTACATTTTTCGGTTTGGCTGCCTGCCATTTTTCCTGTTCTTGTTCAAACCGGTTCAAACTAGCTGCCAGCGACAACCCTTTAGGCCAATCGATGTGTTCCGGAACGGTTTGACTGCTCCATTGCTTCAGTTTTTCTGCATACTGATTTTGTTCAAACTGCCAATCCATTTCTGTATCGGCATGGTCGGCAATTTCGATTATCCCTTGTTTCCATTCGGTCGTATGCTGAAAAATTTCATCCAGCTGCGTGCCGCAGATAAGCCATTTGTTCCATCCTGGCTGAAACGCCGGGCCTTCTCTGGATATGGATGCCAATTTTTTGATTTGTTCTTCTATTTCCTTAATTTTGTTTTCCAAATCTGTCCATTTTTGTACGCCGTCTTCCGGAAACTGGGCCACATCAGCCAGGTCCTGCATCCGCTTCATCGCATCCTGACCGCGTTTATATACATCCCAGGCAGCTATTGGCATAGAAACCTTTTCAATCTGCAGTTTGGTTTCTTCAATATCCAAGCGAATTCGGTTTTCTATTTCATGGGTCGTGCGTTCCTGTGCCTGCAGCTCTGCAAATTCATTTTCATCATATGCCAGGCTGTGAATGCGGCGGTCAAAATCACGCTGTTCATTGAGGAGCGCATTAATCGGCTTTTTTCCCTGCGGAGACGCTACCAAAAGTTCTCCCATGAGCCGCGTCAAATCCCGCCGCGTCGTTCCCATGCGTACGCCGCCTTCTACACTGAAAAAATGGCTGCGCACTTCTTCACTTGCCAAAATCTTGAACCCCTGCAGATCTTCCAAGCCCATGGCAAAGACCTGGTCATACGTCCGGCGATCTAAACTATGCCACCATAATTCTGCAGGTTCTTCATGAATGGTAAGGTCTCCATCTGTCATGTACGATTCTTTTTCATTGCGGTAGATACGATACTCGTGGCCGTCATCACGGCGTATATCCATATGGCCTTTGTAGCCCCGCCAATCGCCCCGCTGATAGCCAAAAAACATGGAGCGGACATATTTCATGAGAGTTGTTTTGCCGCTTTCATTTTGGCCATGCATGACGATGAGCCCTTTTTCCGGCGGATTCCATTCTACATTATGATAGATGCCAAAATCATCTAAATTCATTTGTATAATTTTCATAAGTACCTATCCTCTTTTATCTGTAAGCAGCTTCTGCATACCCAGCCATTTGGCCTTTTCAAACGCTTCCAAAAGCCGGGCATCCGATATGCCGCGGCCATAGGCGCCAAGGCGTTCAAATTCCGGCCGTTCCTGGAGAATGGCTCGCAGTGCCTTTAGTTTTTCTTCCTGCGGCAGGGCATCTATTTTATCACTCATGTTTAAATAATCGCCTACTGTATCAGGAAGTTTGCTGCGTTCTGTCAAATTGATTTTAGGACGTGCCATGTTGCGCAGGCGTTCTACCATAACAAACGCATATTTGCCCTGTTCTTCTTCACGCCAGCTGTCTATCCAGTACTGTGTGGCTTCCGGATTATTGATGACATGATACATGCTTCCCGCACCGACAAAGTTAACCGTAAGAAATGTCGGCTTACCGACTTCATGCCGTATTTTTTCTTTAGTAAAACGGACAGCTTCCCGCAGTTCAGAAACCGATTCAATGGAATCAATCGGGATATCCACGCTTTCCCAGCGGACAATACTAGTATCTACAAATTCAATATCCGTTGTGCCGTATGGGCCGACTTCTACATAATAGCATCCTCTAGGTCCCGTTTCTGTGCAGTCCAGCCCTTGCGGATTGCCGGCGTATACAACATACGGCTTGTCGCACAAGATTTGGTGCGCATGCACGTGTCCCAGCGCCCAGTAATCCATACCGCTTTCTTTTAAATCAGTCAAACTGCACGGGGCATAGGTCGACGGGCCTCCTACCTGCGTATGAAGCAGTCCAATAGCATAATGGTCTGCTGAGGTACGGCTGAAATTCCACGCCAAATTATCCCGCTGTTCCTGGTGGGCATAGCTCTGTCCATAGACAGCAGCTACTTCTTCACCGTCAACAATCAACGGCATTCGTTCTACTTTTTCCGTGCTGAAAACATGCACGTTCGGCGGAAAAGGTATTTTGGCCTGCCAGGCATCCAGCGGGTCATGGTTGCCAAGAACGGCAAAAACCTGTATATCATTTTGTGCCAATTTATGAAGAAGACGCACATAATCCAACTGCGCCGTCAAATTATGATCGGCACTAGTATACACATCACCGCTGATAAGTACAGCGTGTACTTGTTTATCAATGGCAATCTGCACTACTTTTTGAAATGCCCGCATAGTCGCGTTTCCGACAATACGCTGCCATCGTTCATCAATAGAAGCAATATCACGGAAAGGGCTGCCTAAATGCAAATCGCCGCAATGAATAAAACGTAAACTTTTTGCCATCCCTATCCTTCTTTCTCCAGCCAGGCCCGCTGCAGCGCCGTGACAGCCTGCTTGAGCTTATAACTGGGTATCTTTGAAAAAGACAAAAGAAATTCTTTTTGTTCCTCTTGTCCTGGTTGTTCATAAAATGACTGCATAGTCAGTACACGGCAGCCTTCTTTTTCTGCTTTGCTGCACAATTCCTGTGCAGAATAGGAGCTGCGCAGGGCAATGTGACAATAAACACCGGATGTAATCCGGCTGACTTTTATCTGACTGCCAAACGCTTCCTGCAAAAGCCGCTCCATCAGCAGTCCTTTTTCCTGATAATCTTTGCGCAGCCGCCGTACATGCCTTGCCAAATCACCGCTTTGGATATACGCTGCCAAGACACACTGCTCCGGTATGGATGCTCCCTGACGGAACAAGTTTCGCTTTTGATTATACAAGGCCATCAGCCGCGGCGGCAATACCATATAGCTAAGACGCACGAAAAAAGGCAGCACTTTGGATAAAGCTCCCATGTAAACGACCTGTCCGGCTGTATCTAATCCCTGCAGCGCCGGAATAGGCCGTCCATAATAGCGCAGCTCGCTGTCATAGTCATCTTCTATGATTAATCCGTTGCATTTTTCAGCCCACTGCAGCAGCTGATACCGCATGCCAATCGGCATGACCGTACCCGTAGGAAATTGATGCGACGGGCTTACATAGACAAGCTGCACCTGACTTTCGTGGAGCCTGTCCATATCCAGCATGCCGTTTTGAATAGAAATGGGTTCAATAGCAAATCCCATATTGCGAAAAATTTCTCTGCCCAGTCTAAATCCTGGATTTTCTACAGCAATGCGCGGCCATGTATCTCTCAGAAGCGTCGTTAATACGCCGAGCAGGGCTGCTGTCCCTGCTCCAATAATAATGTTTTCTGCTTTGGCATGCACGCCTCGTGTTTCATATACATAGTGGCTAAGAGCTTCCCGTAAATCCGGCACGCCCTGTTCATCATTACTGGCCGTCAAGTAGGATGGTTCTGACAAAACCCGATTCATATGCTTGCGCCAAATATCCAGGGGAAAATGTTCCATATCCATATCACCGCTGCCAAAATCATATAGGTAAGCCGGCTTAGGTGCCGAACGGGGAGCAAGCCCTACAGCAGCTGTATGACTTTTTTCTTCAATAGGACCTAAAAAAGCCGCTTCATAGCGGGCTTTATTACGGCGAATAATATATCCTTCACTGGCAAGTTGATAATATGCTTTTTCTACGGTCATTTTGCTAACGTTGACAGACTGTGCCAACTCCCGTACAGAAGGAAGCCGCATGCCGGCAACCATCCGGCGGGCTTCGATTTCATGGCGGTAATATTCATATATTTGTACGTAATAAGGGGTTTTTATGCCCTTATTGATTTGCAGCATATACATCGACTCATTTCATTATTTTGTATCGTTATTATATATATTGTAGCGAAAAACTGGCCTGGTGAAAAGAGGTATTTTATAAAATATCTGTACAATATCAGAAATAATCTCTTTATATTGTAAACCATATTCAGTGTTTAATTAGTTGACTTTATGATTTCATTTTTGTATACTAACGTAAAGTCATATATCAGAGAGGAGCATTCTCATGAATTTAACTACACTGCAAACATATACCGAAAAAGTACTGCAAGGCCATGATATTACCTTTTCAGAAGCGCTGGAACTCATTTCCCTGCCTAATCAGGATACGCCGCTGCTTCTCGCCATGGCTGATAAAATCCGACAGCACTACAGCAGCGATGACGTAGACTGCTGTGCCATTATTAACGGACGTTCCGGCCGCTGCCCGGAAAACTGCCGTTTTTGTGCGCAATCAGCCCATTACCACACGGGAGCATCCATATATCCGCTGCTGGATTGCGAAACGATTATTGCTGCCGCTAAAAAAGCCAAAGCAGCCGGGGCCGCTCGTTTTGCCATCGTCACCAGCGGCCGTTCTGTAGCGGAAGGGCCGGAATTTGACGCTATTCTTCGTACGTTGACACGCATCCGTCAAGAAGTGCAGATAGAAACTTGCTGCTCTCTCGGCCTTATTACGCTGCATCAGGCTATGGCCCTAAAAAATATCGGCGTGTCCCGATATCACGCCAATATCGAGACAGCGCCGTCTTATTTTCCTTCTATTTGTTCCACCCATACCTTTGCCGATAAAGCATCTGTCATCCGCACGGCCCAAAAAGCAGGCTTACGAGTTTGTTCCGGCGGTATATTCGGGCTGGGAGAAACGCCCCGTCAGCGCGTAGAAATGGCCTTTACGCTAAAAGATTTCGGCATTGACTCTATACCGCTGAATATTCTCAATCCCATTGCCGGTACACCCTTTGCCAACAACCAGCCCCTGTCCCCCTGGGAAATCCTGCGCACGTTTGCTGTATTCCGCTTCATTTTGCCGAAAGCACTTATACGTACAGCCGGCGGCCGCGAAGTCAATCTCCGCTCCATGCAGGCATATGCCCTGACCGGCGGGCTGAACGGCTTAATGATTGGCGGCTATTTGACGACAGACGGCAATGCCGTATCCGTCGATAGGCAGATGCTGCATGATTTGGGACGCAGGCCGACACAGCCCCGCGTTTAATGGGCTGAAACCATGGCCGCAGCGATAGCTGCTCCTACAGATGGTCCGTCTTTGACAAGCATAGGTTCTGCCAGCATAGGCTGTATATAATTACCGGCCTGACAGATTCGCAGCGTGTCTTCCATCATAAACAGGCTGCCCCGCACATGTTCCATAACGCTGCCTTCGACGGCAATCGTCTGGCGGGGAATCTCTCCATTGGGATACAAATGCCGCAAAACGCCGTAGCAGGCAGCGCCTGTCAGCTGTGCAGCCCGTACAAAAATGGCCGCGCCGATGCTGCGCAGCGGTTTAATATCACGAGGCGATACGATACGCTGCCAAATCTGTCCCATCAATAAGCGTCCTTCACGGCTGCTTTCATTCGTAACAATACGATTCATGTCTTTGGTCGTAAAATCCGGCAAAAAAGGCGTTTCTAAATAGGTCATGACAGCCTGCCGGTACAATTCACAAAGATAGGCGCCGCCAATCATCTTTTCCAACGAATGATATCCTGGACGCTGTGACGCATCATCGACGGCAATATCCCAGCGATTACGCACTGCGCCGTCATAGCCGCCGGCTTCCAAGGAAAGAATCATCTGCATTGTCGGCTCATAGTAACAAATATTAAACCCAGTACCGCAAATAATACCGATTTGACTGCAGCCATGCTGATATCCGGCAGCCAGCAGCAGCGCCGTAGTATCATTTAAAAGCGCTACCGGTTCAATCTTATCCAGCCCCTGCCGCACTAAGGCTTGTTTTAATAAGGCATTAACCAGCATTCCTTCGCCGCCCTGGACGTTGATTTCTTTAGACCATTGAATAAGCGCCGCATCATGGACGTGTTCCTGTATGACACCAAACGAAAACGTATGCCCCAAACGATACGCTTTGTTACCCCCTGCCGCTTCACCTACCAGCGATGCGATGAAATCAAACAGCTCATGTACGGTCGTTTTGTGCGACATGTAATTATATTTCCCGTCTGCTTTTAAAGGACGGGATATTTTTTTTTCTACGATGAAGCAATGTTTGCCCAACAGCCGAATGCGTGAAACACGAATATTGGTCCCGCCAAAATCCAATGCCAGATACGTTCCTGTTTCATCGCCAGTCGGCAATCCCAAATAGGATTTCACCATCGCCAACGAAGATTTCCGACCGCACAAGGCCGTTTCTATCTCTGCTGTAAAGCGCTGTGAAAAATTTCGCAGCTCCGCTTCATCCCAATAAAAATACTGTGCAATATTCATCCAATCCGTTGCTTTATGTTCCATCAGAGCACCTCCGCTCAGTGTCATTTCTTCTCTTTATACGTTCTATTGTACCATATATACGGACTGCTTTACGGAATTCATGCATATTTTTATAAAAATCGGCGGCATTTCCCTTTTAGCGCAGAGCATCTGCCATCTTGCACATACGGGCAATCGGCTTAACATCATGAACGCGGACGATGGCACAGCCGGCCAGCACGCCGGCTACGCACGTCGCGCCGGTTCCTTCCATCCGTTCTGTTACGGGCAAATCCAAAATCCGGCCGATAAATCCTTTACGGCTCGTGCCAAGCAGCATCGGATACGGCAGCGCTGTAAGGTCAGCCAAATGTTTCATCACATAGAGATTCTGCTCCCACGTCTTGCCAAAACCAATGCCGGGATCTGTAATGATTTGTTCCTGCTTTACGCCGGCTTTGGCAGCAATGACAGCTGACGTAATAAAAAACTTCTTCATATCTTCTATGATATTGGTATACTCTGTCCCGTTTTGATTATGCATGACAACAACAGGCACACCGTACTGGGCGGCAACGGCTGCCATTTTTCCCGGTTCCGGCGCATATTGCAGGCCCCAGATATCGTTCATGATATGAGCCCCTGTTTGCATCGCATAGGCCGCTGTTTCTGCTTTATACGTATCTACCGAAATAGGTACTGGGCAGGCTTTCACCAATTTAGGCAGTATACCATCCAGGCGGTCAATCTCTTCTGCCGCAGAAATAGGCGTAAACCCGGGGCGCGACGATTCTGCACCGATGTCAATAATATCTGCGCCGTCTGCTACCATCTGTTCCATATGATGCAGTGCAGCATCTATGTTGTTCCATTTACCGCCGTCAGAAAATGAATCCGGCGTATAATTCAATACGCCCATGATTACCGTTTTTTCTCCTATTGTCAATGATTTTCCGTCTTTCCAATGATACGTACGAATTTCTTTTCCCATTTTGTATTCTCCTTAATAAAAAAAGGATAACGCCGGGCATACGCAGGGTATGCCGCAGTCGTTATCCAAAATCGGTCCGTAATCTGCATGAAACCGTATTTAGTATAGCAAGATACCGATAAAAACACAAGAAAGCCGTATCTGCTCATCGCTGCTGCAGGTCTTTGGCAACTTGCTGCAGTACAGGAATATACTGCATAAGAATCCGCATGACTAGAGGCTTTAATTCTGTTCCTTTTGGCGTTTGGCAGCAATCTTGCAGCATATGCAGCCATACATCTTCTTCAATGAAAATATATTCTTCATAGGCCGCCATAATGATTTCTTTCGGCGCCCCCATCGCTTCCATGCCCTTGCCGTCTTCCCGCAATGCGTCTTGAAGCAAGGCTATTCCTAAGTGAAATTGTTCTTGAAACATATGCACTATGCCATGCTGGATAAACAGATTTTGTAAATCTTCCTGTTTTGCAGCTGCCAGTATTTGCATCTGCTGCAAAAATATATCCAATGTATTCATTATTCATCACCTCTTGTATCATACCGAATTGTGTCGGCACATGCAAGAAAAAATTTTACGCAAAGAGTTTCTGTGCCTGCCCGCTGCAACTATAAAAAAGACTTCCGGCGCTTTGACGTCGAAAGTCTTTTTCTTATATAATATGTGTTTTTTAGGCTGCGTTATTAACGAGGTTCAATGTGAATGGTTGGGTCGCACGGTCCATATTTAGTATGCAGTGAAAATTCGACAGCATCTGAAATCGCGTGGGCCTGATACACAGGAATTCGTTTGTCTACTTCCAAATGGAAATCCAATACGGTTACGTTGCCGCTGACACGGGTGCGTAAATTATGATAGCCCAGTACGCCTGGATTATCCAAAATAATGCGTCCAATACGACGTTCTTCCATTTCATCGAGAGAAGAATCTGTCAAATCCTTATAACTCTGTCGGCACATGCCATACCCAACATGCAAAATGCCAGCTGCTACTAAACAAGCAATGACAGGGTCAATCCAAGCCCAGCCGGTAATCTTCATCAAGCCTACGCCTGTAAGAACGGCTGCTGACGTCCATACATCAGCACGCAAATGCATGCCGTCTGCCTGCAAGGCTGCCGAGCCCGTTTTTTTGCCGACGCTGAACAGACGCTGCGATACGATGGCATTCATCAGACTGGAAACAGCCATCACGCCGATAGCTAAATACAAACCATCTTCCTGCAGCGGCTGCGGATGCAGGAGCTTTTCAACGGCTTCATAAAAAATAGCCAAGGCCGCGGCAATAATCAGCAGCGCTTCAAAAGCAGCCGATACCGTTTCGACTTTGCCATGTCCATAATCATGATCTTTGTCCGGCGGCAAGGCAGCTTGTTTGACAGCAAAGCAGGCAATAGCGGCAGCCAGCAAATCTACGCCGGAATGGATGCCTTCGGAAATAATACTGACAGTTCCTGTTGAAAGGCCTACGGCCAATTTGCCTATGACCAGAAGACTGTTGCTAATGACAGACAGCCGTGCTGTACGATGTTTCAGTTGATTTTCATTCTGTGACATGTTGATCGCTCCTTATATACTTTCCAAACTGAACTTTCCACGATACAAGTCCACAGGACTTTTAACAGTATTTTCATACAAAAAAATACCTGTGGAACTACGTGTGATAGTCCCACAGGTATGCCTGCTGCTTACGCCCGGCTGTATGGTACAGCCTGTTCATCCCCTACATGTTATCATTTATATTCTCATTTGTAAAGAGATAGGAAATATAAATATTGCATAGGTCTCATTGATAAGCCGCAATGTTACCGGTCTGCTGCCTGCTGTTTTTCCAGAAAGGCCGGCTCATTTTCCCAAAAAGTCAGTATGCAAACTGGTTTGACAGGATTATGTCTGCTGTCAAATATCATATTGCCTGTAACGCCTTGATATTCCTTCAGCTGCTGCAGCTGCGCCGCAATATCTTCCCGTTTTATAGACTGCCCGTTTTCTACAGCCTTTGCCAGCAGCATAAACGCATCGCATCCCAACGCAGCATAGCTGTCAGGCAATTCCCCATACATTTCATAATACGCTTCAGCAAAATCTTCCGAAACGGGGTCTTTGGCATCTGTCGCATACTGCGCCGCATAAAATACGCGCTGCAAGTAATCTGCATGAAGTTTCGCAGCCAGCGCCTCTCCCTGCCAGCTGTCCGGTCCCAATACGGGGCAGTCAATTCCTGCATCGCGAAGCGATGGTATCCATACAGCCGCTTGCTCCTGACTGACAGGCAGATACACAGCCTGACAGGGGTGTGCTTTTAAAGCGGCTATAACAGCAGGCGCATCCATATTGCCGGACACGTCTTGATATAAAAGGACTTCGCCGCCATGACGTTCTATCGCTTCTTTAAAATGAGATGCCAATTCACGAGAATAGGCCGTATCCTCATACAATACTGCCGTTTTTTGAGCACTGCAGGCTGTCATCGCATAGGCTGCCATCGTTTCTCCCTGCTGCGCGTTTAAAAACGCCGTACGAAATACATACGGATATACGGTGTCTTGTTGTATATCTGCCGTAATATCATGCTGGGCGCCAGCCGGACTAATCATGGGGATTTTTTTATCCAATATATTGGAAACGGCCGCGGTGGCGCAATCATGCATATTGGGACCGATAATAGCTGCGACATGCCGCATGTTCAGCTGTTGCACTGCCGTGGCTGCATCAGCCGGCTTTCCATGATTATCTACCGATACGAGTTTGACCGGCCGTCCCAGCAGGCCGCCTCGTTTGTTCAGTTGATTTTTAGCTAACACAATGCCCCGTTCTGTTGCTTCTCCCTGTGCCTGATTTTCTCCGCTCAATGCCAAATTAATGCCGACTATAACTGTTTCCTGCTGTTTACTATAACAAAAGGCCACTATCACTGCCATCATGATACAGAGGCCTGCCAGACCGTACTTTTTTATCTTCATTGCCAACTCTGCCTTTCTTTGCATGCAAGGTAAAAGAGAAGGGGCCGCCGCACGAAGCGACAAGCCCCCTTTGCTCGCAGTTTATAGTTTGTAGTAGTATTAGGGTAAAAACAGCAGCGGATCTGTCGGCGTGCCGTTCACGCGCACTTCATAATGAACGTGCGGCCCTGTGCTGCGGCCTGTACTGCCGGCCAGCGAAATAATATCTCCTGCCTTGACTTCCTGACCCTGAACGACAAGAAGCATAGAATTATGTCCATAGCGGGTAACAAAGCCATTGCCGTGATCTATTTCTACCAAATTGCCATAGCCATCTACCCAGCCGGCCATAGATACCTTGCCGGATGCCGTTGCCCGTACAGGCGTACCATAATCTACAGCAATATCCAGTCCTTCGTGGAACCCTGTGCCGCCGCCGATAGGATTGCCGCGATAGCCAAAATTAGAAGTAATCGTCCCAGTAACCGGCCAAATGGACGGCGTTGTCGAAGACACAGCATTGACGCCGCCGGAAGCAGAAGCATAGGCTTTAGAGGAAACTTGCTGCATTTGCCGGACTTGCTGCCCTGCCGTATCGCTCAACACGGTTTTCAGCGTAATAAAGCTGATAATGCGGGCATTCGTGCGTGTTTCCAATCGAGAGGTGGCCAGTAACAAGTCATTATAACTTGCATGAGAAACATCCGGAGATTTCTTTTGCGAACCTGCTACGCCACCTTCACCTTTTGGGCTGTCACCAGCTCCTGAGCCTTTGACCATCTGCCGCAATTCCTGGTCCAACGAATCCATTTTATCCATTTTTTCCTGCAGTGACGTCGTTTTTTCACGCATCAATTCCAGCTGTTGTTCATGAAGCGATTCTTTTTCACGAGCTTGCTGCAAGGCCATAAATTGATAAATGCCAACGCCTACTACAGCAACAAAAACGACGACTCCGGCAGCAATAATCCGTACGATTCGTTTATATTGCTGTGCTGAAAGGGTAATGGGTTCTGTCGTATTTTTTAAAATGCCTTTTTCTTTGAAAAAAGATTGGATGCCGGTCCGACACTGAAAAAGCCGTTTCTTCAGCTGGCCCTGCCATACCTTACATCGTTCCTGAAAAGACAAGCATATCCCTTCTTTATTTAAAATTCACCTGCATGATACATTATTCTTCTTTTTGGGCAGTCTGTATATCCCCCGTATAGTGAATCGCACTGTCCAAGCTTTCTTGTTCTTCTGCACTCATGCCGTACAGACACTTGCCGTCTACAATCGGTTTGGCAAAAATACGCGATTCATTGCGGCCATAAACACTGGATAAGCAAAAACCATCATTTTTTCCATCCAGTACCGTAAACGCAAAACTCAAATTGTTGCCTATGTTGTCAAACGCGTTGTATTTTACAAACCCAATTTTGCGAAAACATTGGTTCTGCACTGCCAAAATATCTTTTTGCGTAGTATGAATCATATCCAATGTTCCTTGGAGATTATGCAGCTTATCTACATCTTCCCTCAATTTGGCTTCCATGCTCTTACCAGCTTCATCCTGCATGAAATATGTATATTTTTCTTCTAATTGTTGTACCTTGCGGTTCAATATGAAAATATAAATAAGGAGAAGCAGCACAATAATCCCTGCTATACCGGCTGCCACTGCAAACATTATATGCATATCTAGTCCGTAAAACATGTCTTTCCTCCTGCCGTCATGCGACTTTTTTATTCAATCCAAGCGGTTTTTAGTATACTCTGCTCTATCATACATGAAATGAAGATACAGGGGAAGCTGTCTGCTCCGGTTCTTCGTCCGCAAGCAGGTGAAGTAAGCGTTCCAGTTCTTCTTCTGATGTAAAAGCAATTTCAATTTTCCCTTTTTTCTTATTGCGGCCCAGCCGAATCGCTACGCTGGTACCCAAATGCATTTTCATTCGGTCCTGCACGGCTTCCAAATAGGCATCCGGTTCTGCCGGTTCTTTGGGCTGTTCGTTTGCCGTCAGCAGCTTTTTGACATATGCTTCTACCTGACGGGCCGACAATTCATGATCCATAATATAAATAGCGGCATCATGCTGCTGCACAGCATCTGTAAGCCGCAGCAATGGCCGTGCCTGTCCCATAGAAAGGCGACCTTCTGTAATGCACTGCTTGATTTCATCCGGAAGCTGCAAAAGACGCATCATATTTGCTACATGCGCCCTGCTCTTGCCCACTTTTTCAGCGGCCTGTTCCTGTGTCAAATGAAATTCTTCAATCAACATTTGATACGCTGCGCCTTCTTCAATGGCGTCCAAATCTTCCCGCTGCAAATTTTCAATCAGCGCGATTTCAGCCGCTGTATCAGGCGTAAAGCTTCGAATAACAGCCGGTATAGTCATCAGGCCGCATAATTTTGCAGCACGCAGTCTTCGTTCACCGGCAATCAATTCATATCTGCCAGCTTCTTTTTTCTGCACGACAATCGGCTGAATCACGCCATACTGCCGAATAGATGATGCCAGCGCTTCCAACGCTTCTTTGTGGAAAACCCGCCGCGGCTGTTTAGGATTGGGATGAACAGCGTCTACAGCAATTTCCACAGGCGCTCCCTGCTGCGTTTCCGTATGTTCCACACGGCTTTCATTCAACCCCAAGACCTTTAATCTGCTTCCCAATGCATTGTTCATGCCAAGGCCTTTCTTTTTAGCCGACACGGCGAATCACCTCTTTTGCTAATTTTTTATATACTTCTGCCCCTTTGGAATGGGGATCATAAATGGTAATCGGTTCACCATGGCTTGGTGCTTCGCCAAGCCGGACATTTCGCGGAATAATGGTCTTAAATACTTGCCCGCTGAAATATTTTTTCACTTCTTCTGTTACTTGAATAGATAAATTGGTACGGCCGTCATACATCGTCATCAACAGTCCCAATAGATGCAGCTTGTCATTCAGGCTGCTGCGCACCATTTCTACTGTCTGCATCAACTGTGCCAACCCTTCCAGCGCATAAAATTCACACTGTACGGGAATCAACACAGAATCTGCTGCCACTAATGCGTTGATCGTCAAAAGTCCCAACGACGGGGGGCAATCAATCACAACATAATCATACGGCTTCTTCACCGTATGCAAATATTCGTACAATACGTTTTTCAAAACATGTTCCCGTTTATCTATGGTTACTAATTCTACAGCAGCTCCGGCTACATCCATGGTGGCCGGAACAACAGCCAGTTTTTTTATCATCGTCTTTTGAACGACTTCCGTCATAGGCGTCTGCTCTATGAGGCAGTCATATAAATTCTTTGTCAGGCTGGTTTTATCAATGCCCAAGCCGCTGGTAGCATTGCCCTGCGGGTCCAAATCGACAAGCAGCGTTCTCTTGCCGCAATCGGCCAGACATGCACTTAAACTAATCGCTGTCGTCGTCTTCCCAACGCCGCCTTTTTGGTTCGTTACGGCAATGATATGCGTCAACACACCCACCTCATTCCATGATTCATCAGATATTTAAAGTCTATATTATAGTATAGCATAGACAGTACCGCGTAGCCAGTACTCAGACCCATAAGATAGCATAAGTTTTTCACTTTTTTTATGGTATAATAAACATGCTCTATATACTATCATAACGTACGACCTACTTTACAGGAAAGGATGTTTTTTTCATGCCGCTTTATACACCTAAATTAACGCATATCAACAGTCAAATCGTACAGCAATATGTCGAACAGCGCAGTCAGGATGAGGTGGATTCCGCTGTCATTACGGCTGCCTGCAGCACGGTACTGCACCTTGCCAGCCCGCAGGCTGTTTTTCAGCAGGTATTCTATGACGGTGCTTCACAGCATATACTATGCAATGCGCCATTTCATTTTAAAAGCCAGCAGCTTCTGCCGTATTTAGAACAAGCCCATATCATTTTAAGCAGTGCTGTTACCTTAGGCCCCGCTATAGAAAAAGAAATTGACGATTGTTTCCTTGCCAAAGATTTTGCCAAAGGCATTGCTCTGGACTCTGCGGCAACAGTGGCAGCAGGGCAGTTGTTGGATGTATTGACACAGTATATTCGGGAAGTCTGTGAGCCTAAAGGATATAAAATTATCTGGCGTTTCAGCCCCGGCAACGGAGACTGGCCGGTCAGCCAGCAAACAGATGCAGCCAAAGCGGCCGGCGGCAGTCAAATCGGTTTATCGATTACAGCCGGCGGCATGCTCAATCCCCGCAAGTCGCTTACGGCCTTCTTTGGACTGCATACAACAGAAAGCAGCTGCGGCGGCAGTTGTGCCGGCTGCGCCCTCTCTGGTCATTGCCATGAATAAAGATATACACAACAGCCGTTGAAAAATTACGGTCTATCATCCCGATATGAGTAAACCCCTGTTTGCAGGATACGTTTTTCGTATGCTGCAGACAGGGGTTTTGTGTTTGCAAATAGGTTTATTTCGTTAATTTTGGCAGGGTTCCTGCAATAATACGAACAATGAGTGCTACTGTATCGAGTTCTACAGCTTCATCTGCACTGTGAATATCGTTGTTGTTCGGTCCAATAGATACAATGTCGAGGTTTGGATTCATAGAATAGAAATAACCTGTTTCCAAACCGCCGTGCATGGCTTCAATACGCGCCGGTTTTCCGGCTTCTGCGTTATATACCTCTGCAACAAGCGGTACCAGCGTACTGTGAGGATTTTCGGTCCAAGCCGGTTCCGGTGAAGCAATATCCACCGTAAAACCTGTCAGTTCTGCATATACAGGCAGTGTTTCCATCAATTCACGCAGGCGCGCATCAGAAGAAGAGCGCGGGAAATACTGGAACACAACCTGAGTATCTGTCGTTTCAATCGTGCCGATATTCGCAGACAAATCCGGCAGCTTGGGCAGTGTCTGATTCATCGCAAAGACGCCGCAGTGAAGAATAGACAAAAGCTGTACCAAGGCTTTGGTATCTGCCGGTGAAAATACGCGTGTCGGCATGGCCGTTTTTTCTATGACAAAATCAGCCGTCTTTTCTACTTCACCATATACCAAAGCAAATTCATCTTTGGTTTTGGCCAAAACCTGCTGTACCGTATCCATATCAGCATCGTCCAGCGTAATGACAGCCGTGGCTTCCGACGGAATCGCATTGGCTGCATTGCCGCCTTTTACAGAAGCCAGCGTATATGCAATGCCGGCATGACGGAGACGCAGCAGGAAATAAGCCAATGCCTGAATGGCATTGCTCTTTCCCTGATTAATGGTTTCGCCGGAATGTCCGCCTACAAAATGTTTCGTCGTGACCGTAAGTGCAGTACTGCCTGTCGGTTGCTGCCAGGAAATTGTTTTGCTGAAGTGTGTATGAACGCTGCCGGCAGACGCAACGCAAAGCACATCAATGGATTCCGAATCGCAGTTGATGATATACTTGGCATCTTGAACATATTTGGGATCCAAATGCGTAGCACCGGTCATGCCCGTTTCTTCATCAACCGTAAAAATAAGGCGCAGCGGGCCATGTGCAGTATCCTGCTGAATAAGATACAGCGCAATGGCAATAGCAATGCCGTCATCAGCACCAAGGCTCGTACCGTCAGCATGAAGAATATTGCCTTCACGCACGAGTTTGATTTCACTGGTCAGCGGGTCATAGTCTACGCCGGGTTTGGCAACACAAACCATATCCATGTGCCCTTGAATAATCGTCAGCGGATAGGCTTCGCAGCCTGCTGTTGCCGGTACGTCTGCAATGACATTGTATACTTCGTCCTGCACAACCTGCTGAATCCCCAATTCATGAAGCCGGCTGACAATATAATCGCTCACCATTTTTTCATGGTGTGACGGCCGCGGGCATTTGGCCAGTCCTGCAAATTCCTGCAGTACGCCGTCAATAATTTCTGTATCTTTCATAGTATTATTCCTCCTTAATAGGCAGTGTATATCGTCCGCCCTCATTATATCATATTTGAACTGGCTATCGCCCATAAATTATTCCTTACCGATTTATATCAAAATTACATATTCTGGAGTTTATTTATTCTGTTTTCGCAAAGGACTGGACATTATTTATATAGTATAATTTATATAGGGACGTGTTCAAGGGGGTATTCTTAAAGGAGGTTTTATTATGAAATCACAGTCTCCCCAGGCTGTAACGTATCCTACGCTGCCGGAGCTAACCATTCGCGGCATGGTTCTCGGTGCATTAATTACGGTTATCTTTACAGCCTCCAACGTTTATCTGGGACTCAAAGTGGGACTCACATTCTCATCCTCTATTCCAGCCGCTGTTATTTCGATGGCAATCCTGCGCATGTTCAAACATTCTAATATTTTGGAAAACAACATGGTGCAGACACAAGCGTCTGCTGCTGGAACGCTGTCAGCTATTATCTTTATTCTCCCCGGGCTGCTCATGCTAGGCTATTGGCAGGGATTTCCTTTCGGAGAAACACTGATGCTTTGTGCCTGCGGCGGTTCACTAGGCGTACTCTTTACGATTCCCCTGCGGCGCGCCATGGTCGTCAACAGCGATTTGCCGTATCCGGAAGGCCGAGCTGCTGCTGAAATTTTAAAAGTCGGCAGTGACCTGCGTCAATCCAAAGAAGCACCTGCAGATGCTGAAAAACAAGACACAGGCATGAAAGATATCCTCGGAGGTACTGCATTGGCAGGGATAGTCGGTTTATGTGCCAATGGATTTCATATTTTTTCTGCTGAAATCCATCATTGGATTACGCTTGGAAAAACATCGGTAACGCAATTGCCAATGGGCTTTTCCATGGCGCTTCTCGGCGCCGGCTATCTTATCGGCATCGCCAGCGGCATGGCCATTTTGGTCGGTACACTGCTTGCCTGGGTCGTTTTTGTACCATATTTAACAAGCATTTTAACACCTGCCGAAGGACAAACAGCAGCAGCATTCGCCAGTGCAGTCTGGGCACAAAAAGTTCGCTTTATTGGTGCCGGATGCATCGGTATTGCTGCCGTTTGGACATTAATCCGCTTGGCACAGCCCGTTATTGATGGTATCAAAATGTCCATCCGTGCCATTCGTGATAATGATACGGCAGAAAAGAAACTACTGCATCACACGGATATTGATATGTCACCCAAATCCGTCGGCTTAGTCTTTTTAGCTATTTTGGTTGGTTTATTTATTACGTTTTATTCCTTCGTCAGCGGTGCCGGGCTGCCTTTATCCGTTTCCTTGACGTATATCGTCGTCGGCATCCTCATTGCTGTTTTGATGGGATTCTTCGTCGCCGCCGCCTGCGGTTATATGGCCGGCCTTATCGGTACGTCTGCCAGTCCGATTTCGGGCATCGGCATTCTGGGTATTTTAATTTCTTCGCTAGTAGTGCTAGCTATTAGTTCCTATTTTGGTGTTTTTGAAACACCGGGAGGAACAAAGTTTGCCACCGCATTGGCTATTTTTATTACCAGTGTCATTGTCAGCATTGCCTCTATTTCCAACGATAACTTGCAGGACCTCAAGACAGGTTATATCGTCGGTGCTACGCCTTGGAAACAACAGGTTGCTTTGATTCTCGGTTCTATTATCGGTGCCGTTGCCATTGCACCTGTTTTAAATCTACTGTATCAAGCCTATGGCTTTACAGGAGCCATGCCCCGTGCCGGCATGGATGCTTCACAAGCCTTGTCAGCTCCGCAGGCTACGTTGATGACAACGATTGCGCAGGGCATTTTTAGTTCCAGCCTAGATTGGAATTATATTTTATTCGGCATCGGCGTCGGTATCGCCGCGATTATTATCAATCTTATCCTGACTAAAACGACAAAATCTCTGTCTCTACCACCGCTCGCCGTCGGCATGGGCATTTATCTGCCGCCGACACTGGAAATCCCCCTCGTTATTGGTTCGGTTACCGGGTATTTGATTCATAAGTACCTTTGCCGCCGTGCCGCTTCACGCAGTCCAGGCCACGAAGCGGAAGATGTGGAAGCCTGCAGTCACCGCGGTGTACTCTTTGCTTCCGGCTTAATCGTCGGCGAAAGCTTGATGGGCGTTGTAATTGCCATGCTCATCGTCGTTTCCGTTACGTCCGGCGGCAGTGAAAATCCGTTGGCTCTCGTTGGCAAGGATTTCAAAGCAACGGCGGACATACTTGGATTAGTGGTTTTTATTGCTTCTATCGCCCTTTTAGTTCGTCATATTATATCTACTAAATTCACATGGCAAAACACTAAGAAATAGCGTATTATCTGCAAGGCTGTCTGATACATTTCTATCAGGCAGCTCTTTTTTTGATGGAAAAAATTTATCTTTTTATCTCAAAAATCATCTTTCTATATACTTTGGAGAATGTTATAATACATTTTATGTATGCTTTTTTATTCGATAAGACTATCTATAGTCTTTACTTTTCTATGCATTCGGTCTGCCGTTTCTCTTTTTTTACACATTTTATACAAAATGCTGATAGAAATGTTACAGAAGGTGTATAGCATGCAGTAGGTAACGCTATTCATAGTATCTTAGTATTTTATTCATGTCTATAGTTACAGGAGGGATTTTACTCACATGAAAAACTTTGCTCATCGCGGCTTCAGCGGCAAGTATCCAGAAAATACGATGCTCGCATTTCAAAAAGCCTTGGAAATCGGTGCCGACGGCATTGAAATGGACGTACAACTTACCAAAGACCAGCAGCTCGTCGTCATCCATGACGAACGCGTAGACCGCACCACAAACGGCACAGGAAATGTACGCGATTTTACGCTGGAAGAACTGCGCAAACTGGACGCCTCATATATCTATACCGGCAAAATGGGTTTTAACGGCATTCCTACGTTTGAAGAATACTGCAGCTGGGTCAAAGACACGCCGCTTGTTACCAATATTGAACTAAAAACAGGTGTCTATCCATACCCCGGCATTGAAGAAAAAGTTTGGGCTGTTTTACAGCAGTATCAGTTGGAAGATAAGGTCATCATTTCCAGCTTTAATCATGAAAGTATTCTGCGCATGAAAGCCTTGGCGCCTAACCTAAAATACGGTCTGTTAACAGAAACATGGCTTATCAATCCCGGCACATACACCAAACGTGTCGGCGTTGCCTGCTACCACCCGTATTATGGCAGTTTGACTGATGAAGTAATTGCCGAAATTCAAAAAGAAGGCATAGAAATCAATACGTTTACCGTCAACGACGAAGCCAGTGTAAAACGCCTGCGTGATAAAGGTGTTGATATCGTAATTGGCAATTTCCCGGATATGGTCAAACGCGTACTTAAAGGAGAAGCATAATGGACGGTTTAGAAGCGCTTGTAAAGTTGATTAACTCCTACTTGTGGGGGAAATGGCTTGTTTATGTATTACTTTGTTTAGGTATTTTATATACGATTGCCAATGGATTCATTCAAATTCGGCATTTCGGCTTTATTATCCGCCGTACCCTTATTGATTCCTTTAAGACGCGGCATGAAGATAAAGGCAGCGGTTCCATTTCTACGTTCAAAGCGATGATGGTTACACTGGCCGGCAATGTCGGCGGCGGCAACGTCGTCGGGGTCGCTACTGCCATTGTATCCGGCGGCATGGGAGCCGTTTTCTGGATGTGGGTTGCCGCCTTCTTCGGCATGGCACTCAAATACGGCGAAATCGTGCTGTCACAGATGTACCGCGGCAGAGATAAGGAAGGCAACCTTCTCAGCGGCCCTATGTATTATATCCGCGACGGGCTCAAATGCCCCTGGCTGGGCATCGTTATCGCCATCCTCATGTGCATCAAGATGATGGGGGCCAATCTCGTACAGTCCAATACGATTTCCGGTATTTTAAATGCTAATTACGGTATCCCAACCTATATGACAGGCATTATACTGATTATTCTGCTCATGTGCATTACTTTAGGCGGCTTAAAACGCTTGGCAAACCTGGCCATGAATCTAGTGCCGTCCATGTCCATCTTTTATATCGTCATCGGCATCTTGGTTATTCTTTTGAACATTCAAGCTGTACCGCATATCATTGCAGAAATCTTCACACAGGCATGGTCCTTTGATTCAGTTGCCGGCGGTACGGGCGGCTATGTTATCGCTCAGGCTATGCAGTACGGGATTGCCCGCGGCATGTACTCCAATGAAGCCGGCGAAGGCACGGCACCCTTTGCACATGGCTGCTCCATCGTACCGCATCCTGTCGATGAAGGCATTACCGGCGTCGCCGAAGTTTTTGTCGATACGATCGTTATCTGCACGATTACGGCTTTGGTCGTCGGCGTTACCGGTATTTACACGACAAATCATTCGGCAACGGTCATGGCATTGGAATCCTTCGGCACCGTATGGGCTCCTTTAAAGCATGCCGGAACCTTTGCTCTGCTTATCTTCTGCTTTACGACACTGATGGGTCAATGGTGGAATGCTTCCAAGAGCTTCACGTATGCTTTTGGAGAAAAAGTAACCAACGTCGTAAAATATATTTTCCCGCTTCTTTGCATTTTAGGTTCTATGGGTAAAATCAATTTAGTTTGGGGCATCCAAGACATGGCTATGGGCCTGGTCGTTATCCCGAACATGATTGCGCTGCTTATCCTGTTCCCTAAAGTACGGGCGAAAACCAAAGAATATTTCAGCAATCCTAAGTATTATAAAAAATAAGCAAGTAAAAACTAGGGCTGTAACAAAATGAGATTTTTTAATCCATTTTGTTACAGCCCTTTTATTATGCCGTTTTATGTGCATAGTTTGCAGCATTGCGATTCATTTTCTTCAAACTTCAAACAAAAAACTAAAAACTTTTAAAGTAAAAACATGGTGCATGACAGCAAAAACGGTATGTTACAACCCATTCTTTACTACCAGCGACTGCGCCACTGGCGAAACCATGCGGCCATGCCGTCACCTATCCAAAGCATATTCGTAGCAAGCTGCTTTGCCGTACGGCTTTGGTAAATGATGCCGGCGCTGAGTGCGCCTAAAAGAAACCCGCCTATAACATCACTGAAGTAATGCAAGCGGCAAATAATACGAGATGAGCCTAGAATGACGCTCCAAATCAAAAAAGGGATACCCCAACCGTTTTTGCGGCTCAAGAGCATGAGCGAAGCTGCCATGGCATTCATAGAATGATTGCTGGGAAACGACGCATTGTCTTTATGCGGAATGAGAGGAGAATACTGTTTATGTTTGATAAACGGACGTTTGCGATGCCAAATATGCCCAATGATACAGGATATCCCCGAACCTAAACCGACGGCAAATAAACAATAGAGCAGTGTGCGGCGCCGATAAAGCCGCTTCTGCATCATACCGGGGCGAAGCCATTCTATCATGCCGTAAATCAAAAATGCCATATAGCCAAAGCGGGCAATCCATGTAAAAAGTTTACGGATAGTTTCTTGGTACACAATGAGCTTTTCGATTCCTGCAAAAATATATTTCACTGCCATTTCTCCTTTTGGGTATCACCATCTTATGTTATTTGCAGTATAGCAAACTTCTGCCTATTTGCCTAGGTTATCTCTGTTTTCACGGACGCATTGCAAAGCCGTATCGACAAAATCAGTAACCGCTTTGCGTACATAAGACGTATTCTGCCAAGCCAGGCGTATCGAATATTGTTCTTCCAGCGGCACGGCTAATAGGAATTGCTTATGTACGGAATTGGACCAGGCACGGTACTGAATATCCGGGCAAAAACAAATGCCGTCGCCACGATAGCATAATTCCAATAAAGTTTCCATATTGTCAGAAATAGTGTGAATAGGCGGCATGATGCCGGCATGCTGCAGTAAAATCCGTCCTACGCGGCCGATAAAGTCATTTTCGTAGGCCAATAAAAACGGAAAATCTTTCAGCATACTGATATCCCGCGTTTGTTTGAGCTGTTCTTCGGCTGCCGGAGTCAGAAAACTGCGTGGTACCGCCAAAATAATGCGTTCCGTATAAAAAGGCATGCTTTTGCATTCCGGCAGTTCATCAGGAAGGTTGGCTATAATAACATCCACATCGCCATGCAGCAAATGCTCAATGTGTTGTTCATTTTGCCCTTCCATGACATGAATCCGGATATGCGGATAGGTTTTCCGATACAGCGGAATAATCGCCGGAAGCCATATTTTTCCCCGCGTATGACCAATGCCAATAGTCAGTGTACTGCCGCCGCCGCCGGCTATATCGGCAAACTCCGCCTGCATAGCTTCATACATATGCTGAAATTGAAAGACATACCGGTAAAATATCCGGCCGGCATCGGTCAGGGCAAAATGCGGTCTGCGCTGAAACAGCGTACATCCCAGTTCTTTTTCTAAGGCTGCCATGTGCGCGCTCAGCGTCTGCTGCGTAATATGAAGGGCTGCTGCTGCCTGCGTAATACTCTGATGCTGGACAACAACAGCATAATAGAACATGGGAAGTAAATTCACGTTTTTCACCTCACAGTATTTTACCTGTAGTATACCGTGGATATAAACAGTTTGCAAATTGTGCTCTCTTTTCTTACACTATACATAACACAGCAGCTGCGGTACCGCAGCACAGGAGGTTTTCTATGATAGAAGCAGGCATTCTCGGTATATTTTCATGTTTTCTCATACTCAGTCTGGTATGCGGCGTTTCCTTAATTTGGGCACTGCTCGCCGGATTTGTTTTATTTTTTTCCTACGGATTATATCGCCGTCATCCGTTTCATGAAATGCTTCATCTTTCCTTGGAAGGGATTCACACAACCAAAAATGTATTAATCACACTGGCCCTTGTCGGTATACTGACAGCATCATGGCGCATATGCGGCACGATTCCCTACATTGTATATTATGCCGCTCAATGGTGTCATCCGACAGTTATTTTAACTGCTTCATTTTTGCTGTGCGGCTTGATTTCCATGCTGATGGGGACATCCTTCGGGACAGCGGCTACGATGGGTGTCATTTGCATGACCATGACAAACAGCATGCACATTCCTGCCGTGTATGCCGGCGGCGCCATCCTTGCCGGCGTGTATATCGGTGACCGCTGTTCGCCCATGTCCACCAGCGCACTGCTGGTCGCGACAATCACGCAAACAGATATTTTCAAAAATGTCATCCTCATGATGAAAACAGCAGCCGTCCCCTTGCTGGCATCTATCATTATCTATACGGCATTGGGCATGTCACTGCCAACAGCAGAAACGACAACTCATACGGCAGCCATTTTCCAGCAGTATTTTTACCTTCATTGGGTAACTGCCATCCCAGCCGTCTTAGTCGTTCTCTTATCATTTTGCCGCATGCATGTAAAATACATTATGCTCAGCAGCATTTTGGCTGCCGCCATAATTGCTTATACGTGGCAGCATATGAGTATATCTGCCATTGGATACGCTTTTTTCTTCGGCTTTCATCCGGACAGCCCCCAACTGGCTCAATTACTGGAAGGCGGCGGCATCTTATCCATGGTGCACGTGCTGGCCATCATTTTTATTTCTTCCAGCTATGCCGGTATTTTTTCAGGTACCGGCTTTTTGCGGAATATTCAGTCACATATCCAACGGGTAAGCAAAAAAATATCGCCCTTTGGTGCCATCTTGCTGACTTCCATACTGACAGGCATGATTTCCTGCAATCAAACGCTCGCGATTATGCTTACCCATCAGCTGTGCCGGCCCATTGAACCGGATTCGCAGCGCATGGCAATTCATTTGGAAAACACGGCTGTCGTCACGACGCCGCTGATTCCCTGGGCCATTGCCTGTTCCGTCGTGTTGGCAGTCATCAACGCCCCTGTTTCTTCTATTGGCGTCGCTTGCTATTTATACGGCATCCCCCTCTGGGATTATATTCAAAACTACCGCCGCAGGACTACATATGCCGGCAAAACCACATGATAATGTTCGCAGGAATACAGGCTGCAGCCAGGCGTTCCCATGCAGCCATCCATCCCGGTGTGGAAACCATGCGGCCTTTTTGAATGTCCCGCCAGGCGCGCTTCGCCGTTTTTTGTGCTGTATCTGCAAAGGGATAGCGGCAAAAATGAGGACCCCGATTGGTCTGCGAAGCAATGGAAATAAATTCCGTATCTTTTACCCAGTAAGGACAAACAGCCGTCACAGCAATTCCCCTGGGTTTTAATTCCGCTGCTAATGCCAAGCTGTACCGATACAAAAAAGCCTTGGTTGCAGCATATACATTTAAATAGGGAATCGGCTGAAAGGCCGCCACAGAACAAATTTCAGCGATGTGGCTGCCTTTTTTCATGTAAGGAAGACACAAACTCGTCATAACCGCCGCGCCTTCGCAGTTCACGCGTATCATTTGCCGTATATCTGCTGCCGGTATATCTGCCGTCGCGCCAATACGGCCTAATCCGGCAGCATAGATTACATAGGCAATCTCAGGCTGTTCCTGCAGCAGCGCGTCTTTGATGGACTGTATCGTACTTTCCTGACAAATATCTCCGGCAAAAACACGCACTTTGGTCTGTACCTGTCTTTGCAGGGCCAGCAGCCGTTCTTTGCGCCTGGCCGTAACCCAAATTTCATCCATGCCGGCTGTATCCAACAAGAAGACGAACTCTCTGCCTAAACCGCTCGATGCGCCTGCTGCTACAGCAATTTTCATCAAGCATCCCTCACTTTTTAGCAGACGGACCTGCTTTTTTTACTTTTTTCGGCGCCTGGGGCTGTTGTTTTTCTGCCTGCTGTTGATCTGACGATACAGCGTCTGTGGCAATCGTCGTCGTATCGATAATCGTACCGTCGTTCTTAAAAGCTGTCACACGAAAATCCTTCGGTTCCACCTGCAGCGTCAAATACATCGGCATATCCATCGGATTATAGTATACTATGTCCGTCGGTTTGCGCCGTGCTGCATCCCAGCCTTCCGTACCGGACCGTCCCGTCGCAATGTATATCGTTCCCGTTTTTGCCTGTGTATCGTTTTTGACAGGAACAGTGCGTTCGTAGCAGTGGTCGTGTGCCGTAAATACAAGGGGCACTTCATATTTGTCAAAAATAGGCATGAAGCATTTTCCGTTGCTGTCCAATACGCCGTGATACGGGCTGTCCCATGGCGGGCGGTGCATCATGACAATCAGCCGTTTGCCTGCCTTTTTGGCTGCTGCCAAATCCGTATCCAGCCAAGCAGCTTCATTCGTAAGCATATCGGGATCCTGCGCATGCAGTTCTTCATAGTCCGTGTTCAATGATACATAGTGAACATCGCCGTAATCAAAGGAATAGGCCAGACGGCTCTGCCCCTGCGGACTGCCGTACGGCACGGCAAATAAGGCTTTATACGTATAGGGATAGGCAAATTTCCATTCCATGCTGTAAGCTTCATGATTCCCCAAGACAGGAGCAAAGGGCAAATGACTCGTCAATATATCTGCATTGTACTGCCAATCACGCCATTGGAACCAAGCTTGCCCATTATCTGTCAAATCTCCCATGTTTACAAAAAACGCAGCATCTTTGTTTCGATTCCAAGCAAGTTGCGCCGTCTGTCCCCACACGCTGTAATCTACAGACTGGGAATCACCAAAAATTAATACTTTATACTGATTTAATTCTTCTTTCGTCGTTGTAAAGGAAAACCAGCCTGTTTCTCCGCCTTCATCGTTGCAGATGCGGTATTCATATGCCGTATCAGGCTGCAGGTGCTGCATATACGCGCCGTATGTATACGGCGGAATATTATCATAGTCGTAAATAGGCGGTCGTTTAGGTTCTGTTACATAGGCTTTGTGAATATCATTTGAGCCTTGCTGCCGATATTCTACACAATAATTATAGTGCGGCACGCTGCTTTGCCAGGATACGGTTTTGCTCGTAGCACTGTCTTTAGAAATAATTTGAGTCAAATTATCTACAGCAAGAGGCTGCGCAGCAACCATGTTTATACCAGCCATACTGATGGCAGCATATAAACCGATACGCAGTAAAAACGAAGTGTTAAACATATACAATCATCTTTCCTTTTTCTTAATTTCTGCGTTTTTTATTGTAACGCAGAAATTAAAATTTACAAGATGTGCGTCTCTTTTTCCCGTCCCAATTCAGATACTCATTGGGTATTCCCGTATACGGCCCAAGCAGCCACGGCAGCCCTGCTAGCGATAATCACACTTTTGGCACTGCGTCATGACCGTTTCTTCATTTTCTTTATAAAAAATACCAGCCCATTGGCAAATACGCTGCAAAATAGGCACGACCGACAAGCCCTTTTCCGTCAGCGTATATTCTACCCGCGGCGGTATTTCATCATACGAACGTCGTGCAATCATATGATCTGCCAGCAACTGCTTTAATGTAGACGCCAAAACAGCATCAGTAATATTCTGCATTTCATGACGAATTTCGCTATACCGCAGCGTCGTTTTCGCTGCCAGCACGCAAATAATCCGCGATTTCCATTTGCCGCCAAATAATTCCAAGCCGTATTCCAACGGACAGCGAATATCGGCTTCCAGCTTCTTTTGATACATTATCTTCTCCTCCTTTGTCTTTTCTTAATTGTACCGTATGGTTTGCAGTGCGCAAGTTACTATGAAATTAATGAGTTACTTATAAATTTATCAATATCTTACATTGCCGCCGTTTCTTCCGTATACTGTAGCTATAGTCAAACAGAGCTATGAAGATATTTACATATTGAGGAGGAACTACACATGAATGAACAAGTGATGCAAATTTTAAAAGAACAAATTTGGTATTTGGGAACCTATGCAGACGAACCCAATGCGGTCCCCGTCGCTTTTAAAGATGTTACGCCGGACGGCAAGCTCATCGTCGGCGATGTCTTCCTGGATACTACATTAAAGAACATTCAGGCCAACGGAAAAATTGCCGTTTCTGCCTGCAACGCCCAGACTTTTGAAGGGTATCAAATCAAAGGAACTGCTGTCTATATTACAAGCGGTCCGATTGTAGATAATTTCAAAAAAATAGTAGAAGACATGTTCAAAGGAGCCTGCACAGCTAAGGGTGCCCTTGTAATTACTCCGGAAAAAGTCATCGTTACGACACCTGGCCCGGATAACAAAAAAGTTCTCTAATACTGCTTTCACCGATTCACTTTTCCATAAAGACAACAAACCAGCAGCCATACGACTGCTGGTTTGTTGTATATTAAAATGATTCAATTACATCGTAACTTTACTGGTCTTTGTCCAAATCCCCATCTTTTCGGCTTGTTTAATGAGGTCTTCACGGAAATCAGGATGTGCAATGTTAATCAATGCTTCTGCACGCTGCCATGTAGATTTGCCTTTGAGGAGTGCGGCGCCATATTCTGTAACAATATACTGAACAGCAGAACGCGGTGTCGTAATGACAGAACCTGCAGGCAAGGTCGGTCTAATCAAGGATTCGACATGGCCGTCTTTGAATTTACGCGTCGAATGTACGCAGATGAAGCTCTTGCCGCCGTTGGAAGCGAAAGCACCCTGGGCAAAGTCGAGCTGTCCGCCTGTACCGCTGATATGCTGGAAACCAGCTGTTTCAGCATTTACCTGGCCATACAAGTCAAGGTTGATACAGCCATTGATGGAAATAAATTTATCGATGCTGGCAACAACACCCACATTGTTGACATAGCTTACAGGAGCATTGAATACTACCTGGTTGTTGTCAATAAAATCATACAGGCGCTGTGTGCCGCCGGCAAACGCATAGATAATCTTGCCTTTGTCGCGGTTCTTGTTGCCCGTGATTTTGCCGGCTTCATACAAGTCTACATAAGAATCTACAAGCATTTCTGTATGACCGCTCAAGTCTTTAACATCGGATTGAGCCAATTTTTCGCCGACAGCTGACGGAATACCGCCGATTCCGAGCTGCAAGGTGCTGCCGTCTTCAATCATTGGGATGATGTAGTCTGCAATCTTCGAATCCAGTTCGTTGCCCGGGCGATTCGGAATTTGCGGCATCTGATGATTCGAGCCTTCGACGACATAATCGACGTCACAGAGGTTCAGTTCTGTCTGATAACCCAATGCCTTTGGCATGTTCGTATTTACTTCGACAATAATTTGTTTAGCTGCTTTAATCAAACCGCGCAGGTCAGATACCTGAGGCCCTAAGTTGAAATTGCCCCATTTATCCATAGGATGAACCTGAATAATCAATTTATCAATATTTTCCCAATATTTCGGCAGTTCATTAAAGAGCATCGGAATAAACCAGCAGCGGCCGTCTTTATTCATTTTACGTTCAAAGCCATTCATATGTGCCGTAGCAAAACGAACTTGGTCATTGGAATCGCTGTTGCGGTACACAGCATACGGTTCATCTTTGACGACAGTCGTAGCAACTACTTCGATCCCTTTGAGGTCTTTGATACGATTGCCCAAAGCAATATCAATATCATACGGTGCAGAACAGCCAAGACCATACGAGATGCGATCGCCATCTTGAACCAATGCAGCAGCTTGTTCAGCTGTAATCAATTTTTGTTTGTACACATCAGCAATTTCAGAAATTTTGTACATTCTAAAAAACCTCCTCCAAATCATAAAGCCCACATTTCATGAAATAGATTTACATATATAGTATAACGCATTATGTTAGAAAGTGATAGTGAAATTTATAACAAAGGCTATGAGTTTTTTAGACGTTTACGCATATTACTATTAGGAATATTCATCTTTAAACGAAATTTTGTCACCGTTCTTCTCGCAATATGAATATTTTTTTGACTGAAATATACTGCAATTTCCTGGTCTGACCACGGATGCTGACTATCTTCTTCGGCAATCAGGCGGAGCATCTCCTGCATAATCGCTTGATCGGACGTGAGACCGTCCGCGCGGGAATCGTCCCGGTAGGAATGGGCCAAAAAACTTTGTACCGGATATATACGTTGTTTGAACAATGCATACCGATTTCGGCATACGCGGCTTACAGTAGCTGTACTAAGACCCGTTCCTTTGGCAATGGCAGCTTGTGTCAACGGCCGCAGGTTTTCATCATGCAAAAAATAATTTTGCTGCCGATCCAAAATATACTGCATGACTGTAAAAATAGACTGCCAGCGATACGCTAAGGCCGTCTGTAAATCTAAAAACTGCCGCTTTGCCCGGCGGATAAACGTCTGAGTCGCTTTATCTCCATCTTTTTTATACACTGCGTATAAGTCATCTCTAAAAAACACTTCCGGCAGTTCTTCCAGTGAACGAACCTGCAGATGGCCCTGAGCATCACAAAAAATTTCTACATCTGCCCGCACATATTCCGTTTCAGTTTCTGCCTGCGGTGCCGGCTGCAGTGAAAGTTTTTTCAAAAACGCACGAATACGGCGTATCGCACCAGCAGATGCATTCATCTCTTTTTCCAGCCGCTGCCAGCGTCCGTGAAGAAAGTCATCGTAATACAGTTCCAACAGTTCTTCCGTTCCTGCCGGTGCATCCTGCCGCCGCCGCGTCTGAATCAGCAGGGCTTCGCGAATAGAACGCGCGGCAATGCCTGCCGGTTCAAACGACTGCACTAGTATCAGTCCCTGTTCCATGTCTGCCAAGCCCAAGCCGTATGCCGTACCTATGGCAGCTAAATCTCCTTGGAAAAATCCTTTTTCATCCAACGATTGAATGACCAGCCCGGCTGCCAGCATAACTTTTTTCGGCGCCGTCTGCACCCGCAGCTCTTTCATCAGTTTTTCTTCCAATGAATCACCTCGACTGCAGGCAGCCTCTATCGGCTTTTCTGAATAGTCTTTGCCGGCATGCTGTCTGACATCGCGATAGCGAATGTCCAACAGCGGATTATCCGTGACTTGTTCACGCAAAAAATCCTGCAAGTCTTGTCCATGGAGCGTCATCATCTGAATCGTAAGCCGCTGCATTTGCGATAATTTTATTCTTTGTTCTAAATGTAAAGAAACTTTGACCATAACTGCCTCTCGTATGTCTAACTTACTATCGTATGTATAGTCATATTGTCCCACAAGAAGGCCCTTCGGTCAAAGTTTCTGCCTACACTGTCATATGTTATTTTTACATCTATACAGAAAACGCTGTCCCAACACAGCCACATGCCGTCCTATTTATTGTTCCATGACGTTAAAAAGTACGGTTTCTTCGCAGTCCGGACACTGTATAAGCGGCTTCCAAACGGCCCCCTGCCGTGCCGCAAACACGTACGGATACAGTGCTTGTAAAGCCGTCATGCACAACGCGCCGCTCTTTTCTTTTTGAATAACCGGTCCGTCAAATACAATTTCATCGCCTGCTTTATATAAGGCACAACCCGATTTTACCACTACCAGTTTAACTTTATGTACGTCCATGTCTATAGCTCCTTTCCTGCCCAAACACCCTATACGACAACCTGCTGATTGGCAGGCTTGCAGTTCCTATAGATAAAAAACGACGACAGCATCTGTCAAAGACACCATCGTCGTTTTTATCATAATCATATCATACCATGTGATTTCTCATCTTTCAATGTTTAGAAAACCAAATTTATTTTCTTTATATTTTTATAGTACCTGCCGTATTTTGTTGCAATATACAGTTACTTTTTATTTCATTTGTTCCGGAGAAACACGTAAGTACGAATTCATATCTACAGAAGACACTTTTGTTATTTTTACCGGCGTCTTGGCTGGAGCTGATTTACTGTTTACATTGGCATTCATAGCACCTACTGCACCGATTGCAAAAAAAGCAGCAAAAATAGCTAAAACAACAAAACGTATGCTCTTAGTCATGGTATAAGACTCCTTTATCATTCAGAAAAATATAAAACAAATACAAACGACGACAACATGTACACTGTTATCGTCGCAGCTTGTTTATGCTTATATCATAACACTTGCAAGCCAAACTTTCAATATTTAAAGTCAACTTCTCTTGTTTTGGCCATTTATAGTGATATTATCTTAATATTTTAATGTTAGTCATGGTATTGTTTTCTCATTTTAGATACATTTTATTTTTACAATAGATGCCGCTTCCCACAAGTACGTTACCGTCTTCTCACTCAGGGAATCAACGCAGCCAATGAAGGAAATACACGTAAACTCCGTTTTAAAATGCCCTTCATATAAGCAATGGTGATGCCGTAATTGGTAATCGGAATGCCCTGGGCATGAGCATGCTGCATGCGAAACTGCATTTCCCGACCATTGAGCATGCAGCCGCCGCAGTGAATGACCATGGCATAGGAAGACAGGTCTACCGGAAATTCCCGACCGCTTGTCGTTTCAATTTGAATCGTTTTCCCTGTATATTCATGAATCCAACGAGGCAGTTTTACCGTACCAATATCTTCACACTGCCGATGATGTGTGCAGCCTTCCGAAATGAGAACGGTATCGCCGTCCTGCAGCCGGTCCAGCGCAGTTACGCCATGAACGGCTTCTTCTAAAAATCCCTTATGTCGGGCCATCAAAATAGAGAATGACGTCAATAAAATATCCTGCGGCGTATCGTTAGATACACTGGCAAAGGCCTGGCTGTCCGTAATAACTAAGGCCGGCTGTTTTCCCAGTTGAGCTAACGTACGGCGCAGCTCATTTTCTTTAACGACGACAGCCGTGCAGTCTGCATCCAACACGTCTCGAATCGTCTGCTGCTGCGGCAAGATAAGCCGGCCCTTGGGAGCTGCCGAGTCGATAGGCACGACAAGTACGACAAAATCACCGGCATGAATTAAATCACTGACAAGCGGCACAGATGTTTCTTGGGGCTTCAGCCGGGCCAATCGTTCTTTTAGTGCTGTAATGCCCTGCTTCGACAATGCGCTGACATATATTTCATTCTGGGCCGCCTTGGCATGACTGGCAAGGCAGTCCGCTTTATTATAGACAATTAAATACGGGATTTGCCGTTCCCGAATAAGCTGCAGTATATCCGTATCGCTCTGCGTCATGCCCTCTGCTGCATCAATGACCAGTACGGCAATGTCTGTTTTATGCAGCACCTCTTTGGTCTTTTGCACGCGCAGGGCCCCTAACGAGCCGACATCATCAAACCCCGGCGTATCGATAATCACTACCGGCCCCAACGGCAGCAGTTCCATCGCTTTATAAACCGGGTCGGTCGTCGTTCCTTTCGTATCGGATACAATAGCCAGACTTTGTCCGGTAACTGCGTTGACGACACTGGACTTGCCAGCATTGCGGCGTCCAAAAAAGCCAATATGAATCCGTTCCCCTGACGGCGTATCATTGAATCCCATATGCGTTACACCCCTTTTACTTGTTTTACAAATTCAGCAAATATTTCCGGCTTCATCAAATCAGGAATTTCATGCTGGTATATGCGGCCGGAAAATGCTTCGTGTCCCAACGGTACTACACGGCTCCGAGCAGGACAAACAGGCTGATATAATGGGTCAGCTATAATGATGTCTTTTTCCCTCAAGCACGCCTGCAGTTCCTGTTCGGACGCAATGCGGCAGTCTGTTTCCTGCAGTGTCTTTTCAGCCGGTTCCAACGGGCACAGCACCTGCACAGGCACGCCGACAGCCATTTCCAACGCAGCTGCCAAGGATGCCGCATACACACTTTCACCAATAATGGCAAGGTTCGCGTCCTCGGCACTAGTCCGCTGCAAACACGGATACTGATTTTCTCCTGTATGTACGGCCTGCAGCAATGCCTGACGCACCGTGTCTTGAAACGATCCGATAGGCACCCCGACTACATACGGCTGGCCAAACCGCTCTTTCATTACGTTTGCCGCTTCCTGCCCCCCATAGGAAACGACTAGATTGACTTTAGCCTGTCCTGCCATTTCAATTTCTTCCAGGCGGCTGCCCATAGCCCAAATACTACGCACAGAAAATCCCTGTTTCGCAAGAAACCGCCGTATCGTTTTTTCACTGCCCTGATACGCAAAATCAAGAGGCGTCATCCCTATGACATTAACTGGAATCGCCTTTTTACTTTGTGACGCAAAGGTCGGCTGCCAAGAACAGCAAAAATGACCGGAGGCTGAAATAGGATTCTCTTTGACGATGTGGTTTGCCAGCAGCTGCAATGCCCAAGAAATCCCTATTTCGTAGGTTTCCATGCTGTTTGTCGTACCTGCAAACGTCGGAATGCCTGTGGCATCTTCAATTTCCTGTGCCAAGGCCGGAAAATCAGTCCCCATCATCAAGGGCACAGGCGTACACAACAAGACGATAAAACGAGGGGAAAACTGCCGAGCTCCTTCGATAACATCATGAACCAATTTTTCATCATTTCCCATGAGGGCATCCATTTCAGTCAGGCCGGAAATAAAAATTAAACTGTCTCTTTCATACCAGCGCGGCTCATCATGCGTCGTATACGTCGAATTGCATCCCGACGGGTCATGAATGACAATCATGCCGCCCAGTTCAAACAACGCCGAGCAGACGCCAAATGTGTCCGCAGAATACGTTGCAATGCGGCTTACGGCTTCTCTCATAAACATGAAGCGCACCCCCATCCTTTGCGGCTGATATACGGCTTGGCTTCTTTTTCTGTATGATAGGC
Source organism: Lachnospiraceae bacterium (assembly GCA_963657835.1). Lineage (GTDB taxonomy): Bacteria > Bacillota > Negativicutes > Veillonellales > Megasphaeraceae > Megasphaera. Next base: position 14,838 of record CAVKOP010000001.1, on the reverse strand, counting down.
TTCCTGCAGCAGCGCTGTCAGCCGTAAAATACCGGCATAATCACGCAGGCCGCCGCCTTCTACGATATTGACAAAATGCCTGGTGCCTGTAAAATACGCTGCTTTTTGCCCTATAGCCAGCATAGGCCCTTCCGTCGTACGGGCCAGACAGCGCATATCGGCATGCCGCGTTGCATACAGCTGCAGCTGCGGATAGTGCGACTGTATCCAGTAAAAGTCCGCTTCATCTTCCGGGTTGGCCCCATCCGCATAGATTCGTTCTACCAAAAAGCCATGCTTTAGCAGCAAGCAGGCCAAGCTGAAGGGACGCATTACAGCCGTATAATCAATGGCAATCGGCATTGCTCCCAAACAAAGCCGTGCCTGCGCCAACGCCTTTTCACACTGTTTTTTTTCTGCGGCATACGAAGGGCATGCTATATGCAGGCACGAAGCCACAGCCTGCAAATTTTTTTCTATCTCTTCCATATCCCAAGTACTGGATATATATAACGATTCTTGTCCCAGCCGTTCTTTCATATCCGTCAAACATCCTTTAGCCAGCGGTTCCTGCCCGATATTCAACCTACTGGCAGCCATCGCTTCATACGCTTCATAGGTGTCACAGGCTGGCAGCTGATGTACGGCAATACCGTTATGCTGCAGCAGAGACAGGAGTTCACACTCTTTCTGAACAGCCAGATTACTGCCAACAATATTGACATCGCCGGGACGCAGGGCCGTTTTTTGCAGCAGGCTGTACAACTGCCGCCGTGTCCGCATTTCTGCCGTCAAATCGGATTCCCGCCGGATGGGGTCCATCCAGCAAGCGACAAATTGCGTCTGCGTATAAGTTTCCCGCAGCCGCCGATACACGTCATCCATATCGCATCCCATAAAATGATGAATGCAGGACGGATAGACAAAACAAGCCCTGGGCACATAAGGACGCAGGCCGTTTAAAATCTCTCCTACAGCCTGCACGATCATGTCTTCCATGGTGCCGTCATATAAATGATGTTCTTCAACGACGATAGACGAAAACCGATTCATGGCGCCCATTTCAGCAGCAGTCAAAACAACGCCGCGCAGACAGCCTAACGCGCAAATATAAATCTGGTGGGATTCGGGGACCAGCATATTCGTATGCACAATATTCCATGTTCCTCTGGCAGGCGGTGAATACTGCAGTCCATCATAAAAGAATGCCGGAAATGAAGCATCCTTTATCGGTATGACAGCCTTTGTTTCTTTTGTTTGCTTTCCCATTTGCTGCAGCATAGCATCACCTCATTGCTTCCTGATAGACAGCCTGCGCCAGCGTTCGATATTCGTCCGCCATGGGACTATCCGGAAAGGCTTCCAAAACCGTTTTTCCCAGTTCTTCCGCTTTTAAAACGACATCACTGCGGTTCAATGCACCGATAACCGACGCGTGAATATCCGCTGCCAATTCTTGTACTTTTTCTTCTTCACGAGGTACATGGCGACGATTTAAAATCAGGCCGCCAAGACGCGCATAGCTCCGCTGTTTAAAGTGATCTACCGCCATGGCAATGTTGGCTGCTGCGTGCAGTGCCATATTTTCTCCGGACGTGACGATAAAAACAGCGTCAGCATATCCCTTTCGCATCGGCATAGAAAAACCGCCGCAGACCACATCTCCCAATACATCATAAAACACCACATCAGGCCGATATACTTCATAGGCGCCTTTTTCTTTTAACGTTTCCAAAGCGGCAATAATGCCACGTCCGGCACAGCCCATTCCCGGTGCCGGGCCGCCGGCCTCTACACAGACAATATTGCGATAGCCGACAGCCACAATGTCTTCCAGAGAAAATGCCTTCTTTTGCTGCCGCATCAAATCGAGTACCGTTTGTACCGGCTGGCCGCCGCGCAGACTGACTGTCGAGTCGGCTTTCGGGTCGCAGCCAATCTGCATGACCTGCAGCCCGTTTTCTGCCAGGGCAGCCGCCATATTGGAAACCGTCGTCGATTTGCCAATGCCGCCTTTTCCATAAACAGCTATTTTTATCATCCAATCCCACCTTTCCAACCGCTAGTTTCTAACAAATACGGGGCAGCAATTCACCGCCCGGCGGCGGCAGCAACGTTTTTGCGCCAATTTCAGTCCGTACAATAACGCGGCCCGGCTGTTCCGCCGTGACTTCGCCAATAATGGCCGCCTGTTTTGAATAGGGTCCTTTATGCAGTGTATCGACAATAGCCTGGGCCTTATCTTTCGGCGCAAAGACGACCAAACGGCCTTCGCACGCTAAATACAGTGGTTCCAGTCCCAACATGCCGCATACGCCGCGCACCGATGAATCTACAGGAACGGCCTGACTGTCCAGCCGAATGCCAACCTGGCTCTGTCCGGCGATTTCATACAAAACCGTGCCGACGCCGCCGCGGGTCGCATCTCGAATGACGTGAATGTCCTTCGTTGTTTCCAACATGGACTGAACGGTTCCCCATAAAGGCGCACAGTCACTCGTGACATTGGCATCAATGCCAAACTGATTACGGGCCAGCAGTATCGTACAGCCATGGCGTCCTACGTCGCCGGTCACAATGACAGCATCGCCCGGCTTGGCCTGGGCTCCTGATGTATGCACGCCGTCCATAATACGGCCAATGCCCGTCGTCGTAATAAACAGATGGTCTACTTGCCCCTTGCCGGCAACTTTGGTATCACCGGCTACAATGCGCACACCTGCTTCCGCTGCTGTTTTTTCCATGGCTGCCGCATATTCTTCTACTTTAGCCAGCGGAAAGCCTTCTTCAATGACAAACGCACAGGACAGATACAGGGGCTGAGCTCCCATACAAGCCAAATCGTTCACAGTACCGCAAATACTCAGCTTGCCAATATTGCCTCCGGGAAATTCCGGCGGCGACACGATGAAGCCGTCCGTAGTAAATGCCAAACGGGTATCGCCAAAAGGCAGAACTGCCGCATCATCACCAGTAAACTGAGGATTGGCAAAATGTGCTTTAAATACCGTATCGATTAATTCGGCAGTCTGTCTGCCGCCGGCGCCATGCGCCAGTGTTACTACATCATTCATGTAAAATTCCTCCATATTGATAATATGCCGAGCAGGCTCCTTCATGAGATACCATGCAGGCTCCTACAGGATGCTCCGGTGTACAGCCTTTGCCAAACACAGGGCAGTCTGACGGTCTGCATTTTCCCTGCAGCACATCGCCGCAGCGGCAGGCCGGATTGGCATGCCCATGCATACAAGGAACCTCATATTTTTTGCGGGCATCATACGCCGCATACGCCGACTGCAGCCGCATGCCGGACTGCCGTATCATGCCCAGGCCGCGCCACTGCGAATCGCACGGTTCCATCACTTCAGCCATCAGCTGTTGTCCTGCCAGGCTTCCCGCTGCCGTAACCACACGGGGATAGCAATTTTTAAAAAACGGTTTGCCCTGGGGAAATTTTACCATAATAACAGCCAGGGCGGTCAGCAGCTCTTTGGCCGTAAAGCCAGCTACTACGCCGGATATACCTTCCTGTACCAACGCCTCGCAATGTCTGGTTCCCACGACAGCTTCTACATGACCGGGATATAAAAACACATCGGCACTGCCTTTCAGGACTTCATAAGCCTGCGGCATCGTTTTATTGGCTGTAAGGATAGAAAAATTCGCAATGCCTTCTTCTCTTGCTTTTTTGACAGCCAGACAACTTGCCGGCGTCGTCGTTTCAAAGCCGACAGATAAAAAGACAACATCTTCATCACGGTGTTCTTTCGCATAGGTCAAAGCATCCAGCGGCGCATAAACGACTTCTATATGGGCGCCCTGGCTGCGTGCGCCAGCCAAACTCATTTCTGAGCCGGGAACACGAACCAAATCACCAAAGGTGCAAATTGTCACGCCCTTGTGCAGTGCCAGCCAGACAGCTTCATCAATAAAATCAACCGGCGTCACGCAGACAGGACACCCCGGCCCGGAAATCAAGTCCACTTGCGGCGGCAGAATCTGTCGGATGCCAAGGCGGAAAATTTCATGTGTATGGGTGCCGCAGACTTCCATGATGCGAATCGGCGGCCCGTCATACTGTCGAATAATTTCCAGTGCCGTCCGTTTTTTCTTCATTTCCATCATAAATCCTCCAAGATGTCATCCGTTTCCTCTGTATCGTCATCGGTTATTTTGGCAATCGCCATGCCTGCATGTACCATGACATAGTCACCGGGATCCAAATGGTCCATCAGTTCAGCGGATACTTCCCGCTTGGCTCCCGATGCATCCACCAATGCCATACCGTTTTTTATCGTTACTACCCGTGCCGGTAATCCTACGCACATATCAAATTCCTCCTTTGTTATACATAGCATATACAGCCTGTCCCAAGGCAATGCCGCCGTCATTGGGCGGCACCAAGCTATGCTTCAGTACCGTAAATTCCCGTCCTTGCAGCCTATCATCACATAAACGCAGCAGCAGCGTGTTTTGAAATACGCCGCCGCTGAGTGCTACAGTTTGGCAGTGCGTTTCTTCCCGTACCCGTTCACAGGCCTGCACCAGCATCTTTGCCAAGGCATCGTGAAACTGATACGCCAGCAGGGATACGTCTTCTCCCTGCAAACGCCGCTGCAGCAGTTCCTGTACCAATCTATCCGTAGGCAGTATATAGCGCGCGTCCTGCATCTGCCCCGCGCCTATATCCAGCGAAAGCACTTCTGCCGTATCCTTGCCGCGTTCTGCCGCAAATTGCAGCCTCATGGCACCTTCCCCTTCAAAGGTAGACGCCCGGCACAGCCCCAAAATGGCACTTACGGCATCAAAGAGCCGTCCGGTACTGGTAGAACGAACGCTGTTAATCTGATTAGCAGCCATAAACAGCTGAGCCTGCAAATTAACCTCGTCGCAAAGCTGCAGCTGCTGAACGACAGCTGCTATGTCAGACGGTTCTTTCACAAGTTGCGCAATCATGCTGACAGCAATGCGCCATCCTTCTTTAGACGATGCATCGCCGCCGCGCTGCCAAAACGGCGCAATCGAGCCGCAGCGCCGAAACCCGTGTATATCACACAACAGTATTTCGCCGCCCCAAATCGTTTCATCAGTTCCATAGCCGGTTCCATCCAGCGATACGCCAATAACGGGTCTATCGATGCAGTCGTTTTCTGCCATACAAGATAAAACATGGGCATAATGATGCTGTACTTCTATGACGGGAAGCCCTAATTCATGCGCTGTTATTGTCGTATTGTATCTGGGATGACTGTCACAGGCTACGACAGATGGTGAAGCTTCCAACAACGTTTCCATACGGGTCACCGACTCACGCAGTGCCGTAACGGTCCGTATATCTGCCATATCGCCAATATACGGGGACAAGTAATATAGATTGTCTTTGCCGATACAAAACGTGTTTTTTAGTTCACCGCCAATGGCCAGTACCTGTCTGCCCGTTTCTGTACCTACAAAAAAAGGCAGCGGTGCATAGCCGCGGGAACGCCGTATCATATACGGTTTGCCGTTATAAAAATCCAGTACCGAATCATCGGCACGCAGCCGGATTTTACGAGTATGCGACAAGACAAGATCGCACATCCCCAGTACTTCTGTTTTGACATCCTCATCGGTACGACAAATCGGCGCACCGGATGCATTGGCACTGGTCATGACCAGTGCGTCCGGCATAACCCAATCGTCGTCGTACGTAAACAGCAGCAAATGAAGCGGCGTATAGGGCAGCATGACCCCTACGTTGGGATTATCCGGTGCAATATAGGAAGACAGCGACGTATGCGCTCGTTTGCGCAGCAACATAATCGGCTTTTCATGTCCGTCCAGCAGTGCTGCCTGTTCATGGGAAACGACACATTCCCGTTTGGCTGCGGCCAAGTCTTTCATCATGACGGCAAACGGCTTGACGGGACGGTGCTTCAGCTGACGCAGCCGTTGTACAGCGTCATCATTGGCCGCATCGCAGCAAAGGTGAAAGCCGCCGATGCCCTTCACGGCAATAATCCCGCCATGGCAAATCACCTCTCGGGCCTTGCAGATAGCTTCTCTGCGCCGTTCTTTTCTTCCCAAAAGATATACCTCCGGGCCGCAGTCATTACAGCAGACAGGCTGCGCGTCGTACCGCCGTGTTTCCGGATGAGTATATTCTTCATGGCAGGCATCACACATGGGAAATTCCCCCATGCTCGTCCGTTCCCGGTCATAGGGCATGGCATCGAGAATCGTCAGTCGCGGGCCGCATGCCGTACAGTTGATGAAGGGATGCAGATACCGCCGGTTTGTCTTATCAAATAATTCCTTTTTGCATTCCTCGCAAATGGCAATGTCCGGCGAAACAAACACGGCTCCTTTTTCCTTGGCACTCTCTATAATCGTAAAATCAGTATACGGCTTTCTGTCTTCTATGGCAGTCGATACGTTGAGGATGCTGGAACGAGCCGGGGCTTTCGCAATCAGGTCATGATGAAACTGCCGCCGTGCCGCATCATCCCCTTGGGCAATCACTTCGACATAAGATCCTTTATTGCATACGCTGCCATATATGCGGCAGGTCTTAGCCGTTCGGCTGACAAAGGGGCGAAAACCGACGCCCTGGACGATGCCAAAAAGCCGAATGACTTCCGTTTTCATAGGCTATCCCCTCCCAGACACGGCAAAATGAGGAAAATCGACATACATGCCTTGAAAATGAGGCAGTGCTTTTTGGAAATAGGCATCTCCCAAAATAATGTCAAAATCATTGTTGTCAGCCAATCTGCGAAACTCATCTTCTTCCCGCAAGGATATATCACCTTCATCATGATTCGTTTGTTCCGTCATAAACCAGGTCGCTGTCGTTACATACGCTGCGCCTGCTTCTTCTGCCAACGCACGCATAGCATGAGCCGCTGTTTGCTGATGGACGATAAGAACATTTTTCCCGGCAAAGATAGAATTATCCGGCACGACGCGAGACAAGCCAAAATACCGCTGTTCATACGGCGTGCCTATGGTTTTCTGCAAATACTGCGCCGCTTTTAATCCTGCCGGCGACACGACAATATTCATATCCGCTTTGCCGGCATGAATGAAATCATCCAAATCATCATAAAGCAAAATCTGCTGCCAGCCGTCTTCTACCAGTTCCTGACAAACCGCTTCCGTGCCGTCAGCATGCATCAAGTCCAAAGGCACCGCACCCAGCACGCCGACTGTGTCTTTTTCCGGCGCATCATCCGTCCGGGTAAACTGCCGCAGCAAAGCCAGATAGGCTTTTTCAATGCCTTTGTCATACAGCTTCATTCCCGTCGTATCGATTGTCAGGATGGGCATGTCCAGCTTTTTTTCTGCCATTCGCTGCAGTGCCCGATAATCCGTGCCAATCACGGAAGGCACCGGCGTGCCGACAATGGCGGCAAAAGAAGCATCGATGGTCTGCGCTGCATCACAAAGTTTGGCGATGAGCCTGTCATCCCGGCCTAAAATAGCATCCATATCTCGCAGGCCCGCACTAAATACGGCGCTTTTTCTGCCGCTGAACCAACGCGGCTCATCAAAACCGCAGATATTGCCGGCACAGCCGCCGGCATCACAAATGACCACGATACCGCCCAAGCCGTAGAGGACAGCCGCCGCGCCCGACTGGTCCGGGGCAAACGGCGATATATATTTCCACAATCCTTTCATCAGCTGTTCCTCCCTTGCAATGCCGCATCCATTTTTTGCAGCAGCGCCTGCACGCCGGCATAGCCAAACGGCTGGATTTCTTCATCCCAAAAAACATGGGCGCTATCATCATGATAGTACGCCGCATCCTTGCCAATTGTGACATCCACAGGATGCTGGCTGCCGTCATAATACAGCATAGACGGCGACAAATTCGAATACACGCGGGTATCCGGGCTGAGTGTCTGCAAATGGCGAAGATAGACAAAATCATCACCTGTCAGGTTGGCATATATTTCCCGAACGCAGAACCCGTACCGCGTCAGTGCCAACGCCATTTCAAAGGCATTGCCGTTCTGCATTTCCCCAATGGCCACGGTCGTGCCGCTGTATTGGTTTCGTATGCGAGCAACTTCTGTTTTTGCTTTTTCATACCAAAGGGAATCATCAATCGTCGTCTGCAATACTTGTCCTAATGCCTGATACTGCCTATGAATCTGTCCGACTTGATACAGCCGCGTCAGCTCAATACTCGGTATGCCCAGATTCTTTTCCATGTGCTGCGCTGCCAGCCGGGCTTCCGGGTTGAGAATCACGTTGAAATTAGCCTTAGCCATGCCCTGATATTCTTCAAACGTTTGACAGCGGGATATTTCGTTAATTGTAGTAATGCCTAGTTGGCGCAGTACGTCGTATAATTCACAGTCTGCCTGAAGCGGCGCAAAATATCCCAGCAAATTGACGGTCCGTTTTTGCCGCTTCTGTTTTTTCAGCAGCGAATACACGGCACGCCGGACATCTACCATAGGCGGTTTGCGTCCTTCCCGCGTCAGCGCGTACATATAACAGGGAACGACAGGCAGACCAACTTTTGCTTCCGCCTTACGGCAGACACGTTCCATGTCTGTTCCCAAAAGCGCGTCTGCACAAGTCATGCAAATCATGACGACAGACGGCGCAGCAGGCAGGGAATCTACGATTTCTTCTACAGCCTGCGGGATATTGCGCAAATGCCGTCCTGTGACAATATCCGTTTCATCCATAATGTAAAAGAAAAATCGGTCGCTGTAGCCGCCCATTTCACTGAGGATGGTCGTATTGCGGCCACAGCATCCCGGACCGACAAGCAGCATCACCGAACCGGGAATCGCCAGTCCGGCCCGCTTGACGCCAAACCCCTGCGCCCCCGGTGAATTAAACGCCAAGGCAGCCGGCGAGTTATAAATCAAATGGGTCGAGGAAATGAGCTCTGCCGGAATGTGTTCACGGCCCAGCTCCACCAATTGGCTGATGGTAATAGAATACGGTTTCTTTTCGTGTGTCATATCTTTTTCCTATCCTGCAGCAAGGAAGCCGCCAACTGCAAAAACGTCTGGCTAATCGGCAAATCCGGGTTGCCTTCAATGACAGTCTTTCCTTCTTCTTCAAACTGATTAATCGCGTCGCTTCGCGGAATGTCTCCGATAATGGGAAGCTGATTTTTTTCGGCAAAAGCCCGTACCTTAGCTTCTTCGTCGGGAATATTGCGGCGGTTGAAGAGAATCCCCCGCACGGTCGCATAGCTTCGGTCTGCAAAATTCTGTACAGCTGTATAAATGTTGTTAGCCGCATACAAGGCCATTTTTTCGCCCGATGTGACAATCAGCACTTCTTCGGCATATCCTTCCCGAATCGGCGCCGCAAAGCCGCCGCAGACGACATCGCCCAACACATCGTACAACACGACATCGGGCTGATACGTTTCGAACAGCCCCAAATCTTCCAGTAAAGCAAACGTAGCAATAATGCCGCGGCCGGCACAGCCCAGTCCCGGCGTCGGCCCGCCCGTTTCAATGCAAAGAACGCCGCCGTAGCCAATACGGGAAATATCTTCTATCCGCTGCGGATCTTCATCATGTTCACGCAGGTAATTCATCACCGGTTCGACAGGCTTACCGTTCAGCAGATTAAACGTCGAATCCGCTTTCGGGTCGCAGCCTATTTGGATGACCCGTTTTCCTAAATACGCAAAGGCAGCCGCCAAATTACTCGTCATCGTCGATTTGCCAATGCCGCCTTTGCCGTAAATTGCAAGTTTTAACATAACATCCTCCTATTACGGCAGCGGCGGATACATCGTTTTGGCGCTCACGTCAGGAAGCATGCCCAGCTTTCCTGTCAACGCGTTGATAGCATCCTGCGGCGCGTCAATGATGACGCTGATCACGCTAACCTCTTTGTTTTGATACGGGACGCCCATCCGTCCGATAATATACGGTCCATATTCATGAAGCAGTTCGTTGAGTTTGGCCGCTGCTTCCCGTTTGCCAATGACAATGCCGATGACAGCTAATCTTGTTTCCATACACGGTCTCCTCTTCATTTTTGTCTATAATAAAAAGCTCCATGCAAAAGCACAGAGCTCACCTACTATTTTAGTATGTGCTTTCGCCTCATTTGCGCAGATACTTTCTTTGCAAGCAAGTACGACGGCTGATCTATAAAGTTTTTTGTCAGGAACATCCTTTCAAATCACTTTTTTATACTATATATTATATCAGATATATAAAAAAACAGGAACCCAGTTCATACACTGAATTCCTGTATTCATCAGCTAAAAATCGTTTTCCAGCTTCTTGCCGCTCATCAAATCTTTATAAGCGGCATTAAACCTATCTTTAGGAAGTTCCCCTTCCCAGCGGGCTACAACGACCGTTGCCATGCAGTTGCCGCAAACGTTGCAGACCGTGCGAATCATATCCAGCAATCTGTCAATCCCCAGCAAGATGGCTACGCCGTCTGTCGGCAGGTTAAACGCCGCCGCGGTTGCCGCTACGACAATAATGCCTGCACCGGGCACACCGGCAATCCCTTTTGTAGAAAGCATCAGCGTCAGCATGACGAGAATTTGCTGTTCAATGGACATATCGATACCGTACAGCTGGGCAATGAACAAAATACCTGCGGAACTGTACAAGGTAGAACCGTCCAAGTTGAACGAATAGCCCGTCGGCATGACAAAAGTGACGATATTCTTTCGAATGCCCAGTTGAGAAAGGCGTTCCATTGCCAGCGGCAGGGCAGCTTCACTGCTCGCTGTAGAAAAGGCCAAGAACAAAATATCTTTAATAGCCTTTAAGACATGGAAAAAATTGATGCGTGTCAGCAAGCTGGCAATTAACGCAATGATGCATACAAACACGAGCGTCGCTGCGGCTACGGAAACAATCAGTTTCCCCAATGGAATCAGCATGGCAATGCCATAGCTACCTACGGTATAGGCAATCATAGCAAATACGCCAATAGGCGCGACATGCATGACATAGCCGGTTACCTTAAACATAGCTTCAGCTACACTGTGACAGAGGTCCACAATCTTTTGGCCCGATTCGCCAATATGAGCTACGCCTACGCCAAAAAAGCAGGCAAAGAAAATAATCTGCAGCATATCTTGGCGGGCAGCCGCATCTACAATATTCGTCGGTACAATATGGACGGCATACTGTACCAAATCGACACTATGCTGACTCGCATTAGCCACATCGGCCGCACCGGCCGACGAAGCCGTCAGCGTCACGCCGACACCGGGCTGCGCCAAATTCATAAACAGCAGCCCAATCGCCAAGGCAATCGTCGTCGCAAATTCAAACCAAATAATCGCCTTGCCGCCCAGTCGTCCCAATTTTTTAAAATCACCCGTACCGGCAATTCCCATGACGAGGGTACTAAAAATCAACGGCACGACAATCATTTTAATCATACGCAAAAACGCATCGCCAATCGGTTTCAGCTTATCCCCAAAATCCGGAAACAAATAACCGACAAGCGCACCCAACAGCAAGCCGATGAGTATTTGCGTACTCAATCCTAATTTTTTCATATACTTTTTATTATCTCCTTTCACAAAACGTTTCTTTATCATTATATGCAAACTCTAAGTTTTTATTTTATGCTATTTTTACGTTTTATACAATCATTTTTTGGCAAAAACTATATAATTATGCCCCAATTAACAAAGGATATACATACGGATACCGTTTTTCCCGGCGTTTCAACCACCACATACGCTTCGTTAATCTGCCGCAGTCAAGCGTACGCTGCCTTTTCACGAACACATTCTGCCGCAACCTTGACAGACAGCACGAATCTCCCTATGATGGAAGTATACTAGGATAGCGATTAGGAGATGATATCATGATTTGCCCAACTTGCGGCACCGAACTGCGGGACGGCGTACTCGTCTGCCCCATCTGCGGCACCAAACAAGTCGTACCGCCGCCACCGCCGCCCAAAAATATACAAAACGATCCCAAAATCTTTTCCAAAACCCGTATCATCAGTTTCTGCATCGTCACACTCTTTTTGATAATCGGACTTTGGCGAGTATTTCATTAAATCCCCTGACTAGGAAAAATTAAACAATATAAAAAGAGAAAACCCCGGCTGCAGTGTCCAATTGCAGCCGGGGTTCTCTTTGAGCAACATGTTAAACTTGTACTACAAATATATATTTTTACCTTTAAAGGAGGTAACAAAGTTATTATCTGAGGATGGAGCCGGAGATAATCATCTGCTGTACCTGGTTGGTACCTTCGTAAATCTGTGTAATCTTAGCATCGCGCATGTAGCGTTCTACCGGATATTCACGAGTGAAGCCGTAGCCGCCGAATACTTGTACAGCGTCTGTCGTAACTTCCATAGCAATATCAGAAGCATATTTTTTAGCGATAGATGCATCCATGGAGTAGGATTTTACATCAGGCTGGCCCATTTTCCAAGCAGCTTTGTATACAGCCAAACGAGCTGTTTCAATTTTGAGTTTCATGTCAGCGAGCATGAAAGCAATAGCCTGTTTCGTTGCAATCGGTTTGCCGAACTGTACACGTTCTTTAGCGTATTTAACAGCTTCGTTGTAAGCGCCTTCTGCAATGCCGAGAGCCTGTGCGCCAACGCCGACACGGCCGCCGTCCAAAGTCATCATAGCGATTTTGAAGCCTTCGCCTTCTTTGCCGAGAAGGTTTGCAGCCGGAACTTTTACGTTCTGGAATACGAGTTCACGCTGTACGGAAGCGCGGATACCCATTTTGATTTCTTCTTTGCCGTATGTGAAGCCTTCCATGCCTTTTTCGAGGATGAAAGCGCTCATGCCTTTTGCGCCTTTGGATTTATCTGTAGCTGCAAAAACGACTGTTACGTCTGCTTCGCCGCCGTTGGTGTTGAAAACTTTGGAGCCGTTGAGGATATAGTAGTCGCCTTCTTTAACAGCTGTAGTAGAGCCGTTCAAAGCGTCTGTGCCGGCGTTCGGTTCTGTAAGGCCGAATGCGCCGAGTTTTGTGCCTTCTGCCAACGGTTTTAAGAATTTCTGTTTCTGTTCTGCTGTGCCGAATTTCCAGATAGGCCAGGAGCAGAGCATCGTGTGTACTTCAAAGCTCAATGCGATGGAAGGGTCTACTTTTGCTACTTCTTCGCAGGCAACAGCCAAGCTGAGGAAGTCAGCGCCAACGCCGCCGTTTTCTTCTTCCCAGGGAATGCCGAGAAGACCGAGGCTGCCCATATCATCGAGAATGGAGCGGTCAAAAATTTCTTTTTCGTCGCGTTCTTTAACAGTCGGAGCTAATTTTTTAGTTGCAAAATCTTTTGCCAAATTAGCAATATCTTGCTGCATTTCAGTTAATTTAAAATCCATGAGAGTATTCCTCCTAAAAATATTTCTTAATACATAATATTCTTTATTAAGAAAGGCGCCATACGAATGACGCCTTTACTCAGCTTATCGGGCAAATGAGCCGGCAAAAAGGACTTTCGTTTTATTTATCCGTGAAGTTAGCTTTACGTTTTTCAACGAATGCAGCCATGCCTTCTTTTTGGTCTTCTGTAGCAAAGCACAAGCCGAATACTTCGTCTTCGTATGCAATACCTGTAATAACGTCGCAGTTGATGCCGCGGTTGATAGCGGATTTTGCGAGCTGTACAGCGATTTTAGCGTTGGAAGCGATTTTCTTAGCTGTTTTTTTAGCTTCTTCCATGAGCTGATCCTGCGGAACGACTTTATTGACGAGGCCAATACGATATGCTTCCTGAGCATCAATCATGCTGGCTGTGTAAATCAATTCTTTGCCATAGCCGCGGCCAACGACACGGGGAAGACGCTGTGTACCGCCAAAGCCCGGTGTAATGCCAAGGCCAACTTCGGGCTGACCAAATTTAGCATTGTCAGATGCATAACGGAAATCGCAGGCGCAGGCGAGTTCGCAGCCGCCGCCAAGAGCGTAGCCGTTTACAGCAGCGATAACCGGCTGCGGCAGGTTTTCGATACGAGTAAATGTATCCTGTGCGATTTTACCGAAATGACGGCCTTCTACTGCATTTTTGGTGGACATTTCGACAATATCAGCACCGGCAACGAAGGATTTAGCACCGCCGCCTGTTACGATAAGAACTTTTACTTCTGCATCGTTTTCGATTTTGCCAACGCAGTCGTTTAATTCTACAACCGTTTCCGTATTCAATGCGTTGAGTGCTTTCGGACGATTAATCGTCAAAATACCAATGCCGTCTTCTTTTGTAAATTCAATGTTATTGTAAGCCATGTTACATAACCCTCCTTAAAAATGATACATCAATGATTTCGTCAAACCCTGTATGGGGCTGGTTGACTTTGTGACTTAAGTATACAAAGTCCCGCTATGGAACAAAACAGGACGGTTTTGCATTTTTTAGCACAAGAATTAGTCCATGGAATTTTTGTCCTAAAAACATGAATTCCTTTTTGCCTGTATATATGCCCTATGATATAATTATGATGGTATTTTTTGTTTATTCATTAGTAGCCTATTCCAAAATACTCCCACATTTTGAGTATTTCGTTATATAGTAAATTGATAATATTAGGAGGACTGCACCATGATTTCAGACGGTTACGCTTCAACATTGAAACGGCTGATTACCTTCACACAGGCTAAGTTTATTTCATTGGCAGATATTGTCGGCTACGACGTATCCTATGTAAACAAATGGAGCAACGGCACGAAGCTGCCTTCATCACGCTACGTAGAACGCATCAATGAAGAAATGGGCCAGTATTTTGCTGAACTGATTATCAAACAACGGAAAAAAGAAAAGTTTTTCAAGACCTTTCCCATTACCAGCGATACAGAAGATTTAGGATTTGAAATTAGTCAATATCTTTGTTCTGCCTATCGTTCCACACTCAATCAAAGCCATACTCCTAAAAAT